>JBDGRJ010000003.1:0-3919 GCA_042218115.1 Minisyncoccia bacterium | reverse complement strand
TACCGTTAAACATATATTGGCTGTTAAATATTACTGATTTTATCCTATCAAAATGATTGCTAAATTAAAAGGCTATGTGTTGATTTTTTTAAGCTAAATGTATTGAATTAAAGCTTTTCTTCTTTGTTGAAAGCAAAAAAACCAAGATAGCAGCTACAACTATAACGATCCAGCTGAGCCACAATGGCACTTCCCAGCCTCCAACTATTGCGCTCCAGCCATAGAGTGCACGGATCAGATGTAATATGCCTCCTGAGAGACTACGATAGGTGCTTGCATATGTTAGCGGTTAAGAATTACAATTCTATTATATCACATCTTGAAGAAGAAAATTTTTTAATATTAGTTTAAATTAGATATACTATACACACTTTAACAATAACTTTAAGCAATATGGCACCGGATAATTCTAAAGCTCAATCAAATACACCACAAGAAGACCAACAAGCTGGACAACAATCGGGGTCTTCTTCGGGTTCGCAACAAAAAACGGAAGGTGGCGTAAAAACTGGACCCAACCAAGAAAGCAAAGAAAAAAACAAAGCCTCAAAAGCAAAAGCGCAGAAGCCAAAGAAAGAACCAGCTCAAAAACAAAGTCAAACAGATAACCAAACCCCGGACTCTGCCAGCGGCAGGAAAGACAGTAAAAAATGGTGGTTGATAGGCGGCATTGTAGTGTTGTTGTTG
This sequence comes from Minisyncoccia bacterium, assembly GCA_042218115.1. Taxonomy (GTDB): domain Bacteria; phylum Patescibacteriota; class Patescibacteriia; order Magasanikbacterales; family UBA922; genus JBDGRJ01. The sequence goes on along the minus strand of JBDGRJ010000003.1, from coordinate 3,232 downwards.
CTGATAGGAGCAGGGGGTGCTTATGCTTATTATCAATATATAAACTCCCCCGGTCAGGTCATCAAAGATATGAAACAAAATATGGTTGGACTAGATTCTGTGTCTCACTCTATTAAGATTAGCTTCCAGGGTAAGACCGATAAACTTGGTTTTGTTAATATATTGGCTTCGGGTAATTTATTAAATGCTATCCAGGGCGCAGAGTCACAAGAGAAAAAAGAGTGGAAGATTGACCTTAAGTTTGAAGGCGCCAATGATTGGCATGACCCTGATAATATTAAATTCGAACATGAGATTGGTTTAACCGTAGAAAATGAAGCCAACAAAGGGGCAATTAGCGGCAAAATGAAGTTCGTGGACCAGAATGCTTATTTTAGCTTCACTGCTCTGCCCTCTTTGACTTTGATTGATCTGTCTCGGTTTGAAGATAAGTGGGTTGAGGTTAGTAATCTAGACCAGGTAAAAGAGAAAGCCGGGACCGATCCGAGGAAAATAGGTGAGAGTGTTAAGTTTACTGATAAGCAAAAGCAGCAACTCAAAAAAGCTATTAAAAAGATAAAACTATTTAAGGTAAAAAAAGAGCTGCCCAAGGAAAAGATTAACGGGATAAACTCTTTTCACTATAGTGTTGAGATTAACAAAGAAGGTATTGTTGAGCTCGTAAAAACATATTCTGAAGTTAAAGATGATAAGAACAAAGAAGAAGATGTAAAGGATTTGCGTAAGGGTCTAAGTAAAATAAGTATTGCAAATGCCGAGATCTGGATCGGTAGAAAAGACAGAATGCTACGTAAGATAAAATTTGATTTAACCCCAACAGAAAAAGCGACAGACTTTGATCTGTCCGGAAAAGCGACACTTACTGTGAACTTAACTCAACACAACGAGAAAATTAATGTAACCCCACCTGAAAATACAAAATCCCTCGAAGAGGTAATTAGTGAAATCATGTCCGGCGGCCTAACCAAAGGATTAACCGGAGGCTTAGGTGCTGATTCTAAGAAAATGCCGAGTATCGGGCCTAGCCCAACCAGCACTATGAAAGGTCTAGACGGCACTACTACCAGTAGCGCCAGCCTTGGCGAGCCCAACAACAATACTACAACTAATGCTACCAGCAGCTTTGGGCTACAAGAGCCGATTGGTACACAAGAGGACAACATGAAGCCGACCAAGGACTCCGACAATGACGGCCTGACTAACTCGGAGGAGAAAAAGTACGGTACCGACCCGAACAAAAAAGATACGGACGGGGACGGGTATTCAGATGGAGAAGAGGTTGCTAATGGCTACAACCCTACAGGAGAGGGTAAATTAGAGACAGAATAATTAAATAAGCTCCTGGATACGTGCTTCCAGTTTGTTGTAAGGTATCATGTTCTCTTCGTCACTACTTCTTTCACTAAGCTCTACGGCTTCTTCCTCTAGAGTATTTTTGGAGATAACCAACCTGATTGGCATACCAAGCAGATCAGACACGGCGAACTTTTCACCGGCTGAGGTATTTGCTCTATCATCCCACAATACTTCTATATCTGATTCTTTGAGTTGATTGTAGATCTGTTCTGATTTCTTGTTAATTTTATCTTGTGTTTTGCTGTCGTTGGAGGATAGTGAAACTAGGTGTACATGAAATGGAGCAACGGAACTGGGCCAAACTATTCCATTATCGTCATGATGTACTTCTACTATAGAGCCAAGTACTCTTGAGGGGCCGATACCATAACAGCCCATATAGACATCATTCTCTTTACCGTCTTCGCCGGTAACCGTGAAGTCGAATGCATCTGAGTATTTTGTTTTGAGCTTGAAGATATTTCCCACCTCGATTGCTCTATGGCCTTCGATGGCGCCGCTACACTCTGGGCACTCACTTCCGTCTTCAAACTCACCTAATTCACTGTTTTGAGAAAAACTACATTCATTACAGGTGTAGATAGTGTCTTCTCCATTTTCAGTAATTACCTGAAACTCATCACTAAATTTAGAAAATGAACCACCATCAGCTCGGGTTCGTATTGAGTCTAAACCACAACGTTTAAAGATTTTCCCATAAGAATCAGCTACGGTCTCATAATAATCCTCCAGACCATCTTCGCTCAGATGGAAGCTGTACATATCCTTCATGGAAAACTCCAATCCTCTCAGCAGTCCTGATTTAGCACGCGGTTCATTGCGAAATTTATCTTGGATTTGATAAACGGAAAATGGAAGATCACGATAGGAAAAAGAGTGCTTCTGTGCGATTCTTGTGATAACCTCCTCGTGCGACCAGCCCAGACCGTACTCTTTGCCGCTTCGTCCTTCAAACTGAAACATCACTTCTTCTCCCGGCTCGTTCCATCTGTCGGTTTGTTCCCAGATCTCTTTAGGGTGTATGGCCGGCATTAATATCTCTTGGCCCCCGATGTCGTTCATCTCTTCTCTTATAATATCTTTCACCTTGCGTAAGGACCGAAGACCCAAAGGAAGAAAGCTGTATATACCCGAAGCTAATTGATCGATAAACCCTCCTTGAATTAGGAGCTTTGCATTTTTAGAGTCTGCATCTTGTGGTGGGTTTTTCTTAGTTTTGGTAAATAGATTTGATTGCTTCATAGGTGTTTGCTTTAATTTAGGATTAGATAAAGGTGTGTTCTTGGGTTAGTTTATAATATTTATCGGTTTTTGTCGGGCTGGCCGGACTTGAACCGGCGACCTCACCCACCCCATGGGCACGTTCTGGCCAACTGAACTACAGCCCGTAGTAGGCTATATTTTATCTAATTTCAGATATTTTTCAACCCTTTGCTTATTTTTTATCTTTTCGCTATTATAGTAATTGGTTTACTCTTAACCAATCATTATGAAAAATATACTAAAAAAGACCGTGTTAGCCGGTCTTGGTGCCGTTTCTCTTACTCGAAAAAAAGCTGAAGAGCTAGCTGATAAGTTGGTAGAAGAGGGAGAGATGAACGAATCCGAAGCTGCGGATTTTGTCAAAGATGCGATGGAAAAATCCGAACAGCAATGGGAAGAGCTGGAGGATAAGATAGGCAGCAAAGTAGAGGAGAAGATGGATGAGCTGGATATTCCTTCTAAAAGTGACATTCAAGAGTTAAAAGATAAGATAGATCAACTTCAGTCTAATTAATCTCCAATCGCGCAGTAGTGCAGCCCGGTCTCCGGGCTGCTAATTTTATTTTATGCTGGATTTTTTAAGATCGCCCAAGATAAAAAGAACAAAAGAAAT
>JBDGRJ010000029.1:0-12453 GCA_042218115.1 Minisyncoccia bacterium | reverse complement strand
CTGGCGGCAACAACAAAGGTGCTGAGTGGGCACTGGAGAATGATTATGATTATGTTTTCTTTCACAACAACGATGGATTTGTAGCCGCAAACTGCTTTGAGCCATTGGTAGAGCTGATGGAGCAGGATGATGACGTGGGTATGGCCCAATCTATGATGTATCTTCATCCCGACACCGATAAGATTAACAGTACGGGCAACTCATTTCATTACCTGGGTTTCGGTTTTTGTACTGATTATCGTAAATCAGTAGATGCTTACGAAAAAGAAGAACCCCAAGAGATTGGGTATGCTAGTGGAGCAGCTTTGATGGTTCCCACTGATCTGATAGAAAAGTACGGAGATTGGGATGAAGATTATTTCTTATATCATGAAGATATGGAGTGGAGCTTCCGACTTAGGTCAGCTGGCTATAAGATTAGAATGGTTCCGGATTCGGTTTTTTATCATAAGTATCAATTTTCTCGCAGCATTACCAAGTTTTATTATATGGAGAGAAACAGATATGGAACCTGGCTCAGGTTCTTTAGTTGGCCTACATTACTATTGCTGCTGCCGATGGAACTTGTGCTTGAATTCGGTTTGTTAATTTATTCTATTAAAAACGGTTGGTTTAAGAAGAGATTGGAGATAATTGGTTATTGGCTCAAACCAAGCAGCTGGAAGCTGTGGCTTAAGAAGAGAAAAGAAACCCAAAAAATTAAGGATATTAGCGACCGAGAACTGCTGTCCAAAGCACATCCGGTGATTGAGTTCCAAGAAAAATCAATGCAAGATCCTCTGCTGCAAAAGATAGGAAATCCTATTATGAAGCTGTATTACTATATTGTAGTGAGGGGGTTGATTTGGTGGTAGTTTTTGTTAGTATTGACTTGTTATTTTCAAAAAAGATAAAAATTAATTACTTATGAAAGTTACTACGGCAATATTGACTGGAGGGGGAGAAGGAACCAGGTTACATCCGATAACACAAAATAGAAATAAGCATATGGTACCGGTAGGAAACCAGCCTATGATATTTCATGCGATAGAAACAGCGGTGAAGGCTGGTATAGATACTATATATATAAATCTCAATCCGGGTGAAACCGAACTGCAAAAACATATCGGAGACGGGGGGCACTGGGGTATTGATATAGAGTACTTTCAGCAGGAGGGTGGACCACAAGGGTTGGCCCATGTAGTCAAACAAGGTGAAGACTTAGTTAGAGATGAGCCGTTTTTATTTTATTTGTCGGATAACATCTTCCTGGAAGGTATAGAAGAGTTGATCGATGAGTTTGAGTCGGGTAATTATGACTGTATGCTGGCCCTTTCAGAGGTAGATGAGCCGGAGAGATACGGGGTCCCTAAATTCCATGAAGAGAAAAAAGACCAACTAAAAGATGTTCTAGAAAAACCCGATGATCCACCAAATAATTTTGCTGTTACTGGGGCTTATGTGTATGCCCCCCAAATCTTCTTTGACGCATTTGAAGAGATTGAAAAAAGTGACCGCGGAGAATACGAAATATCAGATATTCACTCACGTTTTATCGATAAAGGAAAGAAGGTGGGCTACAAAGAGGTATCGGGTTGGTGGACTGACACAGGTAAGCCACCGGCACTGCTTGAGGCCAACCAAATGGTGCTCGATGATATGGAAGAAGAGAAGTTCCCTAAAAATGGCTTAATAGACGATGAGGCTGAGATTAAGGGCAATGTACATATAGGAGTAGGAACTAAAATTGGTCCTGATGTGCGGATAGATGGGCCGGTTATTATAGGAGAAAATTGCAACCTGCAAAATTGTAGAATCGGGCCTTATGTAACGGTGGGTACGGGAGTAGAGATAAAAGAGGCCTCAGTTACAAATAGTGTGATCTTGAGTAATTCTGAGTTGAAAATTGATATGGATATAACAAGTAGTTTAGTGGGAGAAAAGGTGAAAGTAAAACATAAGCAACAACCAAGAGAAAAAGCCAGGAAAATGCTCTTAGGAGACAAGACTGAAATAGAAATATAGATAAATGAGCTCTCACTACAGCAGACTACATGATATTCTAGAGCTTTGCACGCTCACCCAAAAGAGATAACTCACTACCAACCTAGTTGCAAGCAACGGGGAGAGTTATTAGATAAAAGACAAAAAGTACTAGCACATTGCTGGTACTTTTTTAATTAAGAGTCTTATCTCAGCTTGATCTTATGTGTCTTAATACTCCAGCTTAAACAAACCTTTTTGATTTCCAATTTTACCCCACATATAGATTGTGTCAGCATTTTTATCTACACTGATCTGTTCAATTTCACCGTTTGAGAAAATATTTTGCTCGACATGATAATGTGTGTCAAAAGACTTCAAACCCTTTCTCGTTTTTAACAATATAGAGTTATAATTGTTAAGCTGGTGAATCTTTTCAATATATTCTCCGGTTCTGGTTATAAGATTTATATCACCACTTCTGCTTATACTCCAAAATTGCCATGGAGACCAAGCCACCCATCTTTCGGGAGAGGTTAGTTTTTTAACCTTATCTCCGTTAATTTTTGCTTTAGATGAAATTTTATCGCTTGTAATTTTAAAGATTACTATTTGATTTTCTTTAGTTTTTGCCAAGATTAAATTCTGATTTACCTCTATAATTTTTTTCAGTTCCTCCTTTATTCTATATCTAACGCCTTCTTCTTTTATATGGAGAAAATTATTTTTGGGACTGAAGACAAAGATTTCACCTGCTGTAGTTACCCCCCATTTATATGTGTTAGTTGCCAGTGTTGTTTGCAGTTGTTTTGCATCTTGTGTCACAGAAAAAATCTTATCTTTGTTTTTTGTAAACACTTTCGGAGCAGCTGAGTTGTGAGCCCACTTTATATGTGTTTGTTTTATTCTGCTTTTAAATGAGATCGGGTCACCAAGTTGGTCGTTTATGGTGGTGTTTAATAGCCTTAGAGTATTGTTGTTCAATATAAGATATCCGAATGGATTATTTCGACTCCACTTAAATCTTGGATCGTTCTTTGGGGTAATTCTTGTAAGTGTTTTGATCTGTTTTGATCTCAAATTAAGAAGCTTAATCTCATAAATATCATCATTTTGGACAAAGAAGACAGCGTACCTACCCTGAGGAGAGAATTTGATATTGTCGATGGAGTCGTATTTAATTTCTCTCCCCAGAATTTTTATAGGAAGGTTGTCTTTTATTAATTCTACATTTTTTATATAAGTAGTCTTTTTGCTTTTAACTTTGACATCTTTTTCCCAGTCTTTGTAACCCTCTTTGGCAATACGGAGATGATAAGTTCCGGGAGCTCTGTTGCTCAACCGAAACGGCAACCCTTGATTAATTTTTACCCCATCTACATATACTTTACTGGAGTTTGGAATAACATCTACGCTTATTACACCTGTTTTTTTGATTTCATGATTTTTCCAGTCGTAGCGATAGCCCACAGTGTAAAATATAATTACCGGCGCCAGTATAAAAAAAGCTGCTACAAAAAATAAGAGTATTGCAATTCTGTATTTATGTTTTAATTTTACATCTTTCGGGTACATGAGCTTGGAAATAGTATTTATTTTCTGTATAATAATAGCGTATTTTTACTAAGATTTCAATCTAATATGGCCTATTATCGAGTAGAGGGACCAAATAAGGTAGATGGGGAAATAGACGTAAGTGCTGGAAAAAATTCTACTATAGCACTTATGTGTGCTTCGGTTTTAGTAAAGGGTGAAGTGGTGTTAAATAATATGTCTCATGTTGAGGACGTAGATAGAATTATTGAGATACTCGAAAGCATCGGGGCTGAGGTCGAGTGGCTGAAAGAGGACGTACTACGAATAGATACTTCAAAAGAGTTGGATGTAGAAGCGATAGACAAAGAGGCTTGTATGCAGACCAGGGTATCTTTGTTGCTTATTGGTGCTTTAGCTAAACGTAAGGATAACTTTAAGATTTACCGCTCCGGAGGCTGTAAGCTGGGAGAGAGAACTACCAGACCTCATAGATTAGCGATGGAGAAGCTGGGTCTAAAGATCGATAACCGCATGGATTGCTATGCTGTGGAAAGTAAGGGGCTGACGGGGGATAATATTGTTATGTATGAATCCAGCGATACAGCTACTGAAAATACTATCATGGCTTCAATTTTGGCAGAAGGTGAGACTGAGATAAAAATGGCTTCTGCTAACTACATGGTTCAGGATTTATGTTATTTCTTAAAACAAGCAGGTGCACAGATTGATGGTATTGGTACAACAAACTTAAAAATAACAGGAGTTGACTCGTTATCTGATAGAGTGGAGTATACAATAATGCCAGATCCGATAGAGGCGATGACCTGGATCTCTCTTGCCGTCACTACCGGCTCTAATCTTGAGATAAAAAACTGTCCGCTTCAGTTTTTAGAGCTAGAGATGGAGAAGTTATCCGTTATGGGGCAGGATTTTGAGCTAAAGAATAAGAGAACCTCTACTAATGGTAATTTTCAAATAGCAGATATAGAGATAATACCTTCTGATCTATCCGCACTTCCGGACAAGCTTTCGGGAAGACCATTCCCGGGTTTAAATATTGATGCGGTACCTTTGTTTACTCCTATACTAACTCAGGCAGAAGGAAAGACATTAGTACATGATTGGTGTTATGAAAACAGGGCTGTATACTATCTCGAACTTCAGAAGTTAGGGGCTGATGTGTTACTCCTGGACCCACACCGAGCTATGATTGAAGGAAAAAGTGAACTATATGGTAATGAGATTGTAGCTCCTCCGGCAATCCGTCCCGCGATGTCGATTTTAAATGCCATGATAGCTGCCGAAGGCGAGTCCATACTTAGAAATATTTACCCGATAGAGCGTGGTTATCAAAACATTGTAAACAGGCTCCAAGATTTGGGTATAGAGATAGAAAAAATAACTAACAAAACAAATGCTTAAAAACAACCCGATAAAGATAACAATTTTAATTCTTGTTTCGATTGGGGTTGGTTTTATTGGTGGCAGTTTTTACGCCACTAGAGCAGCCCTTACTAACTCAAACGGCCAAGTAAAGATAGAGAAGGTAGTTAATCTTTATAGTCAAAATAGATCCTCCTCTGTAAACTTTGATCAATACTGGAAGGTCTGGGATTATGTAAAAGAAAAGTATGCCGGAGAGGTGGATGAGGTGGATTTGTTCTATGGCTCACTTAAGGGTATGGTAAATGCACTTGATGATCCTTACTCAAAATATATGCCTCCTAAAGAATCAAAAGAATTTTCCAAGAGCCTCTCAGGTGAGTTTGAGGGTATCGGGGCTGAGATCGGAATACGTGAGAATAGGCTAACGGTTATCACCCCTCTGGATCAGTCTCCGGCGAAAAAAGCGGGAATAAGAGCAGGTGATAAAATACTCGCTATTGACGGAGAAGACACTAAGGGTATAACTGTGGAAAAAGCTGTTCAGAAGATTAGAGGTGAGGGGGGCACTGATGTAACTTTGACTGTCTTACATGAGGGTGAAGATGAGCCTGTTGATATTACGATAACCAGAGATAAGATCAATATACCTACGGTCAACTTTAGCATGAAAGAGGATAATATAGCTTACCTGCAGATCAGGTACTTTAATCAAAATACCTGGGATCAATTTAACCAAGCTGTCATACAGATTCAAGAAAAATCACCACGAGGTATTATTTTGGATATGAGAAACAACCCCGGAGGTTTCTTGAAGACCTCTATCGATGTAGCAAGTGAGTGGATAAGAGAAGGCACCATTGTTTCACAAGGAAAAAACGGAGATATAAACAAAAGGTTTAAAACTAACGGCTCACACAGGCTTGTGGGTATTCCTACAGTGGTTTTGGTTAATAAAGGCACTGCTTCCGGTGCTGAGATAGTGGCCGGGGCTCTTAGAGACCATAATGCGGCTACTTTAATAGGTGAACAAACATTTGGTAAGGGGTCGGTGCAAGATTTGAAAATATTTCCGGACGGGTCCTCGATCAAGCTTACTATAGCTAAGTGGTACACCCCAAGCGGAGACCTGATTGACCAAAAAGGGATTAAGCCCGATATTGTTTTGGATAAAATTTATGAGAAAGTAGAAAACGGGGATGGAGAGCTGAAGGATATTAAAGATATAGGACTGGAAAAAGCCAAAGCAAAACTAAAAGAAATTATAAACAAAGAGGATAACTAATGCAGAAACTTAAACGGGTACTGAAAAGTACCTTAATAAACCTTTATAAGGACGGCTCAATTGGCCACAGTGCAGCTATGTCTTTTTATGTAGTTTTGGCTTTGCCGGTCTTTTTGTTAATTGCACTATCTTTGGGGGGGCTGCTTTGGAACACTCCCGAGGTGCAAAACCAAATTATAGCCTCGATACCACGCTTTACCGGCTTGGAGGATACCGAGATAATAAAACAGCTCTTAGATCAGACTTTGAGCTTTAATGCTAGTCTAGGGGCGATCTATAGTGTTATTCTTTTAGTTTTGACCTCGAGTGCTATCTTTACATATTTACATCAGGCACTCAATGAGGTGTTTGGTGTAGAAGTAGAATCAGATGATATAGTGCGGCTATTTCTACTTCGCCGAGCTATTGCCTTTTTGATGATGTTGTTTTTAGGGTTGTTATTTATAGTGAACTTAGTGGCGCAGGGTATAATCTCATTTGGCTTTAGCTATGTTGATCAGTTTATTTATCTTTCCGGTTCAGTATTAGCTGGACTAAATACTGCTATAGGTCTGGTAATATTATTTATTCTATTTTATGTAATTTTTAGGGTAGTTCCTGATGTGAAACTGAGCTGGAGGGATGCGGGAATAGGGGCTGTTGTGACCACATTCTTATTTGCTTTAGGTAAAAATTTAATTGGCTGGTACATAGCACAGAGTACCCTCAGTACAGCTTACGGAGCGGCCGGTTCGCTGGTAGTATTTTTACTATGGGTTTATTATTCATCTCTAATTCTATTTTTCGGAGCAGAGTTTACGGAAAGTTATGCCTTAGATATAGGCGATGGTATCGAACCAAAAAAAGAGGCCAGCTTTACATTGGAAAAACACGGCAGGCATGGTTTGTTTTCAGGTATATCTAAATTTATATCAGATTGGTATGAAAATCGCTAAATTTATATTGACCACAACTTTGCTCTTCATTGTCTCAGCTACGACAGTGTCTGCTTATGAGCTTAAAAGCGGGGCTAATCTACAAGTGGAACAAGGTGAGAATATAGGAGAAAATTTTTATTTTGCTTCCAACAAGTTTAGTAATTTTGGAACTGTAGAAGGTGATATGTTGGGTATAGCTGAGACTATAATAACCTCAGGAACTACTACCCGAGATAAGTTATTAGGTGGGGTTAATTTAAATTTAGAAGGAAATACTCAAGATGATGTCAGAGCGTTAGGGGGTGAGATCAATATTCATGGTAATATTGACGGGGAGGCGATCTTATTAGGGTCGCAGATTACAGTACATCCCGAGGCGGAGATTGAACAGGGGGCAATTTTAATCGCCAATCACTTGAATCTGGAAGGAAAGATAAATAGCTCAACCCGAGTTTTTGCTCGTAAAGTTTTTATGGATGGTGAAATTGGAGGTAATCTTCATGTGAACTCACTAGTGTTTGATATTACAGAAAATGCTAAGATAGACGGTAATCTGGATTATACGGCTGAGCAGAAAGCAAAAATATCTTCAGATCAGCAAGTAGGCGGCACTGTCAGCTTTACCCCCACATCAGAATCTTCTTGGCCTATACAAAAACAACAAGACAAAAGCTTGATCCAAAAGATAGCGGATAGATTTAATCACTGGTGGTGGATAAGTTTACTCTCTGAGCTTATAGCAGGCCTTGCTTTGTTCTGGTTATTTAAAAATAAGATAAAGTCGATGATGGCTCCTGCTGTGAATAATTTTTCTCGAAATTCATTAGTGGGGCTAGCCGTAATAATCCTGCTTCCAGCACTGTTGGTCGGGTTGTTTACTAGTATTTTCGGCTTTTGGTTAAGTGTGATTTTAGCTTTGGTGTTTATGTTATTGTTGGTGTTGTCTAAGATTGGTGCCGGTATGCTGATAGGCAGCATCTTGGGAAAATATAGCTTTAATAAACCTGAGTTTACCCTCAGCTGGAATAGCTTGGCTGTAGGCATAATAATTTTAGCAGTTCTTAGTGTTATCCCCGTTGTCGGTTGGTTTATAGAAATATTGTTCGGGTTGGCTGTTTTTGGAGGGTTGATTAGCCGCTGCTGGACTCACTTGAGGGGTAAAAGTGGAGAATAAATCAAAATAATTGAGACACTTTTCTTTTTATCGTCTCAATTACATAGAGAGTAAAAGTGACTTGAAAAATATCTATTCCCATTTGTATTCGTTTTAATAGTCCTGAGATTAGTCCGTACTTTTTTTCTTTTGGTATATGGTCTAGATCCTCAAGCACCGTGATACCCATTTTACGTCCTGTTACTTTACTGAAGTAATTTAAAGCTAGTTCAATTTGGAAGTCTTTTTTATATACCGGAGGTACCTCTTTCCATAGCTGTTTGGTCAGCACTCTTTGTCCTCCTAGTACGGGCAGAAAGATTAGAAACCTGCTTAGTTTATAGCGTTTGCGGCCACATATTCCTACAAACATATCATACCCCTTTTCTACAACTGGAGTTAATAGTCTTGTTAAAATTTCCTTGTTCAGATTCTTTATATCCGCATCTAAAAAACAAACAATATCATTTTTAGCATTTGCTACACCGTGATCCATGGCGGTAGCTTTCCCCTTATTTTGTGGTAGTTTTATTACTCTATCAGCCACATTCTCAGCTCTTTTAGCGGTCTCATCTTTTGAACCGTCATCGACTACGATAGTTTCATCCACCCACTTATGATTTTCAATACCGGTTATTACTTCACTAATCGTATCTTCTTCATTGTAGGCCGGGATTATAATTGAAACCATTGGTCTTTTGCTTTTTTACCCAAAAATATAGAGGCAAAGATTACTAAAATAAAGAAAGCTGCAAATATGCCCTCAAACAGGGCTACTGACAGTTTAAACTGAGCCAACCCTTGCCTAAAAATAAAGGATAATCCATACAACACTCCCACGTACGCTACTATACCAAGTGAGTTTACTATAGCATATTTTACAACCGAGATTCTATTGATACCACAAAGCAGCTGCATAATTGTTCTAGTACCAATGACAAATTTTGAGATAAAGAGAAATAACAGACCATGTGTTTTTATAGTATCACCTGCATGTTCTATCTCATTAGTATATCTGCGAAAGAACTTTTTGTGTTTTAGCTTTTCAAACGGCATAAAACGGCCCACACAATACCAGGTTGTATCAGCAATCAGGTTTCCAATTACTGCTAGCAGCATTAATTTTCCCAATGAAAAAAGACCGAAAAAAGAAAAGTAGATAGCAGGAACTAATATTCCTTCGCCGCCGATTATAATCCCGATTGTTATTAATATATCGAACCAGTATCGGTCTAGTAAAAACATAATTATATTTATTTTGTTGACATTATACTAAAATTAGATGAATGAGCAAAGGTGCTAATTTGTAAAATGACATATTTATAATATACTAAAGTAAATCAATGTATAATTAGTTTTTATGTCAGTTGAGAATTATTTATATACCTGTCTGTTTAGTGTACTGTTGAGTGGCTTTGTTTTTTTATCTCCTGCACAAGCAGAGAAGATTAATGATTACACGGTAGATATAAAAATAAATCGTGATTCCTCAATAGAGGTTTCTGAGAGTATAGAATATGATTTTGAAGGAGCATCACGTCATGGAATTTTTAGAACCATACCAAAAGAATTCGGTGATAGTGTTTTAAGAAGGAATATTGAGATTAGTAATGTAAAAGTAGTGGATTCAGAAGGGAATGAGCGCCCTTTTACGATAGATGACAATATCACAAATAAGAAAATAAAAATCGGAGATCCCGATAAAAAAGTTTCCGGTATCCAAACTTATAACATAAGTTATCAGGTTGATTGGGCTTTTAGGTATTTTAAAGATTATGATGAACTGTATTGGAATGCTATTGGTGGACAATGGCAGGTGTCTATTGATAGTGCAGAAGTAACGGTAGAACTACCTCAAAAAATAGAAAGACCAGAACTAAAAGTAGAATGTTATATCGGTACAGCAGGCAGCGAAAATAATTGTGAAAATATTTATTTTTCCGGACGTAATGGAAAAGTTGCAGAGATTAATTTTAAGGAGAAAGAATCCCTGGCTCACTCTGAAGCATTTACCGTTGCAGTTGGGTTACCCAAGGGAGTAGTCAAAGAGCCAACCAAAGTGCAGGAAGTACTGAAATATATTAAAGATAATTGGTTGCTGAGTGTTATAGTAGTTATGATTCTGATTATGTTCATTGTGTGGTATAAATGGGGCCGAGACCGTCCCGGTAGAGGTAGTGTAATTGCTCATTATGAACCTCCTGAGGACTTAACTCCGGTAGAGATGGGTATGCTTGTAGATGAAAAAATTCACAGACATGATTTATCGGCTCAGATAATATATTTAGCTACGAAAGGGTTTTTAGAGATAGAGTATAAAAAAGAAGAAGGAGTGCTGTTTGATGATAAGAAATACGTTTTAAAAAAGAAAAAAGAGCCGAACAAGGCTGAACACAGCTTTGACCAAAAACTGTTGAGTATCCTGTTTGAAGAAAAGGGTGAAACTGAGCTGGAAGATATAAAACCCGAGAAAGCAGCACTGTATAAAATGAAAAAGGATATTTCAAGACAGTTAACAGCAGCGAACTATTATCGCTATAACCCTAAGAAAATGAGAAGGTGGTTCTTATTTATATCTGCAGTGTTGGTTTTCGGCTCCACTTTTGTTTTTCATTGGTATCCTGATTATTACCAAGCGTCGCTTATGACCTTCTTTTCCGGGGCTGTTATCGGGATATTCGGTTATTTTATGACCCCCAAATCCAAGCAAGGAGCAATAGTAGAAGAGAAAGTATTGGGCTTTAAAAAATACCTGTCTGTAGCTGAAGAGGAGAGGATTGAATTTCATAACGCACCTGAGAAAAATCCTGAGACTTTTGAAAAGTTTCTTCCTTATGCTATAGCTTTCGAAGTTGAGGATCAGTGGGCACAGGAGTTTGAGGATATATATAATCAGGAGCCGGATTGGTACTATGGTTACGCTGGGGGCTACTCTGCTACGACTTTAGCTGACAGTATGGGTAATTTCGATTCTGCTATAGCCGAATCATCTTTTGGGCAATCCGCAAGCAGCGGAACGACCGGTGGTGTAGCAGGTGGTGGTGCCGGAGGAGGTGGAGGAGGGAGCTGGTAGAGACTTAATTTCTAGTAAAGTAATTAATATGTCCAGTATATACTTAGAATATTGGGAGTTTATCTTACCACTGATTACGCTGCTATTTTGTCTGGTACTGTGGTTTTTAAAGGGTAGAGAAGCTGAAGGTGATAATATAACTATACCCTTTTATGATATTCCTGATGAGCTGAGCCCAATTGAGGCGGGTTTGTTATTAGACAATAATATTGATGACAGAGAGATAGCAGCCCAGGTAATTTATTGTATTAATCAAGGGTGGTTGTCTATTGAGTATGAGGAGGATAAGTCTAATTCCAAGGTTGTAAAAACTGATAAAGCCGAGCAGCTCCCCGATGATGACTTCAATAGCAAGTTAATTAATTCATTGTTTAAAAATAGGGAGGCACTATCTATCTATGAGCTAAAAGAAGAGAATAGAAGATCTGACGACACTATTTGTTATTATGATTTTAACAATTCCGTATCAAAGAAATTATTTAAAAAAGGCTTGTATAAACAAGACCCGAGAGCTATTAAACGTAAATACAATAAAATAGGCTGGGGTATAATTTTTATTGCAATTTTCCTTTATTTCATTGGTAGTGTAATTTCATTTGTTCCAATTAACCCAATCGCACTTATAATATCTGGAGGAATAGTTCTTCCATTTCAATTTTTAATGTCGGCAAAGACTGAAAAGGGGGTTAAGCTAAAGAATAGTATTTTAGGGTTCAAGGAATACCTAGAAGTTGCAGAAAAAGACAGGATTAACTTCCATAGCGATCCAGAAAAGAAGCCAGATAGCTTCAGTCGCCTGCTGCCTTATGCGATGGTGTTTGAGCATGAACAGGAATGGTCTAATATAGTAAGCCGAAAGACAAATGAGGAGGAGGCACTGGAAGAGTTTCTGTTGTAGCTTTATTAATTTGGCTGAAAATTAAAGTTTGTTTGATTAAAAAACAATATGCACACAAAAAGAACAAAATTCAAAGATAAAATCAGAGCAGAGTTTTTACCACCAAACCCAAGCTTTACTTCAAAACTTTTCTCTGAGAGCAAGCAAGATAAGGTTATGCTCTATGCCGGTGGCATGCCCGCTATGCCCACCAAGAAGTATCTGCTGGAGTTTTTTTCTAAAAAAGGGTACTGGGCCATACATCCA
>JBDGRJ010000028.1:0-6619 GCA_042218115.1 Minisyncoccia bacterium | reverse complement strand
TTTATCCTTCTATAGTACACAAAAACCTCTCTTTTAAACTGTTTCCAACTATTTTGCAAGGCGTCCACTTACTTGAAAAATATTTCATTTCTTCTAAAGTAAACTTAACTAAAATTTCATGCTAATAACAAAAAGCCTCAAAACTTGGTCCAGCTTCATAGAAACTACCCCCCTTGTCTGACCGAGGGGGAAGGTTTTGAGTTTACCTTCAAAGTCTGCCCACTCGGGCAGGCTTTTTTAATTGTTCTCTATCCTAGGAGTAGGAGGAACTACAGATGAGGTATCATGGCTACATTACACGCTGTGACCGTATTGCCTTCAGGACTAGTAAGTTTGATGAGCTAAAGGGGCTTAAAGAACAAAAAGAAGCAGTGGAAATCCTGTGTGAACTGGGGTTTGAGATATTAAATCCGAATCTCAGTAGTTTGTTGAATTATTGCATAGAAAACACCACTTATAGGAGAGGTGCAAGTATGGAGCAAGCTCCTGATGTGCTGGATTGTTCGCTTCTAGTGAAATGGGTGTATTCCCGCTTTGGCATCTGGTTGCCAAGAAGATCAATTCAGCAACTGCAACTAGGGGAAGTTGTGGCAAAAGAGGGCACCAAAAAAGGAGACGTGGTGTTTAAAAGTGGAAGGATTGATTACTACTATGATGACCCAAACAAAGGAGTCGGACATGTAGGGTTAGTAACAGGAGATGGAAGTATAGTTCATGCAGCTGGCAGTGATGTTGGGGTGGCTGAGGACTCACTCTCTGAGTTTACTACCACAGAGAATTTGAGGGGGATAAGAAGATACATACCCAAGGATGAGGAGATTTTGATTATTGACACATCAAACCAGAGCAGGGAGGTAGAAACAGAGGAAGATATCCTTTGGATAGTTGCACAGAATTTGTAGCCTGTTCATCTTGCCCGCCTGGAGTACCCAAGACTCTAGGTGGGTATCCATTCTAGTTATTTTGGAAAAAAATATCTTTATGTCCTATAATAAATAAAATTCTGTTGTAAAATTCATGGGGGGTTCTAATAGTTTGTTACAAAAAGAATAGATTTATAATATTTTAATTGCACATAGTACCTCATATTTGCTAATGTAAGTTTCTAGCTAAAATACGTAAATATTACCTTATTTGTGAATATTTCTTATCCCAACTTCAAGCAACAGTTTGAAGTCAAGCTGGAAGATTATCTGGATGGAAAAACAAAGAGCTTTAAAGAGAGGTATGAAAATGAGCTTATAGAAGATTTATTGAGTCAAATTAAAACTCTGGCTTTAGCGGAAGCAAAACGAATTCGGCCCTTTGTTGCTTATCTAATGTATATGGAAACCTCAGATGAGAGTAGTACTAAAAGTTCCTGGAGTCCGTATTTGGCGATTGAGCTGTTTCATCTGTTCGGTTTGGTGCATGATGATATTATAGACAGAGATAGTCTGCGTCGAGGTGAACAGACAATTCATAAATATATATCAGAGTGTAATTTTTCACAGCTAGAAGATGGTGAGCATATAGGCGAAAGCCTTGCTATGCTGTCAGGTGATTTAATTTATTCATGGGTAAGCGAGCTTTTCTTTTTGGCCGAAGGTTATAGCCAACAGAATAAAACAAAGGCAAAAGAGAAGTTTTTCAACATGGGGGAAGAAGTGCTGGTAGGTCAGATTATGGATATGGACAAAAGAGAGGGCAAGGATATGGATTATTTGGTTAAAAAGATGAGCTTAAAGACAGCAAGCTACACCTTTATCCGCCCGATGCAGATAGGTACTGCTTTAGCCGGTGGGGGTGAGAGCCGGCTTAATTTTTGTAAGCGTTGGGGCCAAAAAATGGGGCTTGCCTTTCAGATTCAGGATAATTTGATTGATCTAACCTCAGATCAGACGGGCAAAGATGATTTTTCTGACATCAAAGAAGGTTGCAGCAATATACTGATTCATTTTGTAAAACAACAACGACATGAAGAATATGAGGATATTTTAAAACCTAACCTGGGGGCAGATGAAATATCCGACACACAAAAAGAGGAGATTAAAAAATTGTTTGAAAGCAGTGGTGCCGTGGATTATGCTCGTGATCAGGTAGAAGAATATTTAAATCAAGCGAAGCATATCCTAAAAAAGAGCCACTTAAGCTCCACAACAAAACAAGAGTTGCATAGACTTATTAAACTGCTAGAAGATAGGAAAAAATAATAAGAAAACTATAGCTAATAATTATCCTCAAGCTCAGTCAGCCTGATCAAAAATTTACCAAAAGAGGCGAGGCCTTGATAAATTTGTAACCCAGATAAATCCTTTTTGTTTAGCTGGCGATAAAAGTCAGGTACGAAATGGTTGAAGTAAAATCTTTCTATAATTTTATCTTGATAGGGCAGCTCTTCGAGGGTTTGGAACTGGATATATCTTTGAGCTGTAAATGTATATTGATCAAAGATTGGGTATTTTTTGGGGCTGGCCCAGTGCAGTAGATAAATCAGCCATCTTGGTCGTAAAAAACCAAACTCATCTCTGAATCGTTTTAGATTAACTTTTTCTTGCTGTCTAAACTCATTTAGCAGCTCAATTTTACCCTCCACTTGCCCCCATACAGCTTGCTTGGCTTGATTTAAGTTTTCGGAGTTGTTGCGCCACTTGCTGAATAGCTCTAGCTGTCGTTGGTCTAGCTCATCTTGGTTGATGTATTTTTTGTATTGTTTAGTGTTGTTGTTGTGATAAAACTGACCCCAAAATTCTAAAAATTTATCCAGTTGCTCTTTTTTTGTTTCTAGCGTAAAGAATCTCATCTTAATTGAGTTGTTTAAACTTTTCGAGTGTCTTTTTTCTTTGTGTGTCGTGGTCTACCATTGGTTTCGGGTAATCGGTGTCTTCTAATGGTTTTTGTTCTTTTTTGAGTTTGTGTATCTTGTCGGCTTTCATATTTTCCAGCTCGGGCACCCACTTTTTTATATACTCCGCTTCCGGATCATGGTCTTGCTGTTGCGACCAGGGGTTGAAGATCCGAAAATAGGGCTGAGAATCACACCCGGTAGAGGCGGCCCACTGCCAGTTTCCATTATTTACTGCCGGATCATAATCTATCAATTTCGTTGCGAAGTATTTTTCGCCCCAGCGCCAATCTATGCGTAAGTCTTTAGTCAAAAATGAAGCTACTATCATCCGTACTCGGTTGTGCATCCAACCTGTCGTGTTTAGTTGTCTCATACCCGCATCAACTATCGGGAAACCTGTTCTGCCTTCCTTCCAGGCCTTGAATTTCTTCTTGCTGTAGCTCCAGTTGAATTGTTTATATTTCTCATAAAAAGGCTCTCCAAATACTTTAGGGAAATGAAAAGCTATGTGAGTGAAAAAGTCGCGCCAAAACAGCTCACGTATTAGCTCGTGCCCTCGGCCGAGCTGGTCTCTTATATCCCAGTAGAATTCGCGTATTGAGATAGTGCCAAACTTATTATGTGTCGACATCTCCGTGGTTCCGTCTTTTGCTGGTATCTCTCTGTCCTGCTCATAGTTATCGTAGTTATGGAGATTTCTGATGGTCTTCATAGCTTCGTCTCGGCCTCCGTGTTGAAACAGTTGTTTATTTTTTGACTCCAAAACCTCATCATATATTTTTTCACCTTCCGATGCTTTAATTTCCCCTGTGTAATAATTCGTATGCTGGTTGGGTTCGGGCTTGTCTATTCTTTTCCGTTTAGCTTTGTTGTAAAAAGGGGTGAAAACTTTATATGGATCTCCCTGATTTGTTTCAATGTTCTCCGGCTCGACTAGTAGGTAATCATTTTTTTGGATAAAACCCACACCTTGCTGCTGGCAGATATTTTTTATTTTTTTGTCCCTTTTTTTGCTGAAAGGGGTATAGTCTCGGTTGGTAAATACAGCTTCTATGTTTTCTTCATTAATCAAGTTTTCAATAATATCCGGCTGCTTTCCGTAGAATTTATACAGCTTACCCTCGTATTGTTTCAACTGACTCTCTAAGTCTTTCAGTGACTCGACCATAAACTGGACTGAGTTTTTGCTCTTGTATTCATTGTCTTCCAGCTGGTTCGGACTGAAGAAAAAGCAAGGCAATACCTTCTCTGAGTTTTTAAGTGCGGCTATCAGTCCGGTATTGTCCTTTCTGCGTAATGCTCGTCGGAAGATAAAAACTGACTTGTTGTATTTACTCATTTAGTTGCAGATTAACTATTGCTATGGTAGGATTATAGCACGGTGATAAGTGAAATCCAAAGCAGATTTTTGCTCTTTTAGACCTTAACTTTTAGTTTTTATTAAAATTTAATCAATAATCTATGTTCGATCTGGACAATAACCAAACGATCTGGCTCATCATAGGAGGTATATTGATACTCACGGTTATTTTTGGAGTTTATATGGTCCAAAAAACCAACCAATCGGATCAAGTATCAGGAGGTGAAACAGTAGATATTAATATCGGAGAAGACGAGTGGACCAAAGGAGCTGAAAACCCACAGGTAACTTTGGTTGAGTATGGAGATTTTCAGTGTCCGGCTTGCAAGTCTTATCAACCTGTCTTGAGTCAGTTGGTGAAAAATATAGATGGTCTCAGGTTGGTATTTAGACACTTTCCTCTAGTTCAGGTTCATAAAAATGCACTGAAGGCTGCTCGTGCAGCTGAAGCGGCGGGACTTCAAGGTGAGTTCTGGGCTATGCACGACAAGCTGTTTGAAAACCAAAAAGAGTGGGGCCAGGTAGGTAGCCCGCAGAGCTTGTTTGTTTCTTACGCTGAGGAGATAGGCTTGGATACGGAGCAGTTCAAACAAGATTATAACAGCGACAAAGTAGAGGAGAATGTCAGATCTGATATGAGAAGTGCCAGTGAGTTTAACCTGCAAGGCACCCCGTCATTCATAGTTGGCAATAAAGTGTTGGATCAGCTGCCAAGAACAGCAGAAAAGTTTGCCAATATAATTAATCAAGCAAAAAAGAATCAAGAAATAACGAATACATCCAGTAAGAAACAAGTACACAAGCACGCAGATATAGCGGTATACATCAATAACCGAAAAATAGATCTATCAAAACCCAAATATCAGTCTGATGGAGAACAACATCAGCATAAGTATTCACATCATCACGACCAGGTAGGGCACATAATTCACCAACACAAAGATGGAATTCCTCTATCTGAGCACTTTAAAAGCCTGGGTATGAAGCTGACCAATAAATGTTTTCAGCTTGATAACGGAGCCGAGTACTGCAGTAATGAAAATAAATCTCTCAAGGCATTCGTAAACGGAGAGCGTATTACAAACCCGGCAGATTATGTATTCGAAGATCTTGATCGAATTTTAATCAGCTACGGCCCATTGACCGGACCTAACATTGAACAGCAACTAGATTCTGTCACAGATGAAGCTTGTATTTACTCAAAAGAATGCCCGGAACGTGGAGACCCGCCTGAGGAAAGCTGTGTCGGAGGACTAGGAACAAAATGTAAAGGAGCTGCTACTTCCAGCGAGAAATAAAAGCTTCTCATTTTTTACTTACAATTTTATTTTGATATAATCTTGGATAAGCTGAAGCTCGTTCATTGATCCTAAAAACTGCCACCTAAAAACACCCCCAACCAAAAGGTGGGCCGAAAGGCTGGAGAGGGGGTGCAATAAAAAGTGGCAGGAAGTGTGATGTCTTGTAATTGCGATGACCCGGACCCCATTCCGGGCTCATCTGACCGTTGTGGAGAATGCAGTGGTCAGATTCCGAATGATTTTAGGTCTCTGGGTGATGGCGAGGAAAACCCTTGGCACTTTCTAGAAGGAACTTGCCAAGAGGTTGAAAGGGAGTTAGAGACTTTAAAAACTCCCGACAGACCCCGATAGTTTATATACTAGAAGGGTCATAGTTAGTGGTTGCTCGAGCGGGAAGTCCGTGAGAGCCTTCAACTTGGCTGGATGTTCTTACACCAGTCATGCTCTGAAGAGCCCGTTCATCCGCGGGCAAGGCCACATCGTTCTTTCGGTCCGGGTGCGCCACGGCTTAGCCGAAAGCACCCAGTTTCTCATTTTAAATTAATTAAATGCCAAAAGAGACAAGAAAGCAGAGAGCACAAATAGTGGTGGATAAACTTAAAGATCTGTTTCCTGAGAATCCGAGCACTGCATTGAACTATGACAATACATGGCAGCTGCTGGTGGCAGTAATTTTATCCGCTCGGACCACAGATAAAAAGGTCAATGAAGTGACAGAAAAGCTGTTTGATAAATATCCAAACAGGGAGGATTATCTGAATTTAAATAAGGATGAACTGGCAGAGGAAATTGATTCAATCGGACTATACAACAGCAAAGCAGGATATATTTTAGATACAGCTAAGAAGATAGAACAAGATTTCGACGGCGAGATCCCAAAAAATTTACAAGATTTGCAGAAACTTTCAGGGGTAGGAAGAAAGACTGCTAATGTAGTACTGAGTGAAGCGTTCAGCAAGTCAGAAGGGGTGGCAGTGGATACTCACGTACAGAGACTGTCACAAAAGTTTGGTCTGACAAGCAAAGAAAAACCTGATAAAATAGAGCAGGATTTAATGAAAAATTTACCCCAAAAAGAGTGGAAAAATTTTACTCTTCGTATGATCGAATATGGCCGAGAATACAGCCCGG
>JBDGRJ010000027.1:0-26070 GCA_042218115.1 Minisyncoccia bacterium | reverse complement strand
ACCTGAACTGCATGATCGTCTAATTGCTGGGACAGCGAAGAAGGTAGATGTGCCTGTTATTACTAATGATCCTGAAATGGAAAAATCTAAACATGTGGATACTATTTGGAATTAAAAATAAATTATGACCCAAAAAACAAAACAACCCAAAATTGAAGAAGATGTGCTAGATCGAATAGTAAAAAAAATAAAGACAGAATACTCTCCAGATCAAATAATTTTATTCGGCTCATATGCTCGTGGTAACCCCGATCCAGACAGTGATTTGGATTTATTGATAATTAAAGATACTGAAAAGCCTCAACGGAAAAGACAACAAGAGCTGAGAAAAAAAATATACCCACCGGAAGCTCCCTTCGATTTAATAGTTCTTACTCCGGATGAGGTAAAACGAAAGAGGAAAAGTGGGGTGTTTATTAATAATATTTTAAATAAAGGGAGAAAAATATATGAAAAATAAACAACTACTAAAGGATTGGCTGCAAGAGGCTGATAAAGATAAAAAATCTGCTACTGCCTTGGTAGAAAATGAAATGGGAGCCCCCAGTACAGCTTATTATCTATCTCAACAAATAGTAGAAAAAAGTTTAAAAGCTTTTTTAGCTTATCATAATGAAGAGCCTCCAAAAATTCATCAACTGGATAGACTATTAGAGTTATGTTCAGATGTTGATTCTGAATTTGATCAATTTCTTGATACTGTTATAAAACTCAATGATTATTATATGGAGACCCGGTATGTAGAATTTCAAGAAGGCAGTTATAGTTTTAACAAAGCTGAGGAGCTATTGAGTGATGCTTTGAAAATAAAGGAATTTGTAGAGGAGAAAGCCTTGTCTCGATAACCAGAGACAGCGAGGCCGGGACAAAGAAGGTGCACCACGAAGACGAGAAGTTCAAATTGCAGTATAGATATTCTCCGGATATAAAATTATACCACTAGACTACCAGAAAGAAGTGGCTAACGCCACTTCTTTCGGTTTGTAAAAGGCTCTCAACCTTTTACAAACCTTCCATTTCAGACTCTAACTCAGAAAGTGGAGTGTCCACGATGTATGTCATCTTTTGCATTATGACCCAAAAAACAAAACAACCCAAAACTAAAGAAGAGCAGATTGAGCAAATAAGGTCATTTGAATACTATTCTTGCAGCTTTAGTTCTCCCTTGGTATAATGTCTGCTCCTGGATTAATCCGGCAATCGAGGTCGTTCTTTAATGTATGATAGGTCTATTGAAAAACCATCATACACAAACCGGTTAGACCCTAGTGTCGACCTTGGGTCTTCAAGTACAATCTAGATTGGAAGACTTAAGCAGCTGGTAGCTCCAGCTGCTTAAGTATTTGTGGTGTCATATTACTCTGATTTGACGAGCTCAAGGATTAATTATACTATAAGAACAAACTAAACTTCACTTTATGTCCGACAAAAACTTCAAACAAAACTTAATAGATAAGCTCAAAAACAGCACACCTGAACTACAGGTAATCCACTCCAAGCAAAGCAAAGATGAGTTTGTAAAGAAAAATGTATTTGCCGGCGGTGTAGTATTGAGACCTCATACTGACGGCTGGAAGTTGGCGCTTCAGACTATTCCGACTAAAAGAGAGCAGGAGTTTTGGGGTTTGCCCAAAGGGATGTCAGAAGATGCTGAAGATAACAAAGAAGAACTGCTGGAGACTGCGATCAGGGAAGTAAAGGAAGAGGTCGGGATTGAGAGCAGTGAGCTCGAGCCCGTGCACTATCTCGGCCGGATTGAGCGCCCTTCTCGCACTCATAATGTGTGGAAAGAGGTACATTACTTTGTTTTTTTAACCAGACAGAAGAATCTAGAGCCACACAGGCAAAAGCATACTGCAAGGTGGTTTGAACTTGAGCCCGAGGATTTGTCTATGGTGCCCGAGCAGAATGAGGTAATACACAGTACCATCAACTTATTGGATAAGAACGGGCTTTAATTGGTACTTAAAATCAAGACAATTTGCTAAGCCGGGAGACCGGCTTTTTTGGTTGTAGGCTTTGGAGTGTGATATAATTTAAGTAAATATAATCAACATGGATTTTTTAAAGCGGGTTGGTAAAAAAGTATCACAAAATAAAATAAAAATTGGTTTAGTATTCGTTTTGTCGGTTTTAATTTTTGTTGTATCACCTGATATAGCGTTGGCACAAGAAGATATAGGTTTTATAGATATGGTTTTTGATCCTGCTGATGCCACGGCTTCCCTCATTATTTGGATGCTGATGGGGCTGGCTAAGTTATTCCAGGAGCTTACTTTAGCTTTTTTGGAATTTTTTATCCAAATTGCAGAGTATAATAATTTTGCCAATGAGGGGGTAGTAAAGTTGGGTTGGACTATGGTGCGGGACGTGGCAAATATGTTTTTTGTGGTGGCGCTTTTGGTAATAGCTTTTGCCAATATCCTTGGTCTTTCAAATTATGAGATGAAAAAGACCTTGCCTACATTATTTTTAATGGCTATATTAGTCAACTTCAGCAAGTTAATCGCCGGAGTTATTATAGATGCGGCCCATGTATTTACTATGACCTTTCTCAACGCAATCGCTGCTACAGCTGGCGGTAACCTGGTAGGGGCTATGCATATGGGGGACGTATTTAAGTATGTTTCTGAAAAACAAGGCACAGCTGCGGATAATTTAGGGGTGGAAATGTTCTTTTCAGCTGTTTTGGGTATAATAACTTCTCTTGTTGCTATGCTGACAATAGGGGCATATATGCTCATTATGTTGATAAGAATGGTAGTGTTGTGGATATTGATCATCTTATCTCCAATAGCTTTTGTAGCGGCCTCTCTTCCAAAGACAAAAAGCAAATTCACCTCTGATTGGTGGTCCCGCTTCTTAAACCACGTACTGGTAGCCCCTGTGATGGTATTCTTCTTATGGCTGGCTTTTGCGACTATGGGCTCGGGGAATATTGGCCAAAAAATAGCTGATTATGGGAGTATAAGTCATGATTTACCCAATACTACTATCGAGAACGCTAGCAGTGGTATGGCAAGCTGGGATGTATTATTGAGTTATATTGTTGCTATAGGATTTATGTGGGCCGGGCTGGAGTTTGTCCAGAGTGAGCTCAATGTTCGAGGAGGAGAGATCGCCGGAAAGGCTAAGGGAGCGATGAAAGGTGCTATGACTTATGCTCCTCGGAAAGCAATGGGTAGAGCCAAAGAAGCGGCCTCAGACTATGCTACTCTTGCAGGTGAAAAGACAAAACTAAATAGGCTGCCCATAGTAGGTAGTCAAAGTGCAGGAAGGATAAAAAGGAAAGCTGCAGTGGATCAGGCTAAAAAAAGACAGGATGAAAGAAAGAAAAGCATAGAGGCAAGAGCAAAAACTCCCGGTGCGGGAGGTGGAGGGCTGGCTGGTAAGATAGCTCCTAGCCACGAATCTATAGCTAAAGAAGAAGTGAAAAGATCTAATTTGGAGGATATAAAAGAGAGAAAAGAAAGAGGTATGAAAGAAGATGTAAAAGAAGAAGCTGAAGATTATGAAGCATTTGAGGAAGAAAAAAACAAGCTTGCGCAGAGAGAGGGGTTTGATAGTTTTGACGAAGCAAAAGAAGCGGTAAGGTCCGATGAGCATGATTTTGACATTGAGGATCTACAAGACTTGGAGTTTGAAGCAGCGGGCAATGTCGGTCAAGGTGGTGCCAATGAGGCAATTGATTTCTTGTTTCGGGCAAAAGGTGCTATCCCCGGTCTTGAGAGGGAAACACCAAAACGTGGGATGCATATGGCGGAAGCTGATGTTACTGAGAGATATCTTAAAAAGCTCGATAATTTTTTGGGGGACTATGAAGGAAGCAGTAGTGAATTAAGAGGGGATATTAAAAGCTCTTATGATGAGCTGAGGGATGAATTTAACAAGCCGGAAGATGAAAGAGACAGTGATAAGATAAGCGGTTTAAGAAGGGAGTTGGCTAGAAAACTGCCGCAAGCCATAAATAGAGGGCTAAAAGATGAGCTTGGTGAGATTTTAGACAATGCTCCGGATAGTGCTTTTGATGAAGATCCGGAGCGGGCAATGATGGCTATGAAACACGGAGGTGATGACTATGGAGAAGTAGGGCTGGGAACTCAGAGAGAATTAGAGGATGACTTGGGGGACACTTTTGATAGTTCACTCTATACTATGAAAACGGCAGCTGAAAACCAAGGTGAAGATGGCATTTCTGGAGCAATAACTCAGACCGGCTCCAAAAGCTATGATTTCTCTGGTTATGCCGGCGGGGAATATGAAGAAAATGAAGAAGGGGGTCAAGAAAGAAATGGAGAAACAGAAGTTGCTACAGATATGGAGGGAGGAGCTAGAGAAGTCGAGCTGGAAGAAGGGGGGGACACCTTGGAGTTGAGTGATGTAGGGGCGGATGATGAAGGAACTTCAGAAACTGAAGAGGAGGTGAGCAACGAGGAGCTTAATAGCAGAATAAATGACCTTCATAACCGAAAAGAGGAATTAAGTGAGGAGATAGGTCAAATTAGAAGTCAAATCGATGAACACAGCAGTAACGCCGTTGAAATATCTAATGATTTAGAGGACGCCGGAGCTGATAGAAGTACTGTGCACACCACCAGCTTACATAGAAGAGTGAAGGATGCAATTGAAAATGCACCTAATGAGGGGGAGAAAGAGAGGCAAATAGAAAGGATAAAAGAGGGGGTCAGTTCGCAATTAAATGAAGAGACGGATATGGATACTGACGAAATATCAAAAGTAGAGGATTTAGTTAATGAGTTAAGACAACAAGTCGAGAATAATAAAATTAGAGAGGAAAAACGAGAACAAATGAACCAGATTAGGGACCAGCTGGAAGATTTACAAGATTAAGGTATATTAAACTAATATAAGTCTTGAAAAAACATGCCTGATTTAAAAGATTTTCTACAACCAAAAGAGATACCTGAGGACAAAAAGAAAGAATATGATCAGAAATTCAAAGAGTTAAAAGACGATCTTGAAAGTAATGAGAGGATGTTCAACGACCTTCATAATTATTTTTCGTCTAAAAAATATTCCCCCCAAGTGATATCCAAGCATTATGATACCTACTGGAAGTGGTATGTGGAGCTGACCTGGGACAATTATTATAATTTTGATGAAAAAACTTTTTTGGATACTTTTCTGCATCAGTTGCCAACAATGACAGCTTTGGGAATAGACGTTACTAAAAAGTTTATGAATTATTTCACTTTTAATCTGGAGGAAGAAAATGAGAGAGAGTCTTTTTTTCAGGATGTCAAGGGGCGAATTAATAATTTGGATTATCCGATTAATTTCTCCCTAGAAAATAGTTTGGGTATAGATGAGCTGTTGAAGTTTTATTCTCGCAGAGACGATAAAGATAACTTAGAGGAAGCGGACTTCTACTCTAAAGTAAGAGAACAGCTTTTTTCTGAAGATAATAAGCTTGCAGAATTAGAAAGTGAAGAACAAAGAAGCTATATCACAGGGCTATTCGAAACATTGTTTTTTATTAAAAATCAAGACAGAATCCACCCGACAGCACAATCGTATAATCTTAATTTATCAGGTTTTTATGATTGGGTTAATAATAGAGCACAAGAATTGTCTCAACAGGGAAACAGAGGGAAGGTAAAAGAAAAACAAGAATCCTTACAAGTGGATAAGGATCAGTTTACAGCAGAGAGAAGTATTGATTCTGAACAAACTGCACACGACTCTACTGAAGCTGATGGTAAAGCCAAGTCACAAAAGGAAGAGGGTGGCCAAAATCGTGCTGGTAAGCAACAAACTGAAGGCGGATCGGCACCCGATCAATCCAAGCCTAGACAAGAACAATCTAGCGAGTCTGTAGATAATAAGACAAAACCCTCTCTCGAGAAACAGAAAAAGGAGTCTAGAGTCAAAAAAAATAAACAACAACAAGCTAAAGAACAGCCTGAAGGCTCCACAGAAACCGTGGCCGATGTACTTGATGACGGTGGATCTGATCCAAAAGATGATGCAGATACGAGTGGTGAAGAAAAACAGGAAGAACCTATAACAACTAAAGAAGAAGATGATAAACAAGAGGTGCCGAAAAAGGAGCAAGAATCTAGCCAACAAGATAAAAAAGATACTGGCTCTTCTGAGCTAAAACAAGCAAAACAAAATGTAAAAAAGCATCAGGATATGTCAATTGAGGAGATTAAAAAAGAGGTTGAAGCTCAGTTTGGCAAACTCAAAGAGCTCGAGCCTGAAAATATCGAGGCTTTCAAGAAGGTTTTGCGTTCAGTAGCTAGACAGCAAGACAGGGAAGATGAGGTAGAAAACTGGTTCTATTTTGATAGTGAGTCCAGCAGCTTTAAGTGGAATGACGACTATTTTAATAACTAATATTTTATGTCAGATAATGACTCTCAACAACCTACGGTCCCGGTCAAGCAAGATGATGGCTCTATCAAGCAGGTGCCTCTAGATGAGTTCAAAGAAAAACATCAAGACAAAGAGGAAGAAGTAGTTGATGATCAGCAGTCTGATCCTAAGCCGGAAGAAGATTCTGTAGACAGTCAGCCTCAAGATCAAGATAAGCAAGACCACGAGGATGATCGGGATGAGAAAGCTAAATCCGATAAAAAAGAAGATTCGCGAGCTAGCTCGGATGAGCAGGAAGATGACGAATCTAAAGATAGTGATAACCAGCAAACTGATAGTGCTAGCGGATCAGAAGATAATAAGCAGAAAGGTACTAACAAACAGAAAGTACCGGAAAAAAATAAACAACAAAAACAAAAGACTTCTGCTAATCAAAAAGACCAAGACGGCGAAAGCCCCGATGAATCTACCGATGATAAGGATACAAAAGAAGGAGCCGCCGAAGATGAACCAAAAGATGACGACAAAGAAGATAAAAAATCTGAATTTGACGAGCAGAAAGAAGCTAGCACAAAAGAAGAAGATGAAGATCAAAAAGATAAATCACAAGAAAAACAGGATGAAGACGAAGAAGAGGCGCCAGATAAAAAAGAAAAAGAAGGCTCAACTCCGACCCAAAAGTTAAAACAAAAGATTGAGCAGAAAAAAAGTAGTGGTGAAAATAAAAAGAGAGCCAAACAAGCTGCAGAATCAGGAGATGTAACAAAAAAGATAAATCAAAATACAGAGCAAAAAAAGAACAAAAAGTCGGATAAACCCAAAACAAGCTGGGATGAGGAGGATCACAAGTCCCCCCTGGAAGACGATGGACCTCAGGTATCGAGTGATAAACCTAAGATACCCGCTGATGGGGGTATACAAACAAGTGATGAAGAGCTGCGTGAGGTGCTGGCCAAACTCCCATTTGATCCTCCTGCGGGGCTCTGCGAGCGCTATAGGTCTTTGATTACCTCCAGAAGAAAAGGGATCAGAGATGACAGAAAACTAAAAGAGTATGCACAAAAAGAAAAAAATAGTGGCGGCCTAGAGCTAGAAGAGCAGCAAGCAGAAGAGTTTTTACAGGCGATAAAAAATAAGTTCAATCTAGAAGGAAAAGCAGACAGAGATCAAAGCTTAGACAAAGCTCAAGGAGGCGACTCTTCAGATAAGCAGCAACCAAAAAAAGAGAGCCCGAAAGAGGGTGAAGATGGGCTTGAGATGGATGCATCTGAGCAGTCCTCTCAACAAGATAAAGATAACCAAAAAGCAAAACAAGAAACAAAAGAAAAAGAGGAGGGCACTTTGCAATTTGATGAGCAAGGAAATTTGCAGAGCAAGGAGAAAATGAAGGATATAAAACCCCCCCAAGAAAAGACTTCACAAGTACAAGAAGATGACTCAAGGAGCACAGGGCCGGTTGATGAGATAGCTCAGATGCAGTGGAAGCATTTTCGGCATTTTTCTGATGACCCAAAGACAGCTGCAGACCAGCTGCTCGAGAAGTTTATGCTGCTTCATGATGAGTCTTTCCTGTTATTTTTAGAAGCGCGAGATAAGTGGTTTGGGAGCCCTATGTATACCAGCTATCAAAATGTGTTGAAAAGATCGGTGAATGAAAATGAAACTGTAGAGGATATATTGAGCTCGGATGAGGCTGATTTTTCCAAAGATGAGTTTGATGCCATGATATACATCAACCGAGAGTTAACATAAATTTATGGACCAGCAGTTTGTCGTTCCACAATACATTGATGTAGAAAATAAAATTTTTGGGCCGATTTCGGTCCGCCAGTTTTTGATCTTGCTTACTGCAGCAGTATTAATATTTGTCATATATCAATTTTTAACTTTTATACTATTTATTATTGCAACTTTGTTGGTGGGCGGGCTGGCGATTGTGTTTGCTTTTGTGGAGATAAAAGGGCAGAAATTTCATTATTTTGTTTTAAATCTGTTCCAATACGCCAAAAAAGATAAGCTCAGAGTCTGGGATAAAAGGTATACTCAAAAAGAGTTAAATTATTTAAGAAAAAGAGAAACCGGATCTGCAGAGAAAGAAAAGAGGCACAGAAAAAAAGCTAAACGCGGTCGTATTAGAGATCTGTCTTTAGTAGTAAACACCGGAGGGTATTATGAAGGAGAAAAGAGCCTGCAGAAATCTAAAAACCCGGCCACGCAAAAAGAGGGGCCGCAACCCTCTAGTGAAGACCGGGAAAATGAGGGGCTCCCTGAGATGTAGCTGATCTGTTTTTATGAGTTGTTTTATTTGCTACCATATAACTACTTTTTATATCACCAATGAAATCGCAAAAAGCTAAAAAAAAGAAAAAAGCGAAAGCGTCGACACAGACACATCTCCCGATCCAGGAGATAAAGGAAGATGTGGTGGTGCTGAAAAATGGGTCCCTACGCAAGGTATTGATGGTATCCAGCTTGAACTTTGCTCTCAAATCAGAGGATGAGCAGAATGCGATTATATCTTCTTATGTAACTTTTTTGAATAATTTAGACCACCCTTTACAGATTGTAGTACAGTCTCGTAGGTTTAATATAGAGCCGTATCTCGAGCGGATAAAAGAAAGAGAAGAGGAAGAGACGAATGAGCTGCTCTTAACCCAGATGGCTGATTATAGGTCTTTCATCAAAGAGCTGGTCGATATCGGTGACATTATGACGAAGGACTTTTATGTGGTAGTGCCTTATAACCCTGGAGGTGCAGGTGATAAAGGCTTTTTTGATCGTGTTAAAGAGGCGCTAAAGCCGGCATTTACCATTAAACTAAAAGAAAAGAAGTTTAAAAAAAGAAAGGATAAGCTGGAGAAGAGAACCAGGCAGATCGAATCCGGGCTTAGCAGTATCGGGCTGGAAGTTCAGCCTTTGGACACTCAGGCGCTGATTGAGCTTTATTATTCTTCCTATAACCCTGACTTGGCCTTTAATGAAGAGCTTAGAGATATGGATAAGATCAGGGTCGAAGATATTAGTTAAATCTTATGCCTTTTCAACCAGAAGAGACAGAACAATCTCAACCGAAGCAAAAAGAAGAAGAGCAAGAACAAGAAAGTGAATCCTTCTTTAGTCGTTGGTTTTCTTTTGGTGGGGAAGAACCTTCCGAGGAGGAGCTGGTAACTATCGAAGAGGAGGAAACTTATCGTAAGGGTACGGTGGCGGTGCGTGATCTGATAGCGCCTGCAGCTATGAAGGTAGAACCTACCTATATCCGACTTGGTGATACCTACATACGTAGTATGTTCGTGATTACTTATCCTAGGTATATCTCGGTAGGATGGAACTCCCCTATCCTAAACATGAGCACCACCTTGGATATTTCTATGTTTTTCTACCCTGTAGAGTCATCAGTAATATTGAAACAGCTAAAGAAGAAGGTCGGAGCTTTGCGAGCTGAGATGCAAGCCGACAAAGAGAAGGGTGCCCCCAGAGACCCGGTAAAAGAGACAGCTCTGCAAGATATCGAAAAACTGAGAGACCAGCTGACTCAAGGGACTGAGCAATTCTTCTCATTTGCTTATTATGTGACACTGTATGCTGAGGATAAGGATGAGCTGGATTCGGTTACTGATGATCTGGAGACTATCTTCGGCTCGAAGTTAATATACTCCAAGAGGGTTCTCTATCAGGCTGAGCAGGGCTTCACTTCTACACTGCCTTTAGGGCTTGATGAGCTGCTGGTGCATTACAATATGAACTCCTCTCCTATTGCATCCTCTTTCCCGTTTGTCTCCTCTGAGCTTACCAGTGATGAGGGTATTTTGTATGGGGTCAACCGCCACAACAATAGTCTGATCTTATTCGATCGCTTTAGCTTGGCGAATGCTAATATGACCGTATTTGCCACTTCGGGTGCGGGTAAGTCCTACGCTGTCAAGCTGGAGATATTAAGAACATTGATGATGGGCGGCGAGATCATAGTTATCGACCCGGAGCGTGAGTATCAGGATCTGTGTCAGGCAGTCGGGGGAACTTATGTGAATCTGTCACTTTCTTCTGAGAGTAATGTGAACCCGTTTGATCTACCTGAACCGGTCGGACAGGAGACAAGTACGGAGGATATTATCCGAAGTGCGGTGATTACCCTAAAGGGGCTGCTAAAGATTATGTTTGGCGGACTAAGCACGGAGGAAGATGCTATCTTAGATCAGGCCTTACTCCAAACTTATGCTAAAAAAGATATCACCCCCGACTCGGATCTATCAACTGTGGACCCTCCTATAATGCAGGATTTAAAGGAGGTTTTGGAAGGTATGGAGGGAGCTGAAGATTTGGTTACCAAGCTTACTAAGTATACTGACGGCACTTTCTCCGGTCTGTTCAACTCACCCACGAATGTAAATATGGATAACCGCTTAGTAGTATTTACGGTGAGAGATTTGGAAGACGAGCTGAGACCGATGGCTATCTATAATCTGGTAAACTATATTTGGAACCGTGTTCGCAGCGAAATGAAGAAGAGGTTGCTTATTATTGATGAGGGTTGGTGGATGATGATGCATGAAGAGAGTGCCAAGTTCATATTCTCTCTGGTAAAGAGGGCTAGAAAGTATTACTTAGGGGTGACGATGATTACTCAGGATGTAAATGACTTTTTGAACTCGCAGTACGGTCAAGCTATAGTTACCAACTCTTCTTTAAATCTGCTGATGAAACAAGATCCGTCCGCTATTGATAATATACAGGAAACATTTATGTTAACAGAGGGAGAAAAATATCTTTTACTGGAGAGTGATGTCGGAGAAGGCATCTTTTTTGCCGGCAGAAAACATGCTGCGATAAAGGTAGTGGCGTCATATACCGAAGACCAGTTAGTCACTACCAATCCCGAGCAGCTGATGGAGATCGAGGAGCAAAAAGAGGAGTATCAACAACAAGTAGCTCAACAACAGGGTCAGGAACCTGAGGGGGGAGAGCCGGCCACTGATTTGCCTGCTTAATCATATAATATGCTTAGAAAAAAACAAAGAACATTTCTGATAATAGCTCTAGCCGTTCTTTTGGTATTGATATTGGGCTTGGTATACTATTTCTATTTTTATTCTCAGCCTAGCTCCGTAAATAAACAAAAAGGCACCCAAGAAACTACCACCACTCAAAAAGAACAGTCGGACCGGCAAATACGGGAGGCTTCTACCGAGACCGGCACTCCTGAACAGGAAACTCAGGAGAGACAGATTGAGGAGACTACCCCTGAGACCACAGCCAAACAAACTGCTCGGATATTTGTGGAAAGGTTTGCTAGCCGTTCCTCTCAAAATGAAAACGAGCATTTAGAGAGTATTTATCCTATGGTAACGGAGGAGATGCGCAGCTGGGTAGAAAAACAGACAGTCGAGCAAACTAGAGAATACTCAGGCCAAACTACGGAGGTGATAGCTAGTAATATCGAAGAGATGCAAGAAGAACAAGCTACGGTAATAGTGCAAGTTCAGCAGACAAAAACTGAAGAAAACAAAGAAGAGACCCTACAAAAGGAGGGAAGAGTAGAGTTGCTAAAAGAAAACGGAAGCTGGAAAGTAGACGGACTTTATTGGCAATAAATGGAGCTGGAATCACTACTGAATCTCATCAAAGACTCTGTCTTCCCCAAGTTTTGTGTGTTGTGTGATAAGGAAGAGTTCTGGGTATGTCCGGAATGTAGAGCAAAACTAAACTCAGAAGAGGTAGTAGCTTGTCCTGATTGCAAGCAAAGACATGATAAAGGAGAGGCTTGCAGTGATTGCGATAAAACACTGGACCGGCATTTAGCTGTGTTCGATTTTAAGGATCAGCAAGTCAAAACTATTATTCATAAGTTTAAGTACGAGTACGTTACTGAGATTTTAAGCTCTGTGACCCCTACGATAGTAGACTTTCTGCAGCAATATAAAAGTGCTTTTCCCAGCGAAGGCAGAATAATACCCGTGCCTCTACATAAAAGAAGAAGAGCCGAGAGGGGTTTTGATCAAGCGCATCTGATAGCTAAGGTATTAAAAAGAGAGCTGGAGCTGCCAATAGAACAGGCATTGAAAAGAACAAAAAACACTAAGCAACAAGCAGAACTAAAACGGGAGGATAGATTAACTAATGTTAAGGGGGCTTTTGAGGTGAAGTCTAAGGTTGAAACCTCAAAGGCAGTATTAGTAGATGATGTTTTTACTACTGGGGCTACACTTAAAGTATGCGCTGAGGTATTAAAAGATAATACAAATGTATCTGATATAACTGGTTTTACTTTAGCTAGAGGGTTTTAGTGTTGACATAGCATTATTTTTCTAGTAGAATAACGGTGCTTAGCCGGAGAGATGGCAGAGCCTGGTTGAATGCACCGGCCTTGAAAGCCGGCAGGCCTCACGGCCTCGGGGGTTCGAATCCCCCTCTCTCCGCAGAGAACGAGCAAAAGTCTTTGCTCGTGTGGGGATGAGAAGCCCGGAGCTTGTGCGAGTTTATCGAAGATAAGACGAACACAGCGAGGGCCGGCTTGAAGACGAAGGTCATCAGAGCTTCGATCGGAAGGGAGCCCCTCTCTCCGCTTAGTTCGATACACTTCTGATTGCTTGCGGGTGAGACAAGCTCAAGGCAAGCAATCAGAAGTGTATCTGCACTGGTTTTAGCTACTTTCAGATACTGTACGCGAGTTAAAGACTGAAGTTAAAAACACAAGAAGGAGAGGTGGCAGAGTGGTCGAATGCAGCGCCCTGCTAAGGCGTTGATCCTTCATTGGATCCGGGGGTTCGAATCCCCCCCTCTCCGCATACCTATTCTTCTAGTTTTTAGATTCAAGTATATTGTTTTATACTAACTTGTGAGATACTAAGTAATATTTTTCTATTTAATGGGCCCTGAAGAAGATAATTACTCCCTTAAATTAAAGACAGAACCTGGCTCTAGCTCTGAGTTTGAGCAGACAGATCAGGTTCCCGAATGGCATAACTCTCCCGAAGGAGAGCTAGCTGTAGATGTAGTGTCTGACGAGGAGAGACTTGTTGTTATATCTACTATGGCCGGGGCTGCTGTGGAAGAGGTAAATGTAAACATTCACAATGACTTGCTTACGATCAGAGGAGAGAGGAAATTACCATTGGGTGATGATATAGACCATAGTCGGCTGGAATTTCATCACCGTGAATGTTACTGGGGGCCATTCTCCAGAACTATAGTCCTTCCGATTGATATTCAGGCGGATATGGCTTATGCAGAGTACAAGAATGGTATTTTAAAGGTATTTATTCCAAAAAAAGATACTGAGCGTGATGTTCCAATAAACATAATTGAAGAGTGAGTTTTTTCAAATCTAATACTAAAATTTCGATATCTATTTTTCTAGTCGCTGTATTGATAATATTTTTTTCAGGCGGCTACGGTATAGTGGCTTCTTATCAAGATAGAGCCCTACCCAATGTTTATTTAGGAGGTTATAATTTTGGTGGTCTCACTGAGGAACAAATAGCCCAAAAGCTGCAGAAAATGAATGATGTGCTAGCCTCTGAGGGGGTAAAAGTAGAGTATGTAGACAGCCAGGATAAGGTGAGAAGCTTTAACTTGAATACACTTATTGTGTTGGGGGAAAAAGGGGGGAATACAATTGAGCTGATCAGTACTGAGCCTCAAAAAGAGGCTGAGAGATTAGTCTCTTATGGTAAGCAAGGTGGTTATCTAGGTTTGATCAAGAAGTATTTGTTGCAGCTGTCTAAAAAGAAAAAGTTTGAGCTTGCTACATTGGAGGTTGATGAGAGTAGAGTTAAGCAGATAATTAAGGATAATATAGGAGCAGAGCAAATTGAACCTAAAAATGCACAACTTGAGATTAGCTCAATTAAACCACTGGAGTATCAGATAAAACCCTCAAGATCTGGTTTTTTTTACAACTACCAAAAAGCAGTAGACCAGATAAAAGATCAGTGGTCCCTGCTTAAATACCCTGAAGTCAGAGTAGAAAAGAACCCGAAACAAGCTCAGATAAAAGAAGATGACCTAAGATCTGTGGTGGGTAATTTAGGAAAAATATTTACCGAAGAAATAGAGCTTATCTACAACAATGAGAATAAGGATAGAATGTGGGGGGTAACCTTAGAAAATATTCGGGACTGGGCACAGCCGAAGTATGTTCAGGGTGAGGTAATTATAGGAATTGATAAAGAGAAAATATCCAAATTTATAGAGGATAATATAGCAAAACAGGTGAATAAGGCTGCTCAGAATGCAAAATTTGAGGTCGATGGAAAGAGGGTAAAGAAGTTTACTCCCGCTGAAAATGGGCTTGAGGTAGATCTGGAACAAAATGTAAAGAAAATAGAACAAGTGCTTCAAAAAAGAATGAGCTCCGATAACCCCGGCGCTGTCACCAACACTGTCAACCTTGCTGTTAAGACAATAAAACCTGATATAACTGTACCGGAAGTAAACAATCTTGGTATAGAGGAGAAGCTGGGTACCGGGGTATCGAACTTTGCGGGTAGTCCGGCAAACAGGGTTCATAACATACAGGTAGGATCAAATAAACTTGATGGTTTGCTAATACCGCCCGGCGAGGAATTTTCGGCAGTTAAGTTTACTAGACCTTATACACGTGCAGCCGGATACTTACCTGAGCTCGTGATTAAAGGAGAGGAGTTAAAACCTGAACTGGGAGGAGGGCTTTGTCAGCTAGGAACGACACTGTTTAGAATGGCAATGGAGGCTGGGATGCCGATTACTGAGAGAAGAAATCACTCTCTGGTAGTGAACTATTATGCTGATCCGGTAAATGGATTACCGGGAACGGATGCCACTATATATAATCCCAAGCCTGATTTTCGCTTTAAAAATACTACTGACGATTATGTATTGATCCAAACGGAAGTTGATGTGAGAGAAGGGAAGCTTTACTACACCCTTTGGGGAGATGATGACG
Source organism: Minisyncoccia bacterium (assembly GCA_042218115.1). Classification (GTDB taxonomy): domain Bacteria; phylum Patescibacteriota; class Patescibacteriia; order Magasanikbacterales; family UBA922; genus JBDGRJ01. The sequence goes on along the minus strand of JBDGRJ010000027.1, from coordinate 10,808 downwards.
GGAGATCGGCCTCAACCTATACCCATCCGACCGTCTCAAACTGGTATCAGCCCGGAAAGAAGAAAGTAAAAGAAACTACTTCACTACCTCCGGGTAAAACAAAATGTCAAAAAGAACATATAGGGGCCGATGCCTCATTCACCTATAAACGCGTACTTCCCAATGGTGAAACAAAAGAGAGGGTGTTTACCAGCCATTATCGCCCCTTACCTCAGATCTGTCTGAAAGGAGTCGAAAAGAAAAATAAAGAAGAGCAAAAACAAGAAGAAACTTCATCAGAAAATGAAGAGCAATAGTATTATCGGGTAAAGTGTAAAACCGGGTTATTCACAGGCAACTAGTATGGTTCAGTTTCTAAACCATAACAATGCCCCACCTTGCTAGGTGGGGATTTATTATGTTCTTCTTTTCAAAAACTTCTTTTGTGTATTTGTTTTTTAAATAACTCTAGATTTAGTAAAGAAAGCAAGTATTAAGCTCTTATTACACCCCCCTCCATTTGACAAGGTTTTAATATTGTGTTATTATTTAACGATCGATCATTGACAAAAAGGCCCAAGACTGGATACAGAAAGATACTATTTACGTAGTATCTCATCTGTATCCACGACAAGCATGGGGGCACGTTGTCGTAGGTTGGGTAGGCTCACGCTTGCCTTTCCCTATGGCGTGCCTTCTTGGATACAGATCTTTGGGCCCGGCCGAAGATCATGTTCTATGACCTTCGGCTGTGTCCAAAGGCAGAAGGTGTTGCTGGGAAAAGTAGGCTCACGCTTGCATTCTCCTAGAACATCTTCAGGACACAGCTTGAAGCCAGAAAAGCTAAAAAACTGACCGCGATCAGCGGTCAGTTTTTATTTTAGTCTATAATTTTATCCACGATGCCATAATCCTTTGCTTCTTGGGCGGTCATAAAGTAATCCCTGTCGCTATCTTTTTTAATTGTTTCTTTATCTTTACCGGTATGCTTAGCTAAGATCTCATTTATTTTTTCTTTAATCCTTAGGATCCGGCGGGCATGAATCTCTACATCACTTGCCTGTCCTTCAGCTCCTCCCATGACTTGGTGTATCATCACCTCACTGTTGGGTAGGCAAAACCTTTTTCCTTCTGCCCCGCCTGCAAGCAAAACTGAAGCCATACTCGCTGCCATACCTACACAGATAGTAGAGACTTCAGGCTCTATGTATTGGATGGTATCATATACCGCCATACCTGCAGTAACGGAACCTCCTCTGGAGTTGATGTAGAGCTTTATGTCTTGGTCCGTGTTGTCGTTTTCTAAAAATAGGAGCTGTGCTATTACCGTGTTTGCAAGCACATCATCTATGGTGCGCCCTACAAAAACTATTCTATCTTCCAGAAGACGAGAGTAAATATCATAGGCTCTCTCACCCTTCGAGGTTTGTTCAATGACCCGAGGGACAGGATATTGAGACCTAATCTCCGGGACTTCAAATGAGTCTTCTTCCATAATATATTTGTTAATTTAAAAGGTCAGTACTAAGATTAACAAAAAAGGCCTGGATTGTAAAAGAAGACTCGTTAATCTGATGAATTACCCATCATGTGTAGTGATTTAGATATACACTATTCTAGTGGTGTATTTAAGGGGTTTTATAATATTTCGTGGAATTAACCTAAGAGATAATTGGAGAATCAGTTTTCAGACGAAAGGTTTGTTTATACCCCAGCTTTTTAAAAGTTAGCTTTGATGTTTGGTCTCTTCAGCTGCTTCCCATACTTTTTGTAGAGTCCCCTTTAAGTCGTCTTCGCTTTTGAACCCGGAGGCTTTTCTGTGTCCACCTCCTCCTAGAGCTTGAGCTAGCTTAGATACATCCATATCATCCCTGGTAGTGCGAAAACTACCCTTTACTTTGCCGTCGCTCCTTTCTTTGAGTATTAGAGCTGCCTTTCCTTCTTGGAGAGCGTTCATAAAGTTAGCTATACCCTCTGTAGCCTCTTCCCCAACACCGTGTTCGTCTAGGTCTTCTTGGGTTAAGTATGTGTATACTATTTCATGCTGATCATGTTTTGATAGTCGGGAAAGTGCTTTGCCCCACAGCTTCAGAGCGTTTACTGATTTATCTTGGAACATTACCTCTTTTATCAGTTGAATTTTCCCTCCTTTTTTGACTAGTTCACCAGCAATTTCTAATGAAGCTACGGTTGTAGCGGCATTAGTAAAGTTGTCGGTGTCAGTCAAGATGCCGGTAAGCAGGCAGGTAGCTAGTTGAGCGTCAATTTTTATATCGTTAGCAGTAAAAAAGTAGTACAGGATCTGAGTAGTGGAAGCAGCAGAAGCTGCAACCATATTTATATCACCAAAATAGGAGTTTTGGTCGTGATGGTCTATATTTATGATCGTTGGTTTATCTTCTAGTTTATTGATGTATTCTTTTATGCCAGCGTATTCCAGATCACCGGAGTCGAGCACTATAATTAGATCGAAGTAGGACTCTTCCCATACAGCCTTTTCTGTTGATAACTTCTCCACATACGGCAAAAAATTCAGCTTATTATCAGCTTCGCTTTTGCAAAATATAGTATGTTCTTTCCCTACATCTTGGAGATAATGCATCAGAGCTGTTGCAGAACCCATAGCATCCCCGTCTGGACCCGGGTGAGGGACTATCAGTATATGTTCCGCCTTTTTAATCTCATTGTGGATTTGTTTTGCTTCTCGCTCTAGCATTTATTTCTTTAAATTGTTATTCTTTTATATACGAAGGGTAGATTTTATTAAAATTAAGAACTTTTGTCAAACGATGAGGCTAGAATCAATAACTTTGCAAGGGTTTAAATCTTTTGCTGAAGAAACGACACTTGAGTTTTTATCTCCGGACAAACAGCGAAAAAGTATCACTGCGATAGTAGGCCCCAATGGGAGCGGTAAGAGTAATATTTCTGATGCTATCCGGTGGGTGATGGGTGAGCAAAGCCTATCCAAACTACGTGCTAAGACCAATGAGGATATAATTTTTAACGGTTCTGATGGCACTCGCAGAGCAGGCAGGGCAAGTGTGGAAATAATACTGGATAACTCTGATAGAGTTGTAGATATAGATCAAGATAGCATCTCACTGGAGCGTAGGTATTACAGGTCCGGGGAAAGTCAATATATTATCAACGGAGAAGAGGTGCGGCTGATGGATTTAAAACTACTTTTGGCCAAGGCTAATTTTGCCCAAAGTTCGTATAGTGTAGTCGGACAAGGGATGGTGAACAATATAGTTGTTCAAACCCCCAAAGAAAGAAAAGAGTTTTTTGATGAGGCCTTCGGTATTAAGCAGTATCAAATTAAAAGACACAAGGCCTGGCTGAAGCTAAACAGGACCGAGGATAATATTCAGGAACTAGAGCTCCTACTTAAAGAAAAACAACCTCGCCTGAGTTCCCTCAAGAAAAAGGTGGAAAAGCTAGAAGAAAAGAAAGAGATCCAACTAAAATTGACTGAGTTACGTGAGAGTTATTACGGATCTTTATTTGAGAGAAATGAGGATGAAATCTCCAGCCTGGAGTCACAGCTTGAGCAATTAAATACCAAAGAGAAGGAAATTAATAAAAAGATTGAGGACCACAAGCAGAAATTAGCAGAGTTAGCAAAAAATGACTCCAACAAAGATTTTGATAGGTTGCAGAAAAAACACCAGAAAATAGTGAATGAGAAAAATAAACTGGAGGAAGAGAAGGCGGTGCTCCAAGGTAAGCTTCAGACTGAGTATTCTCAGGCTGGTAATAAAAATATAAGTTGGATTGAGAGTAAGATAGAGGATCTAAAAGAGGACAAGCGAGAGGTAAGCGGTGAGATAGAAGACCTTAAAGGAGATATCGATCAAGCTAGCGGTCGGATAGAAGAGAAGAAAGAAAAGTTGAGTGATGTAGAGTACAAAAAGTCTGCTCTAGAAGGTAAAATCTCAAAGATAAAGCAGCAACTATCTACTACCAGCTCCAGTACCGGCCTGACCTCCATCAAAGCAATAGATCAGCTAATTAAAAATAAAAACAAGTTTGACGGACTTTTCGGGGCTTTGGCTCAACTAGGTTCAGTGGAGGACAAGTTTCGGTTGGCTGTTGATATTGCAGCTGGGTCACATCTAAATTCCTTGGTGGTGCAGAATGAGGATACGGCACAAAGTTGTATCCAATACTTGAAACAAAATAGGCTTGGTTATGCTACTTTTTTGCCTTTGCAAAAGCTGAACCCCAGAATAGTGAATGCTTCCAAATTTAATCACCCCAAGGTGTATGATTTAGCTTTAGATCTAGTTTCTTTTGATGAAAAGTATCGACAAGCATTTGAGTATGCGTTAGGCTCAACCCTGGTTGTTGAGGACGTTCAAACCGCGAAGGAGCTGGGCATTGGTAGGGTGAGGATGGTAACTCTCGATGGTGATGTGCTAAATAAAAGTGGAAGTATCACTGGAGGGCATAGATCTTCTAAGAACAGAAAGGTCAGCTTTAGCATGGACACGATAAGCGACAGCGATGATCAGAACAAAAAACAAAAGCTGAAACAGCTGCAAGAGCAACTTGAGGAGCTGCAAGAAAAAGAAGATAAATTACACAAAAAGATATCTGACCTGAAAGCAAAGAAACAGAAGAAAGAAAGTAAAAAAGAAATGATGGTTGAAAAAAAGGAAGTAATAGAACAAGAGATAGATGAGCTTAAGTCCGACCTTGATTTAGCTCAGATGGACCCTGAAGAATATAGTGAGAATCTGGAGCAGCTTCGGGGTAGAAAAGAGGAACTTAACCAGCAGATAAGTGAGCTGGATTCAAAAGCCGAGCAGCTAAAACAAAAGATAGAACAGTTCAACAAACAAGAAGAAAAGAAAAAAGAGGAGATTTTCTCTCTGCAGGACAAGCTGCAAGAGCAACAGTTGGAGCTGAAGGATTTGCAAAATGAGATCAGCCAAAAACAGAAGAAAAAGGAGAAACTAAAAACCAAGCAAGAAGATATCAAGTTAGAAGTAGAAAATATACTAAACTGCAACATTTCAGATATATTAGATAAGGGGTTTGAGCGTATTCAGTATAGTGAAAAAGATGATGTTAGAGACCAGATTCAAGAGTTAAAATATAAGCTAGATCTGATAGGAGAGATAGATCCGAGTGTAAAATCAGAGTATGAAGAACTAAAACAGGAGTGTGAAGACCTGAAGACCCAGTTGTCTGATCTAAACCAAGCAATGGAGGACAGCAAAGAGCTGATACGAGAGTTAGATAAGAAAATGAAACAAAAAAGAGAGGAGTCTTTTTCCAAAATTAAAGAAGAGTTTCACAATAACTTCCAGACATTGTTTGGCGGAGGAGAAGCCAGCCTAAATCGAGTGTATGGCGAGAAAGAGGAACAGATAGAGGGTTCTGAAGAAGCAATAGTAGGTGTAAAGATAGAAGCTTCACCGCCTGATAAAAAAGTAGACAACATTCGTGCTCTGTCGGGTGGTGAAAAAACTTTGACTGCTTTAGCTTTAATTTGTGCAATAATAAAAACAAATCCGTCACCGTTTATTGTCTTAGATGAGGTAGAGGCGAGCCTTGATGAAACAAATACATCCAAGTTTATAAACATACTCGAGGATTTAGCTGAAGAGTCTCAGTTTATCCTTATAACCCACAACAGAACTACTATGCATGCGGCTGATGCTTTATATGGTGTGACCATGAACTCCGGTGTTAGTGAGATCGTTAGTTTGGACTTGCAACAGGCCGAGCAGGTCAGTGAAGAACCGGAAGTACAAAAACAACAGTGATAGTTGACAAAAAGTAAGGTTTTGGTTATAATTCCAGCTGTCAATTAAGATTAAACGTTAATAATTATTAAATATGTTAAGAATTCGTCTGAAGCGTGTTGGCAAGAAAAATAGCCCTGCATTTAGAGTAGTAGTGGCAGAAAGATCAGCACATCCTCAGTCAAATGGGAAAGAAATCTTAGGCCACTATAACCCTGCTGCAGACCCAAAGCAGTTGAATTTAAAAGAGGATAGAGTGGAGTACTGGCTGGAGCAAGGTGCAAAGCCTTCCAATACTGTTCACAACCTACTTGTAGAAGAAGGTTTGATTGACGATGATAAAAAGAATGCCGTATCTATCAGCCAAGAAAAACGTGAACAGATGAAAGCAGAAGCAGAAGCAGAAGAAGAAGAAGAAGAAGAAGAAGAAGAAGAAGAAGAGAAAGAGGAAGGCAGTAAAGAAAAGCATGATGAGTCAGATGAGGAGAAAAATGAACAAGGTAATTCCGATCAAGAGTCGGATGAGGAAGATCAGGACGAACAACAAGAAGATGCTTCTGGTGAAGAAGACGATAGTGAGGAGCCGGAATCCGAACAAGAGGAACAAGAAGGGGATACTGATGATGAAGGAGAGGCTGAGCAGCAAAATGGTGATGAAGATGGGGGTGATGAAGAGGAAGAAGAATCCGAGGAAAAAGCTGAAGAACCACAACCAGAAGAGCAACAAGACGAAAAAAAGGAAGAAAGCGAAGAAACAAAAGAAGAGTAATAACATCGGCGCAAGTTTGACAAGAACTTTAACAAGATGGTATAATTTTATTGCTTAACATCCATATGTTAAGCAGTTCACTTAATCTGTAATAGAAGCATAGTATGCAAGACGATCAAGAGTTTCTTGAGTATGTCGTTAAGAAGATTGTAAGTCATCCAGAGGACGTTGAGACGTCCCGAGAGGTTGACGAGCGGGGTGTGCTCCTAACATTGGACGTAAATGCTGATGATATGGGGCACGTAATCGGCCGAGACGGCCAAACTGCTAGAGCTCTAAGAACTTTGCTAAAAATCGTTGGAGCTCAAAATAACGCTCGCGTCAACCTAAAGATCAATGAGCCAGAAGGAAGCGAAGGTCCTTCCGGAGGTGAAGGCAGTGAGCCTTCCGATGAAGAGGAGGACATCGATACTTCTGCAGTAGATGACCTAGACATTTAAAGTTTTTCTCTAGTTCAACCAAACAAAAACACCCGCCTCCCGGCGGGTGTTTTGAATTTGTATGTGGGCAATCGTGGATTTGAACCACGGACCTCATCGTTATCAGCGATGCGCTCTAACCAAACTGAGCTAATTGCCCCTCGTGGGCTCGCCTGGATTTGAACCAGGGACCTTCTGCGTGTCGGGCAGACGCTCTAACCAAACTGAGCTACAAGCCCAGACTTTCGCGAAGTTATTATAAAGAAGTTAGTAAGTTTTGACAAGTAGTGAAAAATGTGTTTATATTTTAGTGCTCATTTGCTATAATATAGCTCGGATTTGAGCTGTTTCCGCTTCGGCTCAAACTTAACTCTTATTAACAGCTTATAATGGAAGACTCAAACAAAGACACACAAACTAACTCCTCCAGAGGGAGCTCGGTTGTGCAAAAATTGGGCCAGTTCTCATTTGAGGCTATAAAAATAGTCGTATTAGCTAGTATTACTGTATTTGTAGTGCGAAGCTATATCTTCAAGCCGTTTTATGTAAAAGGCAGCTCAATGCAGCCGAACTTTGATGGGCATGACTATCTGATAGTTGATCAGCTAACTTATAATTTCAGAAAACCAAAGCGGGGAGAGGTAGTAGTATTCAGACCGCCCATTGGACAGAAAGACTATTATCTTAAAAGGATTATAGGACTGCCCGGAGAAAGGGTGCGAATAGAAAATGGAAAGGTGATAATTTGCGATGTATCCTGCAAGGTACTGAAAGAAAAATATATTAAAGAGGAGGACTTGAATTTAGAAGGCACTTACAGTGTAACACTAGGAGAGGATCAGTACTTTGTGTTGGGTGATAACAGAGATAACAGCTCTGACTCACGTATTTTCGGGCCCATAGACAGAGAAGCCATTGTTGGTAAGATCTGGTTTAGAGGTTACCCCATTCCACGTATTGAGGAGTTTGATCCACCAAAATATAATTTAGAAAATTAATTAAATTTTATGGCAAACAACGGTGATTTTTCGACGCAAAAAGGTATGGAAGATATTTTGCCGAACGATAATAAGTATTGGGACAAGATACGTAATATCGCTGTAGATTTAGCTAATACTTATGAGTACGACTTTATCGAAACGCCGGTAATAGAGGACAAGGATTTATATGTGAGGTCTGTAGGAGATGATTCGGATATTGTTAACAAAGAGATGTATGAATTTGAAGACAAAAGTGAGAACGAGGTCGTGTTAAAACCCGAAAATACAGCCTCTATTGCCAGATCTTATATAGAACACGGGATGAGAGTAGAGCCTAAGCCGGTAAAGCTCTGGTACTGGGACCAGTTCTATCGTTATGAGCAGCCGCAATCCGGAAGATACAGAAGGTTTCACCAGTTTGGTTGCGAGAGCCTGGGAACTAAGCTTCCTATAGTAGAGGCTGAGCTGATCAATATCTGTCACACCTTCTTTACTGAGCTGGGTTTGGATGTACAGCTGCATATTAACAGCATTGGATCGGTAGAAGATAGAGAGAATTATCTAGTGGAGCTGAAGGGTTATCTAAACAGCAAAAAAAGCTACTTGTCTGATAAGTCAAAAGAAAAGTTAGAAGATAATCCTCTGCGAATTTTAGACTCTAAACAAGAAGAAGATCAGCCGATTATAGAAGAAGCACCACAGATTATAGATTGGATCTCGGAAGACTCCAAGCAGTATCTGATGACAATAATAGAGTACCTGGACGAGCTGGGTATTCCGTATGAGCTAGATTCGACCTTGGTGCGCGGGTTAGACTACTACACTGACACAGTGTTTGAGTTCTTTGAGGTCGGTGAAGAGAGCTCAAAGAAAAATGCCCTGGGAGGAGGCGGCCGATATGACAATCTTATAGATGAACTTGGCGGAAAAGAGGACACTCCGGCAGCAGGGTTCTCATTGGGTTTGGAGAGAATAATCACTGCTATGAGAAGAAAGGAACAAGAAGACGATGATTATAAAATAGAGGAACCCAATAGACATGATCTATTCTTTGCTCAGCTGGGAGAGGAGGCGCGCAAGCAAGCACTGGGCATCATCGAAAAGCTGAGACAAGAAGGAGTCAAGGTGCACCATAATTTAGCTAAGACCGCCCTCAGGGATCAGCTGGAGATCGCAGATGATCTGGATGTACCTCATAGTTTGATTTTAGGACAGAAGGAGGCGGGAAATGGTAATATTATTATTCGGGACATGGAGACAGGAAACCAGAATACGGTGGATCAAGATGATATTATAGAAGAAGTACGAGAGTTGATTGACTAAATCTGCTATTTTTATTAGTATTAACTCGTCTAATAAATTAACACGGAGGTGATTTTATATCGCTAGATTAGAACGTAGTGATGACGAGTCCTTTTCAGCTTTTATGAGGAGAGTTAAAAATCAGTGGAAGAACAGTGGAATAGTAATGGAAGTGAAGAGTAGAAAATACTTCACTAAGACTATGAGTGAGAATATGAGACACCGTCAAAAGATAAGTGAGATTGAAGAGAAAAGACGGGAAGACTATCTGAGAAAGATAGGCAAGCTGAAGAAGAAGGGCTTTGATAAGTTCGGTCGTCGGATCGACTAAACAAAACTCCCCGGTTCAAGCCGGGAGTTTTGTATTTTTTGGGTCTTGTCTTTTTATGGTATAATTATAGCAACTGATATCAATATTATTTCTTCGTGTCATTTTTCTCTAATCTGAAAAATAAAAAATCACTGCTTTTTGGTCTAATTTTATTTTTTAGCTTTTTGGTCGTAGCCCCTAAGCCTGTACAAGCTCAAGACTTTGGTTTAGATCAGGTGCGTCAAACCACAAACTTAGGCGACAGACCTCTGATAGAGATCGTTGGTAATATTATAAATATATTTCTAGGCCTTCTAGGAATTATAGCTCTGGTGTTGATAATATACGGGGGGTACTTGATAATGACCAGCGGGGGAAATGAGGAGCAGGTACAGGATGGAAAAAAAGTATTGATAAACGCGGTGATCGGGTTAGCAATAATTTTAGCGGCATTTGGAATCACTAATTTTGTTATCAATGCACTTACTGATGCTACCGGGGCCGGCGGTCCCGGAGGGGTAGGCCAGGCTAGCGGGCCGCAGTTTCAGACCTTCTCCGGCAGTGGAGCGTTAGGAGAAAAGGTCCAGGATCATTTCCCTGAGCGTGATCAGAAAGGTGTAAAGAGGAATACAAAAATATCTGTTACTTTTAACTTTCCGATAGACCCGGGGTCTGTGCTTGAAAATACAAATGACACTTGTTGGGATGGAAATGGTACAGCTACTAGCTCTGATGCTGTCTGTGATCCGGATAATGATAATCAGATGGAACAGCCTCCTTATTATGGAGATTGTATACAGGACGGAGGTGCAAATAATAAGTTTAAATGGGAAGAGGATTGCGATCAGATCAGTACCAGCTCGGTTCAGATATCTAAGACCACCTCTACTGATCCCAATAAAAAAGGTGTAAATTTGATGAAAGCGGCCGGGATGATCGCTTATGAAGATGCATCCAGTCAATCTCAAGCTAAAGCAAAGACCTTTACCTTCAAGACTATTGATATGCTTGGTAGCAACTTAGAGAAAAAGTGGCATACAGTAACCCTTACCAACAATATAAAAAGAAAAAAGACCAAGCAGGGCGGTCAACAGCATATGGACCTATTTTCAGGTGTAAATAGTTATTACGAATGGAAGTTTCAGACCGATACTAATTTTGACTTTAATCCTCCCGAGGTGACTTCGGTATATCCGGCAAAAAGAGATAATAAGCAACAACCCAGACCAAAGATATTTAAAAACTCTATTATCCAGATTAATTTTTCCGAGCCGGTAGATCCTACTATGGTGC
>JBDGRJ010000026.1:0-3869 GCA_042218115.1 Minisyncoccia bacterium | reverse complement strand
GAGCGAAGCTCGAGCTATAATAATACCCCGTCCGTAAGGGCGGGGTTCTTTATTTACATAATATTTTTTCATGAATTTAAAATTTTACGACCTTGAAGAAAATATACATACACCAGACTCAAAAGAAGAGGTAGAATTTCGCCCCGGTGTATATTCATTTGTTCGAAATAAAAATGACGAAATTTTGATGATAGTAGATGAAGCATCTAACCAGTGGGAACTTCCCGGCGGTGGTTTGCATGTAGGTGAAGATTTAGTTGAGGGTGTGCTTAGAGAAGTCAAAGAAGAAACTGGGTATGAAGCTAATATAAATGAGTCGGACCCGTTTCATATTGATAAGTTTATGTCATATTATTCTCAAATAGACAAATACAGCCATCAATTGAATTTTTATTTCTCAGCTACTCTAGAATCAGAAAAACAACAAGAGCAAAATTTTGCTGAAGATGAAAATATTTTAGAAGTTGAGTTTTTTGATCTAGATAGATTGAATGAACTTGATATCGTACATTTTCAACAAGACGCTATAAATAAATTTCTTGCTCAATGTCAGAGTTAATAACTTATTTAGATGAAAGTTAAATTACAAAAGCAGAATGGATGAGTTTAGATGAGATTAAGCAGGATTTAGAAAATAATCCGAATAAATATACTCCAGTTGTTAGAAAAGGTTTTAAAATTTATTTAGAAACTGAAAATTTTTGACTTTTAATAATAACCTTACTATAATTTAAATACTGAAATTATAACCTTACTAAAATTGAGAAAACAGTGAAAAGTTATATTCCTAGACAATTAGAACAAAAGATTAAACCCTACCTGGACCGAGAAGAGGTAATAGCTATTACCGGACCACGCCAAGTAGGAAAAACAACTTTGGTCAAAAAACTGCAAGAAGAATTGAGTCAAAATAATAAAGTAGAGTACTTAACTTTTGAAAACAGAGAACAAAGAAAATTATTTAAAGATGGACAGGATTTCAAGCAGAAATATCAAGATTATGATATTGTCATTATTGATGAGTTTCAGTATGCAGATAATGGCGGCAAAAAGTTGAAATTTCTTTATGATACTACTGATATTAAGTTCATTATAACTGGGTCTTCTTCTTTGGACTTAATATTTTCTACCGGAGAATACATGGTAGGTAGAATGCTTACCTTTAGATTATCTCCTTTCTCTTTTAGAGAGTTTCTCTTGGCAGAGAATTCAGGGTTAGCTGATAGATTGAATTCCAGAATTGAGGCTCCTTTAGAAAGTTTTGATCCAAGTCAGGTATATGGAGATAAAATCAGTGAGGATTTATTGGATAATTTTGAAACTTATCTCGTTTACGGTGGTTATCCTGAAGTGGTTAAAGCACCTAAGAAACAAAAAAAGCGCATCTTAAAGGATTTATTTAATATGTATTTGACTAAAGAGATTAATAATCTGTTGCAATTAGCTAATGATGATCAGCTAGTAAAGTTAGCAGAAAGTTTGTCGGTTCAGATCGGCGGCTTAATGCGGTACAATAACTTAAGCGAATTAACCGGGTTAAAGTATAAAAAACTTAAGGAGTATATTAATATTTTAGAAAAAACCTATATTGTCAATACTATACGCCCTTTCTTTACTAATCGCCAAAAGGAGATTGTCAAAAATCCTATTGCTTATTTTGTTGATCTTGGACTACGAAATTATTTAATAGATAATTTTCAACAAACTGATTATCGCAGAGATATTGGTGCCCTGGTTGAGAACTTTGTTTTAGCTCGTCTAAAAGATAAGTTTGATGTCGGTTTAAAAAATATAAAATACTGGCGTACAAAAGCTGGGGCTGAAGTAGACTTTGTGGTTAAAACAGAAGGGGAGCAAATTCCGTTTGAAGTGAAGTATCGCAATGACCCTACTCCAGGGAAAAGTTTTTACAGCTTTTTACGCGAATACTCACCCTCTAAAGGTTATGTATTGACTAAAAATAAAAGTAAAGTTATAGAGGAGGAGGGGGCTAAGATTTATTTTATTCCTGTGTACTATTTATAGGGTGTGCTTAATAAATGTGTAAAAATAATTAAGAAGCGTTTAAAATTTATTTCAGGGAGGCGTAACCAAACGGAACCGAGAACGCATCACACCAAATAGCAACTCCGTTATATTTCTCCAAATTAATATCACTTGATAGTTTTTGGTTGAAGCTTCCTATTTTAGTTATCTCACCACCATCCGGCCCGTCATCGATTGGAATTTTTACGCCTTCATTTATTTCTGATTTTGTAGTATGGCTTGGGAAATGGGGCAAGATATAAATTAGCATGCCTTAATTTTTTAGCTATGGACTATAACAAACTTATCCGAGACAAAATTCCTGAAATTATAAAAGAAGACGGGGGGAGCCAGTCACTCATATAGCAGATAACCAGGAGTATAGACTAAAACTAAAAGAAAAATTGCAAGAAGAAACAGAAGAATTTATAGAGGACGACGATATTGAGGAGCTAGCTGATATTTTGGAAGTAATCTACGCTATTTTTGAATTTAGAGACATCGATTTTGAAGATATAGAAAATATTAGAAAGACTAAGAAAAAGGAAAGGGGTGGTTTCCTCAAAAAGATAATTCTCGAGGAGATCAAGAAGTAATTTTGGCTACCCTGACCCATCCTTTTAAGTCTTTCTTAAACTCCACTTTCTTTGGTGTATGGTTGTCAACTAGCTTTTTTGTCCCTTTCTTCTGTTGCGGGTTTATCTCAAAAAATAAAGTATAATTCTTGTCATAGATAGTAGTACCAGATAACTGCCGTAGTAATTCTTCATAATACTCTAAGCCCTCATTTTCAGCTACTAGGGCTTGCCTCGGCTCTTGTTGTATTGAGGGTTCGGTGTTAAATTGGTTTTCAGTTAGATAAGGCAGATTGGCGGTAATAATTATATTTTCGTAACAATTTAACTTATCTAAGACCGGTTGTGCTAGGTTTCCTTGGTAGAAACCTATATCCACACTATGTTTCTTTGCATTCTTTTTAGCTAAACTAATGGCATCTGAGTCTATATCGGTAGCTAAGGCTCTGATTGCTTTTTGTTTATTATCGTCTTTGATAGTTTTTACAATCGAGATTGGGATGCACCCACTTCCGGTTCCTATATCGACTAGTAAGATTCTACCATCTATCTTCTTAATTTGATCTAAAGCTAAATCTACTATCTGTTCCGTCTCCGGTCTTGGTACTAATACGTCCTCGGTAATATTAAAATTCAGACCGTAAAACTCTTTTTTCTTTGTAATATAGGCTAGAGGGTAGTTTTGTTTTCTTTTATATATATAATATTTAAACTTAACCCACTCCCAGAGACTTAGTTTGTATTCGGGGTGAGCTATGATGAACTCCTTGTCTTGGTCTATTGCTTGGGTCAATAGTATCTCTGCATCGCTTTGCTCAATATTTTTTTGATTTTGAAGCAGTTTTTCTATTGAGAAAATACTGTTTTTTTAGTAAATATACTTTAGCATATTAAAAAAGATAGCCAACCCACTTGATTAATGTATACATCATATGTATAATAGACTTGTATAAACAGATAAGATGAAAAGAACTCAGCTTTATATTCCGGAAAACTTACATAAAAAAATTAAAGCGGAGGCTAAAGAAGAGGGGCGGTCTATGTCTGATTTAATGCGGGAGTTTATAGCAGAAGGTTTAGAACATAAGAAGAAACAGAAAAAGCAAGTAGATCTTACTGATTTAGCGAATTTGAATCTATCCGGGGGGCCGAAAGATTTGTCCAAAAATATGGATAGCTATATTTATGACAGTGAATAATATGAGTGACAATGGCCCTTTGGAAATATTGGTAGATGCTGATGCTTTGGTAGCTTTAGTGAAGACCGAT
>JBDGRJ010000025.1:0-2013 GCA_042218115.1 Minisyncoccia bacterium | reverse complement strand
GATAATAAGTTTTTTCACTGTTGCTTCAGTGAGGGGTGTTCAGAAGATAGTAGTTTTTTAGGTGAGTTCGCTTTTAAGATTTTTTTGACTTTGTTTGGAATACTTTTAGTTTACCTTATTTTTTATTTCGGAGTATTGATCCGAAATAATATTAAAAAATACCACTTCATTGGCCAAGAAAAACTTCAGCAAAAAACTTTATCAGTAAATGCTACCGGCAAAGCAAAGATAAAACCCGATATGGCCGAGATCAGTCTGGGCATGAGGACAACTTCCAGCAGTGTTGAAAAAGCGCAACAAGAGAATGATGAGATTATGAGCGAGCTGATAGGTCGTCTGAAAGATATGGGAATAAAAAAAGAGGATATTCAAACAACAAACTATAACGTATATCCACAGTATCAGAGCCCAAAACAAAAAAAGGAAGGAGAACCAAAAGAGTATGATGTATCTCAGAATGTGAAGGTCAAGATCCGGGATCTGGACAAGACCGAAAAGATTATCTCTATGGCAGGGGAGCTGGGTGTTAATAATATAGGCAATCTTCAGTTTGATATCGATGATAAAGAAGACATCAAAAAGAGAGCGCGGAAAGACGCTATCGAAAAGGCGAGAGCAAAAGCTGATATGATAGCCAGTAACCTGGGATCGAGAGTAGTCGAGGTAGTCTCCTACAATGAAAGCAGTAATGATTTTCATTTTCCTGTTATGAGAGAGGCAGCGATGGGCGGCGCCGGAGATAGTATGCCGAAGATCGAGCCGGGACAAAAAGATGTGTCTGTACAAGTGAATATAAAATACAGGATTAAAAACAACCTAAATTAACTTATACTTAACTTTAACTGATGCCAAAGATAAAAGACATTCACGCACTGGAGATATTGGATTCACGCGGCAACCCCACTATACGCAGCTGGGTAGAGCTTGAAGGTGGTACCCAGGCTAAGGCAGCTGTACCCAGCGGTGCCTCTACCGGTGTCCATGAAGCGCTGGAGCTTAGAGATGAGGACCCGGGCAGATATATGGGTAAAGGGGTACAAAAGGCAGTAAAAAATGTAAATGAAAAGATAAGTAGTGAACTAAAAGGTGCAGAGGTTACCGATCATCAGAATATAGACCAGATTATGCTCGAGCTCGATGGCACTGAGAACAAGGAGAATCTGGGAGCTAATGCAATATTGTCGGTATCTCTGGCTGTAGCTAGAGCAGCAGCAAAAGCTCAAGATCTACCTTTGTATAGATACATCAGAGAAACATTCAGTCTAGATTATGACGGCTATCGCTTTCCGACCCCGACAATGAATGTAATCAATGGCGGCGAACACGCAAACAATAGTCTGACCGCCCAAGAGTTTATGATAGTTCCTCGACTTAAAAACTTCAGCAGCTCCCTACAAGCAGGTGCAGAAATTTTTCATACTTTAGAATCTATTTTAAACAACCGAGACTACAATACAGGAGTAGGAGATGAAGGTGGCTTTGCCCCGAATCTGAACTCGAACGAGGAGGCTATCGAGCTACTGCTTGAAGCGATAGAGCAAGCGGGCTATGAGTCTCAGAATGAAGTTGGTCTGGCCACCGATATAGCGGCGGGTGAGTTTTATGAAAATGGCAAATATAAGTTTTATGAGGATAAGTCACCAATAGGAATCGATGAACTGGCACAAATAGTAGAGAAATGGGCGGATGACTATCCTTTTGTCTCCATAGAAGACCCTTTGGACCAAGACGACTGGGAAGGGTGGCAGAAATTAACTAAAAGAATAGGAAATAAGGTAGATGTAGTGGGAGATGACTTGTTTGTGACCAATGTAGAGAGACTGCAAAAAGGCATAGATATGAATGTGGCCAACGCTATTTTAATAAAAGTAAACCAGATCGGAACCCTATCCGAGACCATAGATACCATAACAACAGCCCAAAAAAATAACTACCGCACCTCTGTCTCGCACCGATCCGGCGAGACAGCTGATACCTTTATTTCTGACCTAGCTTTAGCTGTAAATTCGGAGT
>JBDGRJ010000024.1:0-3269 GCA_042218115.1 Minisyncoccia bacterium | reverse complement strand
TACTTTGGTGAGTATTTCCAAACCTAACGCAGCGCGGGGCCCTTTCTCATCTTCGATCGAGCCTGGCTTTTGCACAAAAGTATAGACTCAGCCAAGTCCAAGCCCCCCCGAAGGAAAACGTCGAGATCAGCTCGTCTGAACGACTAGGATTTATAAACGGATTTGCAGGACTTAAGCATATCTGAAAGATACATCAATACAAAGTCTATGTGGTAAAACTAAATAGAATTAATATTATACTTGTTTATCATATTTCGCAGCAGCTCTCGATCATCTCGAAAGTAATCTTGCATTTGTGACTTTACTTCGTCTCTTAAGGGTGGTCTGTTACTGGGAACAGAATTTAGTTTATGAATCATTTTTAAAATTTGCCACTCAGAAACTCCAAGTTTGCGCTTTAGGTAAGTGGATACATTATGCAAATAAGTACGTCTAAGTAATTCAATAACGTAGTTGATAGTAGAAAATATATCACTGGAGTTGGAATTATAAATTTCGAAATTGTCCTTGATATGAGGTCTTAAACCTAAAAAGGAGAAGGTTGTAGAGATAACTTTTTGAGGTTGGTTTTTTAAGGTCCGTAAGTTTAAAACTAGAAGTTTATCTTCATCAATGATATCTATTAAATTACTGACTTGATTGCCTAGTCTGCATATACCCTCATAGTCGAACATTTTTTCCTCAACATTAACACGCGGTACAAACTCTTTAACCCTACTTCTATACGACATGCCTATAACCTGTTCAAAGTTTGAGACTTTTCCATTAAAGACTTCCGAATGCCACGAATACACCATATCTTCGGGTTTCCTAAAAAGCACGATAAATTTACTGTCAGGGTTAAATCTGAGTATCTTTTCGATAGCTACATTAGAATATAGATATATAGTCGAACCTTCGCCGACAGCGCGGTAATTACTAGCATTATCAAAGAGTGATTTGTATTCTCTTTTGGATGTTACACTCCTGGTCAAATTGTGAAAATCTGAAGCGAAGAACCAAGGTTCTTTGATTGTGGGTATATAAACATTAGGATGATCACACAGATATCTACAGAATGAAGTTGTACCACACTTAGGCCCACCTATCACAAAAAAGTTTGGATTTTTATAGGACATTTAGAATTTTAGGTTTTAATTTTGGAAGAGACAATTGATAGTGTAGATTTGGCAATGTGCCTATCTGTACTATCAGCAGATGTCAAGTAAGATACGGACAAAAAAGCAAACACGAGCAAAGGCGAATAGTACGGAGATGAGTCCCAGACATTATACCTATTCAGTAACCAACCGATTCCGAAAAACGAAACAAAGGAGGCAATTATATACAGAAAACTTTTATTATAAGGATATATACCTTCAAATACGTACACCTGAACTAACCTAGAAATATTCATCAGAAATAACGATATGGAGGTCGCTACCGCTGCCCCTAATACGCCCCATTTCCTTATTAATAAAAAGTTTAGGATAATATTTGTTATTGTTACCGCTAGGCTGTTTAAAAGTTCAATCTTATAGTTATTTGTTAGATTCAGTACATACCCTGATAAGCCTACTGCAGCATTTACTAACTGCGCAAGCGATAGTACTATCATTATGTGCCATCCAGATGTAAACTCGTGGCCGAATAATGACATGTAAAATTTGGGCGTATATGAATAAATACCAACAATTGATAATGCACATATGAGTATCCACTTCGTAGTTGACGTATGTAAAGCTTGAATGTCCTCTACGCGACCTTGTTGGTAATATTTTGATATCCTAGGCGAAAATAAGGAATTGAATCCTCCCAGAAAAACCACAATCTGAGATGCTAACACTGCGGCAACATTATAAATACCTATTTTACTTTTTGAAACGTATATACCCAACATTATTCTATCCACCTTAAATAATAATATCTGTGATAACCCAGATAGCATTAAAAAGAGAGAGTAGTTCGCAACTGGCCTTCTGAATAACGTTTCTGATAAAGGGGCAAATAATCTGTACTCTTTAGATAGCAGTAATATACCTGAAACCATCGATCCAAACATTGACAATAAGAATACCCATGATACCTCTTTTATTCCTCCTCCGAGAATTACTACTACCAATGATCCGAATACAAGTAATATGTATGGTATTATTAGTCTTGCATATACATCATGGTCGACCCTGCCGAATACTCTATTTGAAAAGCCTACAACTGAAGCGCTTGCTGCAAAAGGAATCGATAGAGCAAGTATTTCTAATATTTTGGACAATTCCTTTTTTCCAAAAAGGTTTGTCGATATTTCCTCGGCAAAGAGAGTTAATAGTACTGCCCATAGTATCCCTCCCATGGCTGGGGCTAGTATACCCAATGTCATTGTTCCTCTTAGTTCTCTATCATCTCCCTTGGCAATTGCTTCAGGTCCATACTTTATAACGCCATGCTGAAAGCCCATTTGACTTATATTCCGTAGTATAGTGATAACACTAAATGATAGAACCCAAATCCCGTAGGCTGAAGCACCCAGCCCCCGTGTCAGTATTAACTCAAACCCAAACTTCAATACCTTTTTTATACCTATAGCAGCTATTGATACTGCCCCGCCTTTAGCTACACTCTTACCTTCATCCTCCTTCTTATTTTCATCCATCCCTACTCACCTATATCTAAACTTTCATTCTTTTAAACATAAGCTTGTCTGTATAATTTGTCTTTCTATACAGTAGGATATGTATTACGGCCATTTTCGTTTCTTTGTATTAATACCTCAGATTTTTCCTTTGTATTTAACGTATTTACCTATTTAACTGTATTCGTTCATACTATTATTTCTTGTCAACCAATATTCACTTACACCCTCATTGCTCCGATCCCATCATCTCGGCAGTAGAGCAGATTTAATCTCTTTTAGCTTCCCTCTCATTCTCGCATGTTCACTCACACTGCTCACCAGAGATCTTCCCAATGCCAGCATTACCCCCACGATGGCACTTAGAATAACGCTTATCCCCGTAATTAACATCCTTCTTGGGGCACTCGCGTGCACGGGTACTGCTGGTCCTTCTACGACCGTCACCACCGGCTGCCGCCGCTGCAGGTCAAGTCGCGTTTGCGTAAGCTGGCTCTGCAGTTCACTGTAGAGCTGCTCCTTAAAGCTCACCTGCCGCTGGAGCCGGTCCCGCTGAAACTGGAGCTTCGCCGAATTGAGGCTCTGGTTCCGCTCCAGAAACTGCGCTAGCCGGTCCTCCGCGGCCTCCAGTTCTCGTTTCGCCTGTTGAAACCGCTGCTTC
>JBDGRJ010000023.1:234-10458 GCA_042218115.1 Minisyncoccia bacterium | reverse complement strand
TTCTTATCGCCGTTGTTGACTGTTACCAGCGCATTCTCCAGCCTCTCGAAGTCTCTGTCCTGGACCGTAACCCTGAGAGAACCTGTGTTCCGATCCCTTTCTCTGGTTCTGACTTGGAAGTGTTCTGAGTCGGTGTCGGAGTTTCCTGCTCTGTCGATTACTTTGACTTTTCCTCTTGCGGATATTTCACTAAAGAATCTTTTGTGTGCTATTCCCTCCCTGTTTGTTTCATCATAATCTCCGTCGCCATCAAAGTCGAATTTGTATCTATCGATTTTTTTGTTATCGGTGCTTGATCTTGCATCGAATCTTATTTTTTCACCGGTATCAGCGTTATTAGGACTAATATCAAGAACAGCATTTGGATCGATGTTGTCGCTAGGTTTTCTTGAGAAAAACTCTACGTGCTTCTTAACACTTCTTCTTTTGTTGCCGTCTTGATCTGTTGCCTCTGCTCTAAAAATAACGGTTCCGGTATTGGATGTTCCATAAGTTCTTTGAATGGAACAATGATTTCCAGAACAATCTTCTACTTCTCCAACAGTATCCCAGTTACTGTATCTTCTTTTCTTCTCTATCTTAAGGTTTTCTAAATTTTCTGCACTTACTTTGGAGTTAACCCTAACAATTCCTGGAACCTTAACTCTATTTTTGTTCACGGAGATTTCAACAGAATTAATTCTTGGATCTTTTCCACCCCCTCCGGATCCTTTAACGAAGTTTACTGTTTTCCTGCTACTCGTCTCAATATTTCCATCATCAGTAGCTGCTTTTATTCTAAATGCTACCTCTCCAGTTCTGGATCTTCCGTATGTCCTCACAAAATCACATTTATCGCCATAGCAATCCTCAACTTCTCCTACACTATTCCATCCTGTACCTTTCCATCTCTCAATCTGTGCGGAATTCAGATCAGAGCCGCTGATTTCTCCAGTAATTTGCACAGTTCCGGGCACTACAACTTCTTCTTTGTCAAATGAAAGATCGAAATTTTTTACAGAATCGGAAGCTCCAATTGATGTTAGTAATAGTAAGAAACACATTACAAGCGAGATTTTGAAATTAAATTTGGTGGAGTTCATACTGTTATTCAGCAGTGGTAAATTTATATATCCTTTGGTTTGAATAGTATTTGGAATAAATATAGATGAAAAATTAATTAGTCAAGAACACAACCATCGAAGTCCCCTGAGCCCGGGGTCCTACCTTCAGGATCTTTCCATTCTATATCATTATTTGATTCTTCTTCCCTATACTGGAGGTTTTCAGGGTTGTATTCTGGGGGGACGAGATTTTCCGCTTTCTTCTGGTCACAATCGTCCAGTTCATCGTAGCTTATCCAGCCATTATCTCCATTATCCGTGTCCTTTTTCGCGTCTACCGTATGGTTCTCATTGACTTCTGCGGCTGTTTCAATCACGTAATCTATTACCTCTCTCATCTGGAAGGCTGTTCCTGCTTCTCTTGCTATGTCGTCTTCAAGATCAGTCATGTAATCCCTGACTGCTTTCAACCCGCCATCGTAATCGTTTCTATCATTGTTTATGTGCTTCTCAATATTCGAGATCACCGCAGTGACATTGGGATCGTCTGGCTCTCCTCCACTTGCAAGATCTTCAAGATCGCTAAATTCATTTAGACCTTTGAGATAGCTTTTTGCCTCTTCAACATCGAAATGATGCATTGGTGTTTCTCTCTCTGAGGCTGGCTTTCCATGCATCTCGGGGTGTGAAATGAAGCTACTTAGATCGCTTTCAATCTGTCCAATTTGACCCTCCGTTGCATCGCTGATTATATTCATGCCCTCAACATATCTTGCGATGGCTTCATCAATTTGGTTTCTGACATTCTTAAGTTGATCAACGTCAACTTCTCTGAAGTTTACTTCATCGGCCGAATGACCTCCTTCTTCCCCATCGGTTACATCCTCTGCAAAGTATGCAGTTATTCCTTCAAAATCTTCTAGTTGGTCGTCTATCAGATCTTCAACCCGATCAGTCGCATTGAAGTTCCCTACGTCTCTTCCAGTGTTTCTTGCGACTTCATCCAATACTTCTTCATAATTGATACCTGTATCAGTTCTCTCCTCAGATTCTCCAAACTGTTCCATTGAATTAATATCGTCGTAGTTGAGTAGAGTTCCTTCAGAATCTTCTCTCTTTATAGGAGAGTCCAGACTGTTGGCTCCTAATACAAGATTATCTGTCAGAAGAATACCATCATCTGATTCCAGGGCCTCTCTCGAAAGTATCTCACTTGCATCAGTTTCGTCGTTAGAAATAGCACCAACGAGCTTTTTTCCAGCTCTATGTCTTTCACCAAGACTCCTTCTTATATCCACATATATATCTTCCATCTGCGATTTGGTATGTTCAATTTCGCGGTCGCTCAAGAATTCTTTTTCATCTCCGCCACTTCCACAACCTGCTAAACCTCCTGCTATGCCAGTTGCTATTCCGCCGAGGAGTTTTCTTCTTGTTGTCTTTCGTTCTGTCATTTGATCCACCTATGTTGTTGTTATCTTAAAGTAAATATTATAAAACCTCGTTTCATCTCTGTCTGTTTTCGACAGCCTGGGCTTCATTTCTCAATGCATTATAACTTTCCTGATCAACCCTCTGATACTCGACAACTGTTTCGTTCTCAAGCAGTTGAATCACTCCTCCGCCGTCTTCCAGGTTCACGAATCCAATTCTGTAGTTTTCCGGGTTTTTACCTATCTCATCCTCCCATTTCTCTCCAAGTTTATTTATATCAGCATCAGTCTCTCTTTCAACCTTTTCACTCTCCTGTACAGCTTCGTATTCTTGAATTACATCGTCAACAACTTCTCCTTCAATAGTATCTTCATAAGATTCGAAAGGAAGTCCCGCGACATCTCTGGGAGATTCACATTCTTCCTGTCTTCCTAATTCGCCAAATCCATCTATATCTCCGCCACAGTCTCCTAATCTGAAATATCCTGAGCCTGCATTCTTATCCTCTGAAGGTGCATCAACAACATTGGAGTAGTCAAGGGCAAGTAGACCCGCTATTCCAACTAATACATATCTTCTTGGTACTTTTGGAAAGTCGGGTGTATCTATATCATCAGGATCTGGAATTCCTGGCGTTGGCGTACTATCGTCATCATCTCCTTCCCATGGAAAGTCAGGCACTGACCACCTGGAATCATCATCTCCCCCCCAAGGTAAACTTGGAATCGACCATCTATCTGAATCATCATCTCCAGTAGTATCTGTTGAGTCTGATTCTTCTCCAGCAGGAAACATTCCTCCGCTTCCTGTCGCATCTACTTCCTCCCCGCTTCTTGTTAATAGGTATTCATCTTCCTCTTCAATCGAATCTGATTCTGTTTCTAATGCGTCGGTCCAGCTATCCTCTCCTGACATGTTTTGTCACCACATAGTTATAATTGACCTTAAACTTTAAATATAGTTTGACTATTCAGATCTCATTATCGGTTTCTCTCATCTATTATAATTCAATATTTTGATCAATTCATGCTCGCTTGTCATTCAGCGAAGCCAATTTCAGGTATTCCTCTTTGGAAAGATCTGAATCTGGATAAAAACCTAAAATTCTCTGGTATAACTGTCCTTCCGGATCTTGGCTGTAATTTTCTACGATTTGATCCACTGAATAGTCATCAAGACCTGATAGATCTCTCATTAGGTTGTATACGTGAATAGTGCTAATCTGTTCAGGTGCGTCTGCATACATCGCTGCAAGATCAACCCCTGATCCCGGCATTCCATTAAGTTCAGGAATGAAATATAAGGTGTTTCCGTCCGAAAATTCTTCTGCTCTTTCAATCCAGTGATCCGGCAAGTGTTGGATTTTCTCCCTTTTTGTCTCGAGCAGATCTATTCCAATTTTAACAGGATTCTGAGGCAGATTATCATCGAAATTAAAAGCATGTGCGTCTATAGAATCCATTATTTCTTGAGACAGATTCCTGGCTCCTTGACCCAGTTCATCAGTTCTTCCTGGTTTATCAAGTAAATCTAGATATAGTGGTTCAAGTCTTCCTTCCGAGATAGCATTTAGGATTTTAGTATAAACTCCGAAGTTTGAGCCCTCATAGTTTGCCGAAACATCTGAAAAGTTCGTACATAGTTCTCCGTCAGCAGAATACCTTCTCTCAGCATTCGTAAACTTATCTCCTATTCCTTCAACTCTTATATCAGATGGATGCGGAATTCTTGTTTGTATCAGGTAATTTTCCCAGACCTCTTCCCTATTGTTGTTCCTCTTCTCAAATTCCTCCTCTAATTCATCTTCGCTTTCATAACTTCCTTCTTCTACAATTTCCCTGATACCTTCAGGTGTATTCAGCATCTCTCTCACTTCTTCTAGACTATCAACTTTGAATACTCCATCCCCTCCAAACCCATTCAAAGGTTTGATAACATATCCTCTATCATCGCTTCCTATTTCTGCTTCAGTTGCTTCTTTACCATCGTAAAATAGTGTTGAAGCTTTTGTAGTCGGTATAGTAGGTAAACCTGCTTCATCAAGATGTCTAAATGTTTCATACTTGTCTGTAAATAGGTCCGCTACATCTATCGGATTCAGAACTACTGTTTCTGAATCATCAGTTATATGTTCTTTAAAAGGGACTAGTAAACTATCTCTTGCAGTGTATGAAAGATTAATAACTGCTCTTTCGGCCTGCTCATTACTTGAAAGCATGTTATCTTTTAGCCTGTCCCAGGTTTCTGGTGTATGGAGGTGATAGGCCCAGTTGACCAATGGAGGTTGATTGTGAAATTCTCCTTCATCATAGCCCATTGGAGCTGCTAGTGCATTTCTTCTAATGTGATCCCAAGTCCTTGGATTTCCCGGTTCTGGTTCTGACATTGTCATCAAAAATAGAGGGTCTGCATTTTCTAGGTAGAAAGGATCTTTCTCTCCTGAAAAATCTCCTTTGAATACTTCATTTATACTCTTTCTCCAGTCCGGGAACATTTTTTCCTTCTGTTCTTCCCTAATTTTCTCAACAGGATGTCTATATTCTTTGTTACCAGTAGGTAGCACCATAAATTTTTGTTGTAGTGAAAACCTTTTTAAAATATTTCCTCGTTTGATATTACTGGTGCCATTTAATTCTTCTCAGATCCTTCCAGAACTTATCTATATCCTCTGGAGTTTTCTCGAAAGTCGGAAGATAGTGCTTAATCCTCTGAATATAGTTTTCATCTTGGGTCAAATCTCTGAATTCTTGATTCGAGTAATTCTGCATCAAATTAAATAGCCGAGTCGATGTTAAATCGTCATAGTCCAAATGCCACATCGATACAAGATCTGACCCTTCCTTATTATTTAAGTTCACATCAGAAATTGTAACATTTTCTCCTTTTTTTGTCAATTCTAAACCTAATACAAATGGAGATTTATTACCTCCATAATTATTGTCAATAAAATCTATAAACTCGTAAATGGCTGCCGATACATTACTTTCAATTTGTTTTTTACCGTTTAAGGGATTTAAATTCGATATATTGCCCTCTGCAATATTGAAAAATAATTCTCTATTTATTCCTTCATTAGGGCTGTCTTTCAACTCATAAAAGTTTTCAAGATCATATTTAAAAGCATTCGCTATATTTCTACCTACAATATTCACCTTATAAATAGATGAAGGCTCTTGTAGTTCAGAAATACCAAATTTATGGTCTATTTCATTTTCAAGTATGCCATCTTCATGATCTCTGATTAAATCCGGAGGATTGATTGTGGTTATATCACTATTTGAGTTTAAATACTCTCTGAAGTGCGTTTTCATATTTTTGTAAGCTACGGGAGATATGTAAATTGTATATTCTTCGAAATCTAAGTAATTCATTATCTCTTCCCACTCGTCAGGTTCAAAGAAATGGGAACACCAGTTTACTACAGGTTGGGTTTCTGAATTCGATCCTAATGGATCAGCTAATATATTTCGAACTACATTTGTCCAGCTGTATTCGGCCCCATTGTTCGGCTCAGAATAAGTCATTACAGATATTGGATTATCGCTGAAGTGGCGATAAGGGTCTTTAGAATGCTGCCATCCTAACCGATTTCTCAAATCTTCTTCCATAACAATGCAAGATTAGCAGTAATCTTATTATCTGTAATAATTTGGTAGTAAATTTATTATAAATCTATGTATTTTCGGGTTTTTAGATTGAGCTCTTCTCTAGAGAAAGTGAGATCGCATGCACAAGATAAAAGGTTATTACTTAATACCACCTGCCCACAGAATTAATCTTTTATTTGTTTCACCTGCATTACATGTCATGCAAAAGACAATCCGGAATGTGGACGAGAATGTATTCGAGAAAGCCAAAAGGGTGGCGGATGAAAAAGGAATAAGAATGGGTGATGCAGTCAATGAGGCATTGCTGAACTGGATTACTGATGAGGTGAAGCCTGAGAAGAGTATCATGGATTTTGAACCTCTTGAATCCGGCAAAGATGGAAATTTAAGTGAAGAGTACGAAGATGACATCTATGGATAGATACTTCCTAAATACGAGTTTTCTCCTGGCTTTCATCGACAGTGACGATGACCACCATCAGAAATCGAGAGAGATTATGGGAAAGATAAGGGATGAGGAAGTATACATTTCCGACCGTGTTTTCACGGAAACTGTAAACACGATTTTCTCAAGGTTCGATCATTCGGATGCAGAAAACTTCTCCGATTACCTCAGGAAATCCGGGATTAATATCCTCCATACAAACTCAGTAACTTTCAGCATGGCATCTGAATTATTTGAATCCGAAAAAGTGAGTTTTACAGACTGCAGCATCATAGCTCTAATGAAAGCCCTGAATATAGAGAAGCTCTGCACATTCGACTCAGACTGCCGGGATTTTGAGAATATCGAAATCGTGAACTGAACTCTACACAAGTTTAATATCCAGACAAACTCTCTCTACTCCTGGACCTCTGTCCCCACAGTTGACTCTGTCCCTGATCTCGAATTCTCTTCCTGCGTCTGATGCTGCGTCTTCGATCTCACTCTCGATCGCTTCCCAATTGCCATTTTCCATAAAACGATAGTAGTGTATAACGCCGTTATCAGCAAGGTTCTCCATCGCAACCTCAAGAAATTCTTCAGCGAACTCTGGGATGGGGATTATTATCCTGTCAAATTTTTCCCCCGAACTTTCCAAAAATTCCTTCCCGTCCGCCTCCACCGCCTCCACTTCTTCCTCGCTGTTCATTTGGATGTTCTCCCGGAGGTATTCAACCGCTACAGGATTTTTCTCCACAGCTATGACTTTCCCGGCAGATGAATGTTTCGCTATCAGGACCGGGAAAGGTCCGACTCCTGCACCGATCACCAGAACTTTCTCTCCTTTTTCAACCTGGTCCGCGACTCTCTTCCTCTCCGTCCCGAACCTTTCGGAAAAGTAGACTTCGGTTGGATCGACCCGGAACCTGCAGTCGAATTCCCTGTGAGTTGTCTCTGTCTCTTCTCCGTACAGAGCTCTGTAACTTCCGACCCTGAACTCCCCCTCGAGCGGCTCTTTTTTCAGAAGGACTGTCTCAATGTTCTGGTGCTCGAGTATTCCCTCAACCGCTTCCTCCTCACTCATATCGTCGGGAAGCTGGTTTATCATCGCTATATTGCCTATCACCTCGTAGGATGGAGCAGCCACATCCCTTTCTTCTTCCTCTTCCAGCACGGATACTTCCCCCTCAATCCTGTTTTTCAGGTCTGAAAACTTGCCATCGACAAAGATCTTTCTTCCCGCTTCGGATTTCTTTTCAACTTCTTCAGCTGAGAAACTTTCGGAGGAGAAGACCTGTATCTCGAGCCTGTTCTCTTCATTCTCCGCTATGTATACATCCCCCGATTTCTCCAGCTCGAAACCCTCCTGCTCGAATATATCCCTGACTTTTTCCTCAAGCTGTGACTGGTTCATGTAGAAAAGCTTTTGCTCCAAATCATTAAACTGTATGCTCTACCTGATCGGACTTGGCCTGGATGACGGAGAGATCACGGGGAAAGGCCTTGAAGCTCTCAGAGAGGCAGAGAAAGCCTTCGCGGAGTTCTACACAAACACTGAGAATATCGACTTAGGGGGGCTTAAAGAGGAAGCAGGAACGCAGATAGAGAAGCTCGAAAGGGATGAGGTTGAGAAGCAGGACAGGATCTTGGAAGAGGCTCAGAATTCGGAAGTGGCGTTCCTTGTCTCCGGCGATCCCCTGACCGCGACCACACATTACGACATAAAGCACAGGGCTGAAGACGCGGGAATCGAGACGGAGGTGATCCATGCGCCTTCTATCCTGACTTCTGTAGCGGAGACAGGATTGAACGTCTACAAATTTGGCAGGACTGTGACCCTTCCCGAAGATTCGAGGCCTGGTTCCGTGCTGGAATACATTGAGAAGAACGATTCCATAGCTCTTCACACGCTGGTATTGCTGGATATCGATTATCCTGCAAATGAGGCAGCGGAGAAGCTGGTCGAGATGGGAGTTGAGCCGAATCGAGAGGTAGTTGTGCTGGAGAGAGCAAACTCGGAAGATCAGGATATTTCAGTCATGAGCCTGGAGCAGGCTGCTGATGCAGTTTTTGGAGCTCCGCCTCACTCCATAATCCTGACTCGAGAAAAATCCCACAAGGAGGAAGAGTTTATAGAAAACTTTAAGTAAACTTACGTGTATGTTTACTTGTATGGCGACGAAGACTATCACGATCACGGAGGAAGCCTATGAAAGGCTGAAAAGCCTGAAAGGTGATAGGAGTTTTTCGGAGGTTGTGATAGATGTCACGGAAGATGAAGAAGTAAATCTGATGCAGAGCTTTGGAATTCTAGGTGAAAAAGAGGCTGAAGAGGCAAGAGAGAAAATCGAGGAGTTCAGACAGAAATTTAATCAAGATGCTGATGAGGCGCTACGCACTTGATTCAAGTTTTATCATAAACTTTCTTGAAGGAGATGAGAGAGCCGGTGAGTATTACTTCAGCATAAAGGGAGGCAAACTTTGTATACCTGCACCTGTAAAGCTTGAGGTTCTCAGAGGAGTCGGTAACATGGGTGTTCTTGAAAGGATTGAAAAGAAAGAATTTTCTGAAAAAGAGGTTCAAGTTGCCCTTGATATTCTGGATCACTTGGAGCAGAAAAATCAAATGATCGGTATACTAGATATTATGATCGCATCCATAACTACAGCAAACTCTCTGCAACTAGTTACGTTTGATCGAGACTTTGAACAGCTTAAAGATTACGGAGGGTTCAAATACAAGATAGTCAATGACAATGAATGAAACAAAAAACAAACTCAGGGAAGAGACTCAGAAGTGGCTCGATAAGCTGGATGAGAGGCTTGAGAATCGTGATGATTCTGTTGAGCAGATGGAGAACGTGATCGCATATCGAGATGACGCGGAACACTTCCTGGAGGAGGAAGATTATGTCAGGGCTTTCGAATCGGTTGTCTATGCATGGGGTATCCTGGAGACCCTTGAGAGGCTTGGAAAGTTTTAATTCAAGTTGAATGGGATGATAGTTGACTTGTGAGTACTTGTGAGGTTTTGATAACATATTTAAATAAGGTTTGATATATTATCAGTTAGGTGAAATTAAATGGCTACTTCTGAAGGCGGAATAATGAATGAGATACATAGTTTGGTAAAATCCAGTGAGAAAGAAAGAAAGGAGCTTGATCAGATTATAAACGATGCTCAAGATGAAATTAATGAATTAAAAGATGTTATCCAGATAGATGAGCAAGTAATTCAGGAAGCTAAAGATGCTGAACAAAAGTTAGCCGATCTGGAGCAAAAAGAATCAGAGATAGGTAATCTATTGGAGGACCTGAGAGAGAAGCGACAGCAAAGGGAATCTGGAAGCCTTCTTGATGAGTTAAGAGGGAATGTTCAAGATGAACAACTTGAGCGGGAAATAAATCAGATCAAACAGGATATTGAGGGAGCTTTAAACGAAGCTGAAACTCTGGAAGAGGAGATATCTGATATAGAAGAAAAGATTAAGCAAGAAATAAACCACGAGAAAGTTGCGCAGCACGATATGGAGGAAACAGCTACTATAATCAAGAAAGTTGATGATCAGCAGTCAAGGGCTGATCAAGTATTATCTTCAATCGAGCAGAAATTATCTGGAATAGATAGAACCTAGGAATTGAAATTTAGATTGTTCATATTCCTTCTTACCTATTATTAAACCTTATGTTGGCTAAACTAGGACAATAGCGATAA
>JBDGRJ010000023.1:0-224 GCA_042218115.1 Minisyncoccia bacterium | reverse complement strand
ATAATGTTATCCGGAAATATAATGAAATTTGATTTATTAATTGGCTGAAGATAACCTAAGCCGCCTAGGAGACTTTGATTAAGTTTATGAACACGCGGTAATAATTTCGCAACAAGTTATGGTGCTCGGTTTAGGTATACCGGTTTGGGCTGTAGCAGTAGGAATTCTGCTGTTTGGAAGCCTGATAATTGCTGGCGCAGCCCTTTCATCGTACTCAGGCAGAT
>JBDGRJ010000022.1:0-2465 GCA_042218115.1 Minisyncoccia bacterium | reverse complement strand
AGCGCGATCGCCCTACTATGACTATAACTATTGATAAGATTGATGAATATCATCTCGGACAGTTGTTTATGTTATTTGAGGGGGCTACTGCGTTTCTCGGTGAGTTTTTTGATATTAATGCCTTCAATCAGCCGGGGGTAGAGCTGGCGAAAGATTTGACGAAAGAGAAATTAGAATAAATTACTTAAAATAGGAAAAAATATTGACTTAGATACGTGTTGCTGATAATATGATAATAAGTTAGAGCTTAAATAATTTTATGGAAGTCGGAATTAAGCAAAAATTAAGCAAACACAAAGATGTTTTGGAAGAAAGATTTAATGTAGAAAACTTAGGAGTTTTTGGTTCATATGCTCGAGATGAACAAAAAAAAGATAGTGACGTTGATTTATTAGTTGAGTTTTCTAAGCCTGTTAGTTTTTTTACTTTTATTGAACTGGAAGAATTTCTAGAAGAACAACTAGGTACAGAAGTAGATTTGGTTACAAAGTCTGGACTAAAAAACTTTAGACAAGAAAATGTGGATTGTGAAATTAAATATAGATAAAAGGAATTCAGGCTATGAGGGACCATTATATGTAAGATTAAAAAATCAAGAGGGAGAGAATATGGGGGCTAATTTAAAAGAAATATCAGTTAATAGTGATATGATGAAACTTACAAGGGAGACTTCTTATTCCGATGAAGAGAGTGATAAGTTAGATAGTTTGAAGGTTTATTATCCAGTTTATTAAGTGTATAAATTTATGCAATTACAACTCTCCATTAAGAAATACCGATCTATACTGATCAATATTTAAGCTGGGGTAATATGGTTCCACCAAAGAAAAATTGCATGAAAAATAAGCAATTTTATATCTTTCTTTAGCTTTAGTACTATGATTATAGTTAATTAAATATTCATCCAATGAACAATAGGTACAAAGTCTTAATTTTTATCTTCGTACTTGCTTTATTTACACCTACTTTAACGGATGCGAACAAGAATTCCGGCCAAGCTTGTTCTTTAGAGACCCGAACAGCAGTCAAAGCAAAAGGTTCCGATTCTGTTTATTACATTACTAAAGATTGCACTAAAAGAGCATTTGAAAACTCAAAAGTTTTCTTTAGTTACTTCCGGTCTTGGTCCGAAGTGAGAGAAGTACCGGTCTATAAATTGAATAGTGTCAAAAAAGATGAGCTTGGGTTTATGCCCTGGGGGCCTAAGAAGGATTTTAAGTCGGGGGCTCTAGTGAAGACCGTAAATGATCCAAAAGTTTATGTGTTGTTGGGAAATAAGAAATGCTGGTTAAAAAATCAGACTGTTTTCAATCAATTGAATTATAATTTTGATTGGATTGTGGATGTAGACCCCAGGGTCTTGGATAAGTACAAAAGCTGTTCAAAACCTATTTCTTATACCGATCATCACCCACCGGGGACTTTAATAAAATATCCGGATTCGAATAATGTCTATATTCTTAAAAAACAAGATGGTCAGATTAAAAAGAAACTAATCGAAAATGAGCAGGAATTTAATAAGCTCGGGTATAGGTGGGATAGAATTTTGACTGTAAGCAAAGAGGAGACTTATTTAGATTATTCAACAGAGAAGAATGACCTTAAAAATCCGGATCAAACCGGTTCAAATGTGGATACTGATCCCCTAGAAAATAATACAGCTATAGATCTTGAGTCTGTTACAGAAGAAGATTGGCAAAGAGGAGCGAAAAAACCTAAGATAACCCTTGTTGGATATACTGATCTGGAAGGCCCCTTTAGTAAGCGTTTTCACGGTACTATAAAGAGAGTAATGGAAACCTACGAGGGGGAGATACAGTGGGTTTATAGGCATGCACCTCTAGAAAAACTGAATCCTCAAGCCCCCAAAGAGGCACGTGCGGCTGAGTGTGTGGGGCATATAGGGGGCGAGGATAAGTTTTGGGCTTTTGTAGATAAGATATTTAAGGTCACACCATCGGAAGGTGAGCTGGATCTAAGTAAATTACCGCAATATGCTTCAGAAGCAGGTATAAGTAAGACAGAATTTAAGCAATGTTATGATAGTGGAAAGTATAAAGACGAGGTGCAAAATGATTTAGAAAGTGCAAAAAGAGCTGGCTTGAGAGGTACGCCTTACTCGATATTAGTTGGTCCCGATGGCAACAAAAAGAAGATCTCCGGGGCTCGGCCTTATAGTATTGTAGTCAAAAAGATAGAAGAACTTTTGTCTAAATAAAAAGTATAATTGTCTAATTTGATTGACATCTCCACAACTATCCACGAAGATATGCCGATCTACCCCGGCAATGCAGATTTTGAAGTAGAGCAAGATAAGTCCAGTACTTCCTATATCTCCACACTTAAGTTCGGCTCACATACCGGCACACATATGGATGCTCCGGCGCATGCCTTTGAAGACGGGGAGGGAGTCGATGAGATCGAGCTGGAGCGGTGTATGGGTGAGTGTAGAGTTTTAGATATGA
>JBDGRJ010000021.1:0-3710 GCA_042218115.1 Minisyncoccia bacterium | reverse complement strand
CCTCTTGTGCCATACACTCGCTCTCATAAGTGTAGCCATTAACACTACAAACTGCCTGATCTGTAGAACAATCTCCGCTGGAATCAGTAGTGGTAGGACTATGAGAGCCAAAGACCGCGTTACTTGGGGTAAACAATAAAGCAGCCCCTACGAACGTCACTAATAAGCTAGCCAAAAATGACTTTTTGTACATAAAATATTTATTAAATTACTTTTTTATAATTATATCACAGAACCTAGCGGAAACAAATATTATAAAATATCTTCTAATATTCGTTTTAGATCCTCGCTAGAATAAAAATCTATCTTAATCTCCCCTTCTCCCTTATCATTCCTCTCTATATTAACCTTGGTACCCAATTTTGCCTCCATCTCCTCCTCTTTAGCAATAATATTAGGATCTTTTCTCCTTTTCGCAGAAGAGTTGGACTTGGATCCACCAGATTTACTTTTTTCACTACCATCTTTAATATATTGCTCTATCTCCCTGACATTAAGGTCCTCACTCAATAATCTCTCAAATGCTTCTAGTTGCTTCACCTCCGAGTCAAGACTAAGCAGTGCTCTGGCTTGTCCGATAGCAATCCTCTCCTCGTCCAAGGCCTGCTTAATATCCTCGGGTAGCTCTAAAAGCCTAAGCATATTAGCTACATTAGATCTACTTTTTCCGACCCTATCTGCCACCTCACTTTGGGTTAGCTCAAATTTATGAATTAACCCCCGATAAGCCTGAGCCTCTTCTATCGGGCTCAGATCATGTCGGTGCAAATTCTCTATTAAGGCTAGTTCCATCTGTTCTTTTTCAGTGGTGTCTTTGATTATAGCGGGTATAGTCTCCTGATCTGCCTTCCTGCTAGCCCTAAATCTCCTCTCACCGGCTATAAGTTCATACCCGCCACTATCAAGAGGGCTGACGGTAACCGGCTGCATCACACCGTATTCTGCTATCGAACTTGCAAGCTCTTCAAGCTTATCTTCGGGAAAGTTTTCTCTGGGCTGGTGTGGGTTAGGTTTGATTTTTTCAATGCTTACCTCAATAACCCGGTTACTTGACTCCGGATGGTCAGTAGTTGCTTCAGTCTTTGAATCTATATCCAGACCAGAAGAGCTCTGACTTTTATCTTCCGACTTCTGCTGCGTATCTTCTTCCGATTGTATAAGTGAGTCTAAGCCTTTACCTAAAGCCATGATTAATTATTATGTTTACCAAGTATCTCTTCGGCAAGCTGCTTGTATGCCTTCGCGCCTCTGCTACTAGGCTCATATTCAAATATGGACTGACCGTAGCTTGGAGCTTCAGCTAGCCTTACACTCCTGGGGATCTCTGCATCAAATACCTTGTCGGGAAAGTGGTTATGAAGCTCCTCCTTTACCTCACCGGATAGGTTGGTCCTTTTGTCTAACATAGTCAAAAAAGCCCCCAAGATATCCAACTCCGGCTTAATATGCTCCCGTACCAAGTTAATTGAATTTAACAGCTGACCCAATCCTTCTAGAGCATAGTATTCAGCCTGTACCGGGATAATTACCTCGTCTGCCGCTACAAGCCCATTTATAGTTAGCAGACCTAAAGAAGGCGGACAGTCTATTATAATGTAATCATAAGCATGCCTAGCCTCCTCCAGCAGGTCAGAGAGCTGAAACTCTCTCCGGTCAAGCTCCACAAACTCTACATTAGCCCCCGCTAAATCTTCAGTTGCAGGAGCAATTCTTAACCCTTCGTGGTCTTGGTTATTAAACACAATATCTTTTAGCTGATGCTCATTGGCCAATGCTTCGTAGAGCCCCGCTTCCACCTGCTCAGTATCCAGCCCTAAACCGCTGGTAGCATTTCCTTGTGGATCCAAATCTACCATCAACACGAATTGTCCTTTTTCTGCTAGTGCTGCCGATAAATTCATGGATGTGGTCGTCTTGCCCACCCCCCCTTTTTGATTCACAATTGATATTACCTTGCTCATTTATTTTTAGCTTTCAGTTAATTTCACTAAATATTATACATCATATTGACAAAAACGACAATTTAAAATATAATAGGGTCGATTCGGGCCGTCGTGGCGGAATTGGCAGACGCGACGGATTCAAGATCCGTTGGGCTTTGCCCGTGTGGGTTCGACTCCCACCGACGGCACAACTTATTCCTCTTTAAACAAACCCTATTTGAATCCCTTCACTAGAACAATAAAAGCAGCCAACAAAGATTAATGTCCCCCAGTTAACTAAAGAAAAACAAAAAAATAGGCACTGCATTGCCTACCAAAACCGTAATATACCCAATAGAGGAAAAATATTAACTCGGTCAAGCGGAACTAAAACAACCAGTCCTGCTGGAGAGTATTTATATTAAAAGCAAACTACTACAATGATAAAAAACCAAGCTATATCCCGATGTATGTAAAGCAAACCTATTTGGGCCAATCGTAATTTTCAAATACCCACCGAGCAGCTTTTTGGGCTACTTTGAATCTTGCCTCATGGCTCTTAGTTCCCAAAACCACCACATCTAAAACATGTCCTTTCTGATCACTTACTTGAACGGTAAAGTTATACCCCGCAGCCTCAATATGCCCCGTCTTGCCCCCATATATCTTCTCAAATTTATTTGGGATCCAACCTAAAAGCAACCAGTTAGTATTCCAGATATGGTGCATATCTTCCTCGTTTTTAGGTCTTATCTTTACCTGGTCAGTTGTGAGTGCTTTTTGAATTTTTTTATGCTTCATCGCCTCCCTTAGTAAAATGGATATATCTCTAGCTGTAGATACACTATTTTTATCCAGACCGGTAGTATCCACAAAATAAGTATCAGTCATGCCCATATTCTGTGCTTTTTTATTCATTCTTTGTATAAATGCTTGTAGCGGCCACTCTAAATCCTCTACTAAGCTGTACATAGATTTATTAGACGACCCCACCAATGAGGCAGTCCATAAGTTGGTCTTGGAGTATGACTCGCCTGAATCAACCATCGATTCAGGTATATCCTTATTAGTCACTGATATTCTCTCACTCCAGTCAATCCCGTTATCCAGCAGAACCATGGCACTCATCAGCTTTGTAATGCTAGCTAGCGGATGCTGTTTGTCCGCATTTTTACTGAGTAAAATCTTACCTGTCTTATGATCTCTGACTAAAATGCTTTCAGCCTCCCAGTCTTTTTTGATCTCAACTCCCGGTTTAAGCTCCGGCTGCTGTTTTTCCTTCTTTTTCTTTTCTTGTTCTTTTTTGTCGATAAACTCTTCACTTGCTCGGCTATCCCTCGGCTGCTTAGCTTCTACCGGATTAACCCCGGAAACGGCCAACAACTGCGGGGAGTTATTTATGTTCTGTATAAGCAAATAACTAAAAGCAGAAAAAAATATAATAAATGCAAGCCCTAAAACCAATACCAAAGAAGTGACAGAATAAGAATCTGGATCGAAAGCATTATTACTTTTTACCTGCTCTAAATCAATCATCCTGATTATTTAGTAATTTTTCTAAATGCTCATGGGAGTTAAGCTCGTCATACTCAGGCAGCTCCTCAGGTGAACTTATTCCCAAATATTGCATGGCTTCAGAAGAAAGAATATATTCAGAAACTATCCTATCTTCTTTTTCCTGCTCCTTTATCAGACCCCTCATCATCAGATTTTTTAAAATTCTAGTGCAGTTTACTCCTCTAATTTCCTCCAGCTCCGGCTTGGTAATCGGACTCCGGTAAGCGATAA
>JBDGRJ010000020.1:0-10502 GCA_042218115.1 Minisyncoccia bacterium | reverse complement strand
TTTTTGCTTGGTTCCTTCAGGAAATTTCACTAAAGCAATATTTCCCATAACATCAAAAGACCTTCTTTCCATAAATCAAATCAAAGAAAATTTTAATTTAAATCTTTGGAAAATTTATTTAAAGCCGTTTTTATTAAAAAATACATGATAAAAAGTAAGATGAATTTGTTTTTATTGTCTTTGTTAAGTGTCTTAACTGCAGGATTAGCTAAAGCACAAATTTATGGAACTCGTTCAACAGGGTTCGGAAATTTCGGAGATGTAAGATTAATCGGAACTTACATAAGTGGAGACTTGCTGGTTCTTGGCCCTTTATTCATAATTATTTTTGCTCTTGTAAATATGTCTTTAAGCAGATTCAAGTTTACACATGACCACAAAGGCGGAAGGATTGCAATTTCATTTAGCATTGCTGCTTTAGTGATTTATTGGGCTATGAGGTCGGGCTTTGACTTTTCCACGTTTTTTGTTTCAATAGGCATGCCCGGGATAGGTTCTGCTCTGCCGACTATATTGCCCATAATATTAGGTCTGCTTTTCTTTTGGATTATTTTTGCAGGGAGAGGAAAGAGATGGAAAAGGGTAGGGACATCTTTGCTTCTTGTTGGTCTGATGTTCCTTTTAGCAGGTTTTACAGAATTAGTTTATGAACAGTTGATTGTTTCAATTGTGGGAGGTATCTTGGCTTTGTTAGGAATTCTCATATTATTTAAGGCAAATTCAGGAAATGGTCCGAGGATAGGAGGAGGCTGGAGAAGTATTTTTTCAGTTAATGTCAAAAAAATTCTCTTTCTTATTGGTTTGGCGTTATTGATTATCGGTTGTTTTACGTACTCTCCTTGGATGATGATTTTAGGAATTGTTTTAATTCTTGTCTCTTTTATCTTGCACGCGTTTAGCAGCGATAGAGGCACCTCTGCTAAAGGATTTCAAAACTTAATCTTAGTGTTAGGGGTTATACTTCTCGTTCTAGGAATAGCTTTAAACCATTTTTGTCTGATTGTTTTGGGGATTTTGCTTATCTTGTTTGCTATTTTGATGTATTTTAGAAGAGATGACGATGACCCTGAGCCTCAACCTGAGAACGAATATGTGCTTAACGTTAGCAAACAAGGAAACGGCAATACAAACCCTTCTCCTGGTAGGTACAGATACAAAAAAGGAAGGAGAGCGAGTGTTTCGGCAACTCCTGGAAAGAATTCTAAATTCTCCCATTTTATTGTAAATGGTTCAGAGACAACCAGCAACCCAGTAAAAATTAAGATGACCCAAAATTACGATGTTACTGCGCACTTCAAAAAAGATGGTGGTGGAGGAGGGAAAAAGAAAAGAAGGGAAGCGTACTTAGCAGTCGTTATAGGGAAGGAAAAATACCAGAGTACAGACAAACCTGTTAGTATGGATCTTTCTGGGGGAGGTAGCTTAAGTGTTACTGTTAGGAATGGGGGCCAAGGCGGAAAATTGGGCTGGGCGGCACGTGCACAAAATAAATATGTCGATGTCTCCCCTAATAAGGGAACTTTAGGCGCAGGTAAATCAAAACAAGTAACTATTACTCCCAAATGGGATGCCTTAAAATCATCAAAGAAAAAATGGGTAGGAGTAAGTATAAGTGGTAGAGGTGGAGGAAGAACTAGCGGGATGCCTGCACGAGGGAGAGTAGGAATTTGGTTGAAAGCATTTTGATTTAATGGTCTTTTAATTTCATAATGGGTGATATGCCCTGCTGCTATTGAAGGATTCGCTTTTGAATAATGCAATGAAAGCACTCAAGCATAAAATTTAA
This sequence comes from Minisyncoccia bacterium, assembly GCA_042218115.1. Classification (GTDB taxonomy): domain Bacteria; phylum Patescibacteriota; class Patescibacteriia; order Magasanikbacterales; family UBA922; genus JBDGRJ01. The sequence continues at coordinate 8,716 of JBDGRJ010000020.1, read as the reverse complement.
ATAGTTCGTTTGAGTTGTCCATCATTAAAAAGAGAAAATGGCACAAAAAGATAATGTTACGGGGAAACTAAAAGACGCTATTTTGGATAATCTCGAGGTTATTGAGAATGCTTCTAATAAAGAAGTCATGGAAACAATAAAAGAACTGAAGTCTGATGAAAAGTTGTGGAAAAAAATGCCTCGGGGGAATAAAAGATTCTTAGAAAATGCGTTGGATGCTTATGAGAAAGATCCTGAAAAAGCAGATAATTATGCTAAAGGTGCTGTAAACCATTTAACCAAAGCATTACCGTTTCAGATTGGACACATAGCCCAAAAAGTAAAGGAGAAAGAGGGCGAAAGTTATGAGGGCAGTGATGAGAATTTATACCAAAAAGTTTTAGCTGCCGGGGAAGATACATCCAATCTTTCCGGAGATGAGTTGTTCGAGTTGGCTTACCAAATTGAAAATGGCCCTGAAGTCGATGAATTAAAATCTTACCAAGGGTCTAGAAGTGCAGTTCAGTCGATGTTAGGCAAATACGAAAGGTTGTTAGACGAAAATCCTGAAGAGGCCTCGGAATATGCTAAAGAAAAATCGAAAAGCATGAGAAATATAATGGAAAAGAACGTCATTCCTAATTTTGTTGGCCATATAGCCGACAAATACGAAAAAAGTGCAGAATGATTTTTATTCTAAATATCTAACTTTAACCAGAAATGCAAGAAATAAATAGGAAGATCCAGTCATACAATTAATTAAGGAAAATCAATTGTTTGATTTTATAAATCGGAAGAATCTCGATAATCTTTCATGTCCAGAAATTTTGAGTATTTATTCAAAGCATTCTTTTTTTGATCAGCATCTCGTTCTTCTGAAGACTTTATACTCCAAAACCTCTCTGGAAAAAATGATCTAAGTCTGTAATTTTTTATTTGAGGATTTGCTCCTTTTTCTATCGAAACAGTTCCTGCTGCATCATAGCCTTCTATTTTTGGATCGCCAGATATATTTGAATGGTGTGCTGGACAGTATCCCTCTATTTCCGGATTTCCTCCAATCTTCGATTCAAGAGCAGGACCATATCCGAAGAGGTGCGGGTTACCATTTATATTGGCGTTTCTTGCAGGAAGATGTCCGCTTAACGTAGGCTTCCCTTCAATCTCGGCCCCATAAGCTACAGCAGATCCATGCAAATTGGCATTGCCTCCGACTTTCCCATATATCAATATTCCTTCTCCCTTGTGGTTTCCCTGTTCAAGCATTTCATAAAGCCCAAATCCCCTATAATCTTCATTAAACGAAAAGTTCTTTTTCTCTTCTTCGCTTAAAGACAAATATTAATGCTTGGCCTATTCCGTGAACTACCGGATCTTTATATTTGGCACCTTCGGCTATGATATTTTGCCCTTTACCCTGCAACATTTTTCCAAGAACCAGAGAACAATTATCGCCTTTATTTTGAGCGTTTTCAAGATTTCTATCAAATGCCTTGCCCGATAAGCATTGTTATTTTGAAAAATTTTTAAAGCAAGTTTTTCGATTCTCTGGATGTAATCATAAATTTTTCCAGCAGATTTCCTCATACCTCCAAATTCACCTATTTCTTTCCCAATTTCTTTAAATTCCCATCTTCTAAAACCCAAAAAAGTCTCCTACTGATTTTGCCATTTCTTTGAAACCTTGAGTAGACGAACTTGAATAAGGAGTTTTCTTTCTCAAAATATAGTTTGTAGCATTTGCTTCTGCTTGATTAAGCCTTTCTTTGAACATCCTTAATTCTTCATAATTTTTGACTACTTTGTCAAAGTTATTATCAATCGTTTTCTTTCTTCCGTTTAACGAGCTTTCTTCAAAATTAAGTTTTTGCTTATCTATGTTATAGTTAACATCGCTAAATCTTTTTCCGAACCATCCTTTCCCAAGACCAAAAGAGCCTTTTATGTAGTCGGTCCATCCGGCAGGGTTCCTCAATTTTTCTTTAGAGTTTTCTATTTGGTTTTGGTACCTCTGCCTTAAATTTTCGTATTGTTCATTTAGGTTCGACTTTTCTTCATGAATGTCTTGAAGTCTTGATTCTGCATCATTGTATGCCTGTTTATAGATTTCTGCAAAATCCTTGAATGTTTGTAAGGATTGATCGAAAAATTGTTTGGCTTCTTCCCTTTTTTTCATCATTTATAAATTCAGAAGCTCTTTCATATTTTTTAGTTTGGTTGCTAAAGAAATCGGCGAACTTTTTTGCTTGCTACTGCCAATTTTGTCCCTTCATCAAGGCTAAACATCCAATTAGGAAAGTTTGCCGAGTCAACATAGCTCGCATAATCGTTAAAGTCCTCTCTTTTTATTTGAGGCATATTTACAAGCTTTTTCGGGTCGAAACTCTCTTGAGGTTCTTGCATGAAATCATCTACTCTGTTTTCTAAATCCGTATTGTTACTAATGAGTAGTAATTTATAAATCTTTCGGTATATTGGAAGTTAACAAAAACTAATATCTTTTGCAAGATTTTTTATAGGGAGAATCGTCTGAAGTTTATTTGTGTTTCTTGGTGTCTTAGCATGAAGAATCAAACATGTTCTTTTGAGAAAGCAGATAGTTAACTGCATTTCCTTGACTTTTTTCAATTTGAGACTCTAAAGATCTAGTTTCCATGTAATTGCTTATGAAGTCATCGAATCTTGATTCTATATGTTGCCTTCTGGCCCTATATGTAGTTTCTTGATCGTTCGTCTTTGAAATATCTATTTGGTAGTTCCCTTGTGCAAATTTCCTTTTTAATTCCGATTTTCCTGCCCCGAATACTCCTTCCCACCAGGTGCTCCAGTCGCCATTTCTCATCAGCTCTCTATAGTATTCTTTGTCTCTCTGGCATTCGATTTTGAGGTCAGTCATTTCTTGAGTCAAATTTCTCCTTTTCTCTTTGTGTTCTTTTAGTTTACTCTCTGTGTCATTATATGCAATTTGAAGCTGGTGAGAAAAACCTTCCAGGTTGCTTAGATAGTTTTGAATCTTTTCTTTTTTATCTTCTACATCTTGGCTTGTAGCCATATGTTTTGCTTTTGTGTACATTTCATCCCTTGTCTGTTCGGATTTCATAGAATGGTTGAACTGTTTAATCCTTTTTTGGGCATTGTTAACTATATTTTTTAGAATAGTTTTTACTCGGTTGTCACAAGGCCCAACTTTCCAGAAATCTCCTGCATTGAAGTTATATTTGAAATCCGTAAGGTTATGTGAATGTGCTAATGATGAAACTTCTGCATAGTCTCTTGCCTCTATAGGATTTTGGTTTAGGAACTTATTTATATCAAAGTCTTTCCCTAAATCCTTTCTTATCGTGTTATTGACTCTTGTTTTCAAACTCGTAAAATTACCACTTAAGAGTGGTTTATAAATCTTTTGTTATGTTGTAATTAGAAAGAAATAACAATTTTAAAGCCACATATCCTAGAATGCGCCACCGTAGGAATGGCGGTTTAAAATTTCTCGAGAAATTAGAACCATTTATTCAATGATTTTTGTCCTTGTTGTTCCCGAGCCTTCTTCAAAGCATCAATTTTTTTCTGGACCCTGTCCTCAGAAAAATCGTGCCTATCAACCAAAATTTCTTTTATCTTCTCTTCGTTAGGTGATTTGAATTTATAATCAAAATCTTTGTCAACCTGTGGCTTATGGAAAAGCTCGAAAATGTCCTGCCAATTAAATTGGTATTCTTCTGCAAGGTTCATCATTTTGTCTTCAACTTCTTCAAAAATTCTTACAGGGTATTTCTTACGCCTAACAATCTCCAAAGCCTTTTTCTGACCAATTCCCGGAACTCCTTTAGGGTTATAATCTGTCCCGACTAAAATTCCTAAGCAAATTAACTGGTCTCTATTTATCTCCAAAGCATTCAAGACCTTGTCTAAATCAACTACTTCAGGGTGAATTTCTACATATCCCGAAAAAGTTTTTTTCTTTCTTGAAAGAGTTAAATTTCTTACAACTCGGGTCGCCCCAAAAAGCAAACTATCGTAATCCTGGCTTCCACAGGCATAAATTTCGTTGTCATGCCTACACATATAAGCCGCCTGAGACTCTCCCTCGGAAGGAGCTTGAACAACAGGAATCCCCATAGCATCCAAAAGCTCTTTACTTTCTTTTAAAGTCTCAGAATCTAAAGAAGTCAACTGACCACTATAAGTTTTCATCTTCTCAAAATCTTCGGCTTGCTTAGCTTCTTCGTATCTTTCTTTAGCAGCTTCTTTATTCTCGCTCCGTTTTTGATGTGTTTTAGACTTCAAATCAGGGGCCTCGCCGTCAAAGACATAGATTAGTTTTAATCCTTGAATCAATAAGTTGGCATTCCTGTAAAAAATTCCTGACAGATGACTTGTAACATTTTCATTTTTGTCTTTCAAAGGTGTCCCGTCGGGCTGCCTAATAGTTGTCAAGAACTGGTAAAGTGTATTATATGCATCCACACAAATAACCTTGTCTTTCAACTCTTGAAGGTCAATCTCACGCTTCGGAATTATGTCACTAATGCTCAAACCCATGTGATATAGAGTTTGAAGAATTATAAAAATTAATCGTTATGCCGACTTGTTGCCTTTTCTCAAGTCTTCTGGTATATCCTCTATTGAACCATATTTTCTTATTAAGGCATCAGCAAGGTTATGTCCCTTATCAGTATTTGTGGGTCCTTTTTCTTCTATCGCAGGATTATAGTTCATTACTTCTTGGATTAGGTTCGAATTTTCAAATCCGATTTTATCTAGAGCATGTATGCCATTATTATAATGTCCGCTAGCTAATTCCAGATAGGCTTCTATGTCTTTTGCACCATTATAGGGATTACCGCTTCTCTTTCCCTTTTGTTCGCCTACCATATCATCACGTTAATTCCGGACTTTATAAAGCTTTTGGTTGTTGTAATCAAATAGAAACAACAAAATCAGAAAATTTATAAATTGTGGCAACATAGAAATATCATGGGTAATTGGATAAATTCGCTAACCAAGTTAAAAGACTATTATTCAAAAAATGGTAAAAGGTTACCTGTAGATTTAAGTTCCGAAGAGCTTTCGGACAAAATCGATTCAGCCGTTGAACACATTCTTCCAGAACAGGAATTAGGTCCAAAGATAACTTTTATACAAGAAAAGATAAAATTGAATTTTATAACTCCCTTATAGAATTCACAAAAGATTTCGAAAGCCATGAAAGAAGGTCAAACTATGGGGCCGATAGAGACAGAATTTTGAAAAACGCAGGGGATTTGGGAGAAATTATTTACCAGAATGTTGGCGTATGTAGAGAATTGACTTGCTTTGGTCATTTGGTCACAGGCATATATGGGATAGATACAACAATTGCAAAAGGATATCCCAATAACCAAAATTCAAGCGGAAGAAGGCACGTTTGGCTTAAAGATAACGAATCTTCTCTAATAGTAGATTTTAATAAACACAAAAAGGTTTTCAATGAAAAAGATTACGACCACTACCAAATTTCTGAACAAACTTTAGTAAAAAAGTTTAACGAAAACCCATAAAAATAACTTTTTCTATGCAGGAACATGAAAACAGAATTCATTCCAATAGATTACTCCTATTTTGATTTTAACGGAAGGAATTATGCTAAAATTTACGGTCGTGACAGCAATGGAAAAAGCATGGCGGTAATTGACACTTGTGATGTTTATTTGTGGGCAATTTTAAAGCCAGAATTAAAAGAAACTGACATAAATGCATTGAAGGAAAGGGTTGAGGGCATCCGGCTTGACACAAAAGGCAGACAAACAGAAGTCGAAAAAGTAGAGGTTATGGACAAAAAGCATTTAGGCAGAGATGTAAAAACTTTGAAAATTTACGCTACTAACTATAAAGACTTACATGATATAGCAGACGAACTAAACCTGCCTGAAATTTCTTTAAGGCGAGGCTATGATTTGGGTTTTGTAACGCATTACATAATGGAAAAAGACGTAAGGCCTTTCCACTGGTATTCTGTTGAAGGCGAGTCAATAGATAACTCCCCGGATTTAGGTGGAATAGGAATGGCCTTGGATGTAGATAATTGCATTTTCGCAGAGTCTTGGAGCGTAGCAGAAGAAAAAGACTTTAAGCCTAAGGCCTTAGCTTACGACATTGAGTGCGACGAAATAAAAGTTGGAGAAGGAGAAATTTTGATGGTTTCTCTAGTTTCTTCAGAAGGATATAAAAAAGTCATAACATGGAAAGGATCTGAAGAAAATTTACCGGAATACACAGAAAAAGTAGAAGACGAAGCAGAGCTTTTAGAGCGTTTTGCCGAAGAAGTAAAATCTGTTTCTCCAGACTTCCTTGTTGGGTATTTCTCAGACGGTTTCGATCTACCATACATAAAATCCAGAGCTGAAAAATTCAGAGTAAAACTTCCTTTAAGCGTCGATGGAAGCCAGCCTAAATTATCGAGAGCAGGAGGAAATTTAATCGGAAAAACCGAAGGTTTGGTCCACATAGACATTCTAAAGTTCATAAGTACAACTTATGCTCCCTACATGGATTCAGAAACACTTTCGCTAAACGATGTCGCAAACGAGTTTTTAGGAGACGAAAAAAATGAATTCGAATTCAAACACTCGTCTGAAATTGGCGGAGACGAATGGCAAAAATACTTTGAATACAACTTACAGGACTCTGTTTTAACTCTAGGTCTGTTCGAAAAATTTTGGCCTGACTTACTAGAATTTTCAAAAATAACACAAGAGCCAGTCTTCAATGTAAATCGTAACGGAATGTCAAAAAATGTTGAAAGCCACATCTTACACAACCTAAGCCGTTTCAATGAAATTCCGGAAAAACGGCCAACTCACGATGAAATAGCCGAAAGAAGGCAGAAAGGAAAATACGAAGGAGCCTTCGTTTTCGAACCAACCCCGGGACTTTATGAAAACTTAGCAATGTGGGACTTTACAAGCATGTATCCTTCGGTAATTGTTTCTTACAACCTTTCTTTATCAACTCACTTTAAGGATTCTTCAGAAGATGCATTGGAGGTGGACTTAGGAGAAATGGGCAAGACTTATTTCACAAAAGAAAAAGGTTTTTTCCCTTATTTGCTCGAAGAAATTTACAATTTGAGAAAGAAATACAAAGCAGAATACAACAAAAATCCTTCATCTATCCTCAAGGCAAGAAGTAACGCTTACAAACTTTTAGCAAACTCATCTTACGGATACCTGGGATTTTTTGGAGCAAGATACTATTGCCGTGAAGCTGCAGCCGCAACAGCAGCATTAGCAAGAAAACACATTTTGGGTGCAATCGAAACAATAAAATCCGAAGGCCACAAGGTTGTTTATTCAGACACAGATTCAATAGCATTCATTCTAGGAGATAAAAACAACGAACAAGCAGAAGAAATGCTCGAAAGAATTAATTCGAATCTTCCCGGAATAATGGAATTAGAGTTGGAAAGTTATCATAAATACGGCTTGTTCGTTTCTAAGAGAACAGTAAAAACAGGGGCCAAGAAAAAATACGCTTTAATCGATGAGGAAGGAAATCTAAAAATCCGAGGTTTCGAAACTGTCCGAAGAGATTGGTGTGAACTGGCAAGGAAACTTCAAAACGATGTCATAAACTCAATACTAAGTAATGGAGATGAGAAGGAAGCAAAGGAAATTGTAAAAGACACAGCAAAAAAAGTCCGAAACAGAGAAGTAAATAAACAAGATTTGTTAATAAAAACGCAACTAAAAAAGCCTCTTTCAGAATATAAATCGGTTTCACCTCACGTAATAGCAGCCAAGAAAATGAAAGAAAAAGACATCCCAGTAAGTCCCGGAAATTTAATCGAATACTACATAGCAGACTCAGAAGACAGTAAAAAAGAAAAACTAGTTAGAGAGCGAGTAAAAATGCCTTCAGAAGACGAAGAATATGACATACAATACTACTTACACAAACAAATTCTTCCGGCAGTAGAAAACATTTTTGATGTCTTCGGGGTCGATGCAAAAAACCTAATCGAAGAAAAGAAACAAACTACCTTGGGAGATTTTTAGATAACTTTTTAAATAAAATCCAATAAGTTCAAGCCTAATGAATAAAAGAATAAAAGACCTTTTTCACGAATTGAAACATCATTTGCCTTTTACAGCTTTGGCAACGGCAATTGGTTTGGCAGTTTTCTTTATTGTAGAATTTGGCCTTAACTTAGGACTTTCTAAGCAAGTTTTCGAGGCAGTCCATCCTTTACACGTTATAGTTTCAGGAATCGGAACAGCGGGAATATTCTACAAGTATAAAAAAAGCATTTTCCAAGCTCTCTTAGTTGGAGTTTCAGGCTCAATAATTATTGGGAGTTTAAGCGACGTCCTTTTACCTTACTTGGGGGCATTAGTTTTACAATTACAACCAGAATTCCATTTACCAATAATTAAAGATCCTTTCACAATAGTTTTAGCCTCAGTAGTAGGTTCCGTATTTGGAATTTCAACAAGTTCTACAAAAACTTCTCACTCATTACATGTTTTCCTTTCAGTTTTCGCAAGTCTTTTCTACTTATTGGCCTATACAACAGGAGCCTCATTACTTTACTTCGTAGCAGCTTTCGCAATAGTCCTAATAGCAGTAGTAGTTCCTTGCTGCCTAAGCGATATAATATTCCCTTTCTTATTCCTTGGAAGAAAAATCAAGACCTGTAACTGTTAGTTTTTAGAAATTATTTGAGTGAATATTGATCCATATTGCCTATGTCTTTTGA
>JBDGRJ010000002.1:38216-72615 GCA_042218115.1 Minisyncoccia bacterium | reverse complement strand
AAAAACTCTATTATCCAGATTAATTTTTCCGAGCCGGTAGATCCTACTATGGTGCAAGGGCAGGTGACCAGCTCTCCGGGTTCATTTGAGAATATTGTTTTTGACAACCAAGCTATAAGTGACGGTATTTCAGGAGAGTGGAAAATAACTAATGGCTACAGAACTGTTGAATTTATTCCCGACAATAAATGTGGTAGAAATAGCTGTGGTGATCCGATGTATTGTCTTAATATTGACTGCAAACAAGGCAATAAAAGCTGTAGTCAAGATATGACTACACTGGTGCGTACTGCAAATCTACTAAACCCGAATGCCAGTTGGGAGGCCATACCTTTCAGCGGGGTAATGGATATGGCCGGTAATGCTCTAGATGGTGACGGGGACGGCGATAGAAAAGAGCAGCAAAATAGGCACAAACCACCTCAGAGCAATCAACCCTCTCAGGGGTTTACCCAGCAGGAGACAAACCCAAATAACTTCCACTGGGATTATACAGTAAAAAATGAGATAGACCGTAGGATTCCGTATATTCAAAAAGTAAACCCTATGGTGGATGAGGATAATATAGCACCCGATACCTCTCAAAAGATTTATTTCAGCATGCCGATGCAGTACAGTAGTATGAGCGGGATTGAGCTTACCGAACACTCTACCAGCACAGCTAATAAAAATAAGAGACCGACTATACCGGGCAGTGGAGGCAAGAAACTACCCAGTATCTGGTATGGGACCAACTCGATAAATACCACTACAGGTGTTATAGTAAAAGGAAATATGACGACTGGTACTATAACTACGGTAGAGCATAGAGAGTTCGGGCCTAATGATATGGATTTGTTCTATATTACCTCAGTATCAACATCAGTAAAGGGTATTAATCAAAACTGTGTTTATCCAGGACTCGGGCCGGATTATAATAAATCAGTATGCAAAGTAGAGCGCAATAAAAATGGTGGTATAAAGAGTAAAAACGGGTGTGTGCCAGCTGAGATGAAAGCAGCTAAAGATTCGGGTTGCCCTTATAACTTTGCTAACAAACAAGGAAGCAAAGCACTGCCTAGCTTGGATAAATGCAGGCAGGAACTAAAAACACAAATCTCCAATTTCTAATATGAACAGAAATACTTTCAAACAATTAATATTACTGATTGTACCTGCTTTTTTGCTGGTGGGAATATTGTCGGCCCCGATTGAGGTAGCAGCTCAAGGCGAGGATTTTGGTGTAGGACAAATACAAAATCAGACCAATCTCGGAGATGAGGGTTTGATAACAATAGTCAGCAGAATTATAAATATATTCTTGGGTTTGCTTGGAATAATAGCACTGGTGCTTATACTTTATGGCGGCTATAAATGGATGACAGCAGGAGGAAATGAGGAGCAGATAGAAGATGCTAAAAAAATATTGATAAACGCTACGATCGGGCTAGCCATTATTATGGCCTCGTTCGCTATTGCTAACTTCGTTATCAATCAATTCAGCCAAGCGACCAGACAGCAAGCTCAACAGGGAGGTGGAGCCGGAGGACAAGGACCTTTGAGTGTAAACTATGGTGGCAACTGTAACCCGAATCAGAAATTTTATGTACAGAGTATTACACCCAGCACTGGGCAAGGTCAAGATTCTACTCATATTAAAAACATAAAAGTTAGAGCTGTATTCAGCCAACCTCCTTCTCAAAATAGTCTACCCACCTCTACATCGGATTGGATGACTATAAAGAAGGATGGCAGTGATATTACTGGTCAATTTAATATAAAACTAGAACACAATAGACACATAATGGTAGCTGAGGGGAATCTGCTTGATGCCGGTAATTATAGCGTCAGCATAAATAAGAACTTAAAAGGATCAGGAGGAAGTGCTATGAGTAACAATTGTGGCAGCAATCAGGCTACATTTACGGTAAGTGAAAACCCTCAGGATAATGATAACGATATTGAAAAAGATAATCGCAGCCCCTTACTTAAGAATATAACCATAGGCGGCGTTACTACCTCTCAAAAAAATGCTGTATATCTAGGAGATAAACTAAGGTTAGGAGCGACTCTAGATGATCGAGGCAGTCCTCCGAACAATTTCGGTGGCAATGCTTTTATTCGCCTGAGGTTGTTTAATCAAAATACAAACAAGTTAATTAACAGCCAGAAGTTAAAATATAACTATGTAGGTCCGTCTGTAAGTCATGGATCTTCGGATCCATTTAATTTCAGCTTTGAGACTTGGCTTAGAAATAAAACCTTTGCTACCAAGACAACTTATAGAGCAGAGCTTACCGGATACGACATTGCTGATAATACGTCCCAGAAAAGTGCTCAGTTCACGGTCTATCCCAGCCAATGTAAGAATCCTCAGTTTGTCCAAAAGAATAACAATATGTGTGGTAGAGGAGCCGGAGCTTCTTGTAGTGTAGACTCAGACTGTGCTCCTCATTTAAGCTGTGTTGCGGGGACTTGTAGAACAAGCCCAATTATCAGCAGCATCAGTCCATCTGATGGTGCGCCCGGAACATGGGTGACAATAAAAGGAAAATACTTTGGCAATGACCCAAATGGGCGCAAGATTCAGATGGCACCAAAAAATGGAAAGAAAAGCGCCAACTGGAGTCGAGCTGTAAATATGCCGAGACCGAACCAGTGTCGAGATACCTGGAGCGACAGCTGGATCTTGGCTCAGGTACCTAAGCAGGTGAATCAAAATACTGATTATGCCATAAGGATAAAAAAAGATGCCTTAAAGAGCTTTAGAAATACTTTCACAAAGGATATAGACAAAAATCTAAAATACAGAAGTAAGGGAGATTCCATAGAATGGGCACAGGCAAAAAAAGGCACTGCTAAGATGAGATATTTTGTACCTTTATCTCCCAAGAAAGATAAAGTAAAAGTAGATCTAAGATACGAGGCCCTGAGAAATGAATTTTCCAGTATTCATTTCTATATAGAAAACTCAAATGGAACTACTTCTACAATAGCTCGGATCCGCAGCCAGCACCATCACAAAATAGGAAAAAATAAGCAATCCAAGTACGAGGAAATTAAAATAGATAAAACGATATCCGGTAAAAATATTGAGAGGTTTGTGGTCGAGTCCGAGATGAGTAATAGACCTAATACTTGGGGAGATATCTCTAGGCTACATTACATAAATATAACGAGTGGCAACCAGACCCTGCTGGACTGGTCCGCTCGTGGAGCGACAGAATCTACTATTGATTGTACTAAAAGCAAAGGAAAAAACAATAACTTTAATGCGACTTGCAGCGGGTGGTTTAGTGCGAATAATATTTCTAGACCCGGGTTATGCAGAGTAGTAAATCAAAGCGGTAATGAAGTAGGTGCTCCGGGAGAACAGCTGACAGCCAAGGGGGCAGGATTCAAAGGAGGTGGAAATACCAGAGTATTTTTCAATACCTCTTCCATCCAGGGAAGTATTAGTAATTTAACCTCGGGTAGCTTCGACACTGAGCTGCCTCGACTTCAGCCCGGAGTTACAGATATATTTGCCGAGGTTAACAGCCAAGGAAACTGGAGACGCAGCAACTCAGTACCCTTTAGCGTGGTCTCTACCAGCAGTTTAGGTCAGCCTACTCTAAGGTCCATCGATCCCACCAGCACTACTAAAGGCAGCTACGTTACGATCTATGGCAGTAATTTCGGAGCTCAGAAGAATGAGGTCTGGATGCACCCTCAAGCTTCCGAGGTTGAGAAATGCTTTAGCAATAACAAGCCCAATCAGTGTATACAACTAGACCCCAATCTTCCACAAAAATGTGGGAATACATGGCAGGATGATCAAATCATTGTTAGGGTACCGGATACTCAATATTCACTAGGGTTGTATAATGTAGCTGTTCAAGATGCATTTGGAAATATTACTGATGGCCAAGACACATTAGGAATAGTCGCAGGATCACCTCGGCCCAGCTTATGTAAACTGAGTCCGGATTCAGGTCCTGCACCTTTAGCGAGCCAGTCCCCACCGTTGACTATAGGTGGTGCAAATATTAAACCATCTCCGACACCTACTATGTATTTTTGGCAGTCCGGAGCTGATGCTCAAACCCCTTCTAGCTGGATTGAGAGAAAAAATAATAACCAACCCGGAGAAGATGTGGCTGTAGGTGTAAATAGTGGAGAGGTCGAATTTAGATTGCCTACTACTACCTCCGGAGGCTCGATGCAGTCAGGACCAATAAAGATTAAAAACAAAGGAGGTAAACTTAGCAACAGTGTAAGTTATTCAGTCCAGGATTGTAGAAATGCTACCCAATCTACTAAGCAAGATATGAATAATCGCGGCTACCGATGCTGCAGTTCAGGTCCGGAAGCGGGGATCTGGAAGAGTAAGAATGTAATGTGTAAAGGCCAAAGTAGAAATGCCGGTTACTCTTGGAGGTTTGCTACTGCTGATATTCCAAAGCTGCCGGTAGTCTTAGAGCAATGCACCCAGCAGCTAAACTCACTTCCTTCGCCTACACCTAGACCTCCTACCAGCTCAGCCAGGAGCTTAGATCAGGGTAGAGAGAATGCTTGCATAAACTCCAATATAGAGGTGCAGTTTAATGTTTCGATGGCTACCAATACACTAGAGAACAACCCTTCTAATGTTCAGCTGTTGGAGTGTGGTGGAGGCGGGCAAATTGACTGCTCTTCCTCGACTTCGACAACCTCTTCTATCCAAAGTGTATTAAACAATGTTCAGCCGGGAGATAAGATAGCTAGAGACTTAATAGGTGCCAATAAAAGATTAAAAATACTTCAAAATAGCAATAAAAACCCCAAGCTCAAGCCCGGCACTTGGTATAGAGTCATTATCTCGGATGATGTGAGATCTTTTTCGGCTGACAAAAAAGCAGGCAGAACAGTCACTTCCAGCTACCCTCTTCAGAGAACTCGACCTTGTGGAGCAGGTACGGCATATTGCTTTGACTTTAAGACCAGTGCTTCCGGCGAGACTTGTTCGCTGGATAATGCTGCTGTGGCGCCGACTTCATACACCGCAGACCGGCTGGGCCCGCTGAGAACCCCTTTGGGTAATCGGCTGTGGTATCAAGTAGTGGGTAAAGGAGATCAGGCTTGTAGTGTAATTAGTGTTCTTGGCTTTGATTGGGGCTGGAAGGAGTTGTTTAGCGGCACCTTGAACTCTGCAAACTCTTATGTAGACGTTACCCCCTCCAGTTCTCCTGATGATCATGTAGCTAAGGCGACGATCAGCCAAAACACCCCCAGACAGATCGATATTACCGCCACCACCGGGATCAAGCGTACCCCCCCTGCTGTGCCTGCAACCACCACCGAGGTTGTCAGCGGTACTTCCAAACTTGATATAGAGCTGGGAGTACCCAGAGCTACTAAAGTATGGCCATCCAGAAGCTGTGTAGCAGCTTGTCCAAATGGAATGGTCGGAGCTGAGTTTAATCGTCAGATGCTAGAGAGTGAGTACAGGGCTAATAGAAATATTTTAGTCGAGAAATGTAAAGATGGAGAGCTTTGCAGCAATAAAGCGCAGGTTAGCATGAAAATAGAGAGTAAGTTTACAAACAATAATCAACTGAATTTAACTCCTACTAAAGGTAAATTTGCTACGGGCACATGGTATACGGTTACTTTAAAAGGAGGTGGCAAAGGACTTAAGGCTATAGGGGGCTATAGAAGCCCTACGAAAAAACAAGGCCCCATAGCAGGCCAATCCTTGGTTACAACCACTTGGAAATTTAAGACCAAAGGTTCAATGGAGGGCTGTAGATTGAACTCGGTCGATCTTGAGCCACAAAAATACTTGGAGGAAAGTGTAGGTGGCAAACAGGCATTTCAAGCAATCCCCAGAGGTTCTCCCAATGAGTGTAATCCGATGGGGCAAATACTGAATCCCTCTCAATATGATTGGGACTGGAAGAGTAACAACCCGAAAGTCGTAACCACCACCAACTTTCATATAGCAGATCAGGCCCAGCCACAGTGTGAAAGTGATACCTGTCTGCTTTCCGGTAGTCAACTCACCAGCACCAGCACCCCCGTATGTGGAGACGGAGAGGTTGCTCTGGGGGAAGATTGTGATATAGCAGATAAAAATATAAATGAAGATCCCGGGGTAAGTTGTAGTTTCAATTGTCTGCGGCCCGGAAATACTACGACCGGGACTGATCCTAATAAGAAGGTCTGTGGAAACGAGGTAGTGGATTGGCAGCAAGGAGAAGAGTGTGAGCTGATCGATCATCCTCCGACTCCTACCTCGACCAAAAAAATAAGGATGAAGTATATTAATAGTAATGGAAATTTAGTTACAGAGACCACTGTCAACCCAGTGAAAAATGCAGCTAAATATTGTGACCCTCAAACCTGTCTTAATCAGGGATCGCCCACCTCGGGATCAAAACCTTCGGGACAAAACACAAAAGATATCCCGGTATGCCTAAGTGGAACTGTGACGCCGGGAGAGGATTGCGACCCTTCTACCACCTCAACGGCTCGTGATGCTTGCTCTGCGAGCTGTCTTAATACCGGCAGTCAGCTTACCCAGGAGTGGTGTAAAGGCAAACAAAAGAATAACCCACAAGCAAGAAAAGCTTGTAGGTCTGCTGTTAGTATCTGTGGTAATGGCATCTTAGAGCCAAGCGAGGAATGTGAGGTCAACTTCAGACAAGGTAAGGATGACCGGCTATGGTTTAGGACGGGTAATGGAGTCGACAAAAAGAGTGTCACCACCACCGGTTACTCCACTTGTAGTAGCAATTGCATGCTAAAAGATATCTGTGCTAATAAGTTTAAGCCTCTATCCAGCAAGAGTGATGGGGGTAAGGTAGATTCAGACTTTGCCTTGAGGTGTGATCCGAGCGATCCCGGATGCAGCTCTAACTGTAGATTAGCAGGTTCATCTTTAACTTATCCAAATTCATCAGTCTGTGCAGATGCTAAGGTAGGCACCGGAGAATATCCACAGTGTGAGATTTCCAAAAAAACTTTAAGTCAAAAGGATGTACTGGGCAACCCCAAGCAAATTGGTACAGCTGTAGGACGAGGAAAGGTAAGCAGTAAACTAAAAGTTCAGACTACCACTATAGTGGCTACTACCACCCCCACCTCAAGCAATAGAACAGTAGTAGGCGAAAGCGGGTATGCTCTCCAGTGTGGGTTTGAGACTTATGATCAGCCGAAACCAAAAAGTCAAGTCCCCGGCAACCAGAAGAGGTATAATAATTGTTCTGTCAGTGGTAACAAGAGCCCTTATGATTATGGCGTAGCTGATAACACTTGCTGCTATATCCGACCTCAAGCCAGTGAGGTGTACCCGGGTGATAGAAATCAGGTAAATACCGGAATATGCAGAAACACTCAAATTTATGCTAAGTTCCCGACCTTCATCGATCGATCTACACTTCAGGAAAATATAATCATAGCGAGGAAGGCCGGCAGAGGAAAAAATGTAAGCTGTGATAACGATGAGCTGGATATCTCAACAACTACTAATAAAGCCCTAGCTCTCAAAGGTAGTCCCGCTAAATCAGGATCTAATAATCAGCCTAAAGGTTTTTGGAATAATTTATGGCACAATATTAAATCTTTCTTTACCGGTGTGTTCAGTAAGGTGTTTGCAACTCAGCCAAACAAGCCGGTATGGTGTCAGGGTGGCATAGAAGGCAGTCCTGAGGTCACTAGATTTTTCTCTACTAAAGATGATAGTGTTACTACCAGCGTTAAGCTAAAGCTAGAGGAGCCTCTAGCTTCCAGCACTGAATACGCTGTGATCTATAAAAGCGGAAAAGATGGAATTAAGGACTATAGAGGTGTAAGCATCAGAGGTAAGAGTAAGCCCCAAGAAAGTCTACACGAAGCTTGGACCTTTAAGACCGGTAAGGATATCTGTAAAGTTAAGAGTGTAAATGTAAAACCTAACTCGCGTCGGTTTACTCAACCTAACTCCAGTACTCAGTTTACAGCTACACCAAAGGGTTCCGGAGGCCAAAAACTGCAACAAACTTCTTTTTACGACTGGAGATATAATTGGGGCCCTACAGGCAACCCGGCCTTTGATGTAGAGGAGACTACTTCAAGTAAGGCAAGTGTTACCACCACTGCAGAAGGCGAGATGCAGCTTAGGGGGTCGGTAGTCATTACGAAAGATGAATCAGAAAGAAACAAACAAACTGCGGGGACCAGGTTTAGCGATCAGTCGGACCTGACTGCTGTATACTGCCAGGTTATCTGGCCGACCTCCACACCAAAAAACTGGAAGCCCTATACTGATGGAAAGTATAATTACAGCTTCTATTACTGCTCTGATGCCGGGGATAAGACCACTACTGTAGATGATCTACCCTTGCTCAAGCAGGGACTAGCTTCCGGTAAGGCTTCCAAAAAGCTGAGGTTATTTAAATCACAGAGTGACTCAAGAGGTAAGATAACTGCCACTGCTAATAATATTGAGATTGATAATAATTATCTTTATTTAGTAAACGGGAAGAAGATTTCTACCTATAATATCTCCAAAAAGAGAAATCCGATCCAGATGAAGACCGTCACCTCCAACTTCAGTGATGTAGGTGATCTGATCTCTTCAGGCAGATACCTATACGCATTCTCAGGCGGCTCTTCTGATCAGGTTGAGATATATAACATAGAGAGCAATGGAAAACTAACTCTAGTAGGTGGTTCGCCGATAAAGATAGAAGGTGCCGGTCCGATTAACATAAGAGAAGTTGAGATTGACAACGATAAACTCTATCTGGGTACAAGTAATAATGGCCTGCAGGTCGATATTGCCACAAGTACGGATCCACAGGTAGAGAATACTTTCTCCAATAGTTCTATAGGTGAGATAGAAATATCCGATAATGTTATCGCATTCAGGTCCGGTGATGATATTACAGTAGCTGATCGTAGTGATATTACTAACAGCTTTTCTAGTATTTCTGTAAGCAATGCTTCTCATATTGAGATACTGGGTGATACTCTAGCTGTCGCGGTCGGAAACTCAAGAGTAGACTCGTTCGATATCTCGGATCCGGATAATATCCCGCCAAGTACCAACTCGATCAATATTTCCGGGATCTCGGATGTCGATTCTATGGGCCTTTATCTGATGGTCTCTACCGGCTCTGAGCTGCAAATAGTAGATATGCCCGGCCCGTTTCAGGCAGAGATCGAGGGACGGACAAATCAAAATCAAGTACCTATGATAGGCGCTAACATAGATAAACTAGGAAATTATGTGTATACTTTTGACAGTGGCGGAGTACAAATTTTGAATGTAGAGCAAAAAAGCAATCCTCGTATCCCGCTTCCTTCTGTAAGAAGGGCTGTACTGGACAAGAAGCTGTTCTTATCTGATGAGAACAGCGACGCTATTGGAGTGCAGGTATTTAACAATCCCAAAAAGAAGGAGGTGGCTCAGTGGTACCGAGATAATTTCCAGACCTCACTAAACTTCAGAAATATTAATGTAGACGATTATCGTGGTATTACCAATGGAACGGAGTATTATATAAGCGCACTAAATGTAACCAACTCTACGACCCAAGCCAACAGAGTAAATTATGAGGTGTACCATAATATATACAACTTCAGCATAAACCGGAACGCGGATGAAGATACCAAAGAAGTGCTAAAGAAAATTATCAATAATCTAAGGTTCAACACAAATTTAGAGCACTCGAATCAGTGTATGAATGAAAGCACAGGCAGCAGTAAGTGGACAGTACGCAAAGAGGATAAGCTGGATCAGACTGTAGATATTCGTTGCAGTACGGACTTCGATTGTCGGGACAACAGGGGACTGCCCAAGTTGGAGCAAAAGAGTGAGCTAACAGCTAAAGCAAATGCTGTCTTGCAATCTTCAGAACTTAATGATCTGATAGATGATGCTAACCAGAATAAACAGAAGATAACTAAAGATGTAAACTCTGTTACGACTACATTAGCTGATTTTGTCGAGGCTTTGAATGAAGATTATCAAGATATATCTTCAAAAAAGAATGAGATAAAACAAAACCTTCCTTCTAAAAACTCTCAGCCGTTCGATAATGTCAGGAGTGAGTTACCCAAAAACAGCAGTCTCAAACTGATATTAAAGGATCTAAGCACTACACAAGCTGGTGATCTGATTTGGACCAACGGTTATTGTGCCAACACCCAAGAAAAGCTAAAGAGAGATTGGAGCCGCTTGAAAGATTTACGTCAGATCGAGACCTCGCTGCAAAGAGGTGGTGCTGTACCTTTGCGAGCCGGATCCTACATTCCCCACTATACCAACAGCAAATGGCCTTCTTGGCAGACACTGAGCCAAAAAGCGGGCTCTCCCGGGTTCCCTGTCGACCCTATAAACCGAATGATTGGTTGTGACATCAGCAGCGGTGATCCCAGCGATATTGATCCGTCTACCTGTTGGAACCCTGCCAGCTCTACTTTCCACTATCCTGAGTTTTCCAAATTCTATGAGTATAGATATAATACTTCTACAAGTGATTACAAGCTGTTTGCCGACTTTGAGTTCTTAAGACCATAAGTCATGAGTAACTACACCACTAAAATTCTATCGGCTTTAGTATTAGCACTGTTGATAATACCGGCTGGATCCGCAGTAGCTGATGAAGGATTGGAGGATGTAGTGAATCTAAACAATGTCTCGAGCACTAGATGGCAGCAAGCAAGCGGTATATTTGACTTGTTCAGCAAGAGCCAGTGCGGTGACGGAGTAATTCAAGGTGGAGAAGCTTGTGACCCACCGGGTAAGACAGTCTTGACCAGCAATAGCTGCAACAATGACCAGGGAAACTGGGTTAAAAAGTGTACTAATAGCTGTGATTGGAATAACAAATTTAAATGTCAAACCGGTGCGACCTGCGGAAATGGGATTATAGAAGGTAGTGAGAACTGTGATGACGGACAGCTGAATGGGCAGTATGGGCAGTGTGCTGGGCCTGATAGTAATGATTTAATTAAGAATAACTATATCAAACAGAAGAGGGATTACATGTGCCTTGATATGAATGATTTAAGTGTTTCAGCTAAAGGCTATACAAATGTAAAGGCTTTTAATAAATCCTGTAAAAATGTTCCTTTGGACAGAGATAAGTTTGGTTGTAGCAATAATCAGAAGGTTAAGAGGGTTACATGTAAACTTGGTGTAGGCTTTTCAAAGGATTATTACTACAAAAAAGGAAAAAGTAAATTGAATGTAATACTTTCAAGTTTATCTAGAATATTAAATACCCCTATAGGCAAAACCGCCAAACCAGAAGATTTTAATTGCAAGATTAGGGTTATTAAAAAGAATTGTGTCTGCGAGGAAAAACAGACTAAGACTGTGAATGCAAAAACTCCCACACCCAAAAAATGTTCTCCTTATTCCTCTTGTAAGCAGAATAATAATTATGAGTACTGCCAAGTTGTAAATAAAAAAGGCTTATCAAAGGTGAATAAATGCGCTGACCGTCACCCTCAGTTTTGTGGCAATGGTAAGTTAGATTTTGTGGATAAAAATAATAATGGAAAAAAAGATCCGGATGAGCCATGGTTAGAGGCTTGTGATACTGTTGGAAATACTTGCGTTCACTCAGATAAAACTCCCACAGGTGGTAATCCATGTAGTAATTATGCTGACGATAAATCTAACTCTTGTGCCGCAAATTGCCAATCAGCAGGAAATTATTGCGGTGACGGAATTGTACAAGAAGATCAAGGAGAAGAATGTGATGATGGGAATGATGACAATAGTGATAGGTGTAAAAATGATTGCACTATAAACGAAAAAGTAGTTGAAAAAGAAACTAAACCTCAGTGTGGCAACGGAGTAGTAGATGAGGGCGAGGCCTGTGATCAAGGTAAAAGAAATGGGCTGAGGTGTGACCCAAAGTACGGTGAGTCTTGCACTTACTGTTCTGCTGATTGTCAAAATGTGTTGACTGTCGATCCGAATAGCTTCTGTGGTAATGGTAATATTGATCGGATGGGCACCTCCACGGAAGGTAATCCATTGTATGAATCTTGTGAGATTAAGGAAGGTGATGTTCTGAGTAGGGTTTGTAATGTTAATTTTAGAGGTTCATATCCAGATATTTCTTCCAAAATAGCATGTGATACTAATCAGGATTGTAATAATAAAAAATTACCTAATTCAAGAATTAAAGATCTAATAGAAAAGCAAATTAGTGGTAGACAGAATAAAAAAGACATGACGGGAATTATTGAAAATAGAAAGCGACTCTGGAACCGGACTTGTGGTTCTGCCAGTAAAAGATTATGCGTGGATAAAGGCTCATTTGAGTGTTCTAACCAATGTAAAAACTTACAGAAAAATTGTGCTGAGTGTGTGCGATACCAAGCCAGAAATGCCATACCTAAAATCTCAGTCTTGAATCCTCTTATCGCTGGTAATGAAAAAAATAATAAGGACTGGGGGAAGAAAGATATAAATGATAAAGACAAACAAGCTAAGGTCACTTTATATAGACCAAACCCTCCACAAAATTTGAAAACTAAGCTTAAGCCTGACAAGGATCGACACGCTGGCCCGCTTTTGGGAGAGAGGTATTTTGCCCAGGAAGACAATAGTTGGGTTAATCCATCAAGTTATAACACCATTATTACAAAAGGCCAAGGACTAAAGGGTGATGGAGTGACTCCAGCTAAGGATCAATCAATAGAGAGCAACAAGCTGTGTAATGAAGAAAATCCTGACAATCAAAATAAGAAGGAGAGTGAATATAAATTATTCTTTAATAGGGGTTTAGTAGACGGAGTTCAAAATCCAGATGATTATGTAAAAAAAATAGACGATTCCGACAATGTTGGAGAACATGGAGACCTGTTTGAATATGATGTCAATGGGGAACAGGGCTCAATTAGAAATACTGTGATAGCCTCACCACCTGTGCCACCCAAAAGCATTAGAGTTGTTGTAAAGTGGACCGATGAAGAGGGTAAAAAGTTTGGCCGCAATAGTATGGGTAAATTTGGTGGGCATGTATTTGTTTCCTCTTCAAAGAGGAAAATCTATGGTTTTTCTAAAACCTTGAAGAACAAAATGAGTCTTACATCTGATATGGCTAAAATTCAAGATTATTGGAGACCGCAGTATAATGTAAAAGTAAAAGATAAAGATAACAAAACTAGATTCGGTACTGCCATTCATAATATTGGTTCTAATTCTAGAGATGCTATACAGTCAATGACTATAGAGGTTGGAGATAGAGGGCCTATAGCAGGTACAGCCGATAAGAGAATACCTTTTTATGTTACGGCCATTGGTAAGCCGATGCAGCCGTTTCAGGATGGTAATTTAGAGATTTTGGTTTATACTTATCATGAAAATCAGGATAGCTTTCACTCTATATATAGACCCACCTTAAGATTCAAGATTAACAAAGCAACAAAGAGTAAAAACCCAAGAGCCCCCTTTTGGCATGTTTTTAATCTGAATATTATACCCTCAACTAGTGGTGCTGATGGGTACAAGATTACAGATTTAGCTGGTAATACTTTGGTTCATATAGACACACAGAGAAACCGTAAGCTAAAACCTACTGGATTTGAAATCAAAGAACCAGATCAGCTACCAAAAAGACCTAAAAATTACAACCACGGCAAAATAACCACCAGATTCTGCAGTATAAAAGAGCATGCTTTAGATAAGCAGATAGTCCGTTGTTAATTTTCTATCTATGCAGTTAAATAAAAAAACCACAATAGGGATATTATCTGCGGTGACTTTATTAGCTTTTCTATTGATTGGAGCGGGGATCTATTATTTCTATTTCACTAAAGACTCTCCACAAAAAGAGAAAACTACAAAAAAGCAACAGTCAGAGCAAGCTGAACAGCAACAAGAGCAACAGGTCGATCTGACCAAAATGACAGAACAAGAGAAAAAAGAGCTTGCTGAAGAAAAAGGCCAGTATTACTCCAAGGACCTGGATGATGATGGACTAACTAATAAAAAAGAGGAGGAGCTGGGTACAGGTCAAAACAGCTATGATACGGACGGAGACTCCCTAAATGACAAAGAAGAGGTAGAACAATATAATACCGACCCGACAAAGGCGGATACTGACGGAGACGGGCTTACAGACGGGGAAGAGGTGCTGATTCACGATAGCGACCTGACAAAGGCGGATACCGATGGAGATGGGTTTGAGGATGGTAAAGAGGTCCAAGAGTATGGTTCTAGTCCGACTAAGGTAGACACTGATGAGGATGGTCTCGATGATAAGCTCGAAGTACAAAAGCATGGAACCGACCCGATAAAGGCGGATACGGACGGAGACGGTCTATCGGACAAAGAAGAGATAGAACAATATGAGACTAACCCTACAAAAGCGGACACAGACAATGATAAGCTGAATGATAAGCAAGAGGTAAAAGTATATGGTACCGACCCTAAAGACGCTGATACTGACGGTGACGGGTATGCTGACGGAGCTGAAGTCGATGCCGGCTACAGCCCGACCGGAGAAGGCAAGCTAAAAGATTGAAACTAACCGTCAATCTTGAGATAATAATAAAAACATAAACTATAATAACCATGTTTGACGACCAAGACCCAAAACAAGGCAAACCACCTCAGAGCCTGCCTACCGATGAAGACGACAATACAAATGGTCAGATGCCAAAGCAGGGAAATAACAATACCGATAATCAAGGTGGATCTGCACAAACTCAAAACTCTGAACCTTCAGCTAACAATGTTGATTCTGAATCTTCTGCTCAACCAACCCCCCAAAATCAAGGTGCTGACACCCAGGAGCAATCTTCATCTCAGGGCTCAGCAGCAAACCAGGGAGGTGCTTCCAAACAGGCCCAGCCCTCGTCAGATCAAAATCAGCCTGAATCTAGCCCTCAAAATGAGGGGCAGCAGCCGGACGATATGTTTTCTGGTGTTGATACGGGAGATACGGCCATAGAGGCGGGAAAGCTAGAAGCAAAGGGTGATTCCGGTTCTTCGTCTCAGCCCAAACCTGCCGCTTCGGAAGCCAAAGGCCCGGGGGCGGCTGCTGGATCTCAGGTAACCAAGCCTGAGCTGAGCAAAAAAATAATGATAGCAGTGGGGGTGGTATTAATTTTGATTGTCCTTGGGGGTGGTGGCTTTTGGGTCTACTCCTCTTTTATCGCCACAGAAGATACTGGTAAGTTTAAAGGCACGACAGATACTACTGGCAAGACCGTGTCCGAGAAGGACCAACAACCCCAAGAAGAGTCGCAACCGGAAGAGCAGACCTCTACTGAACAAAAACAGCAAGACCAACAAACAACAGAAGAGGAGGAGTCTGCGACCAAGACACAGAAAGCTGACGAGATTCTATTTGGGGACAAAGTGGATACTGATGGTGATCAGCTTTCAGATAGCCGAGAAAAAGAGCTAGGTACAGACCCTAATAACTGGGATACAGACGGAGACAAACTTGGAGACGGAGCTGAGGTGTTGAACTGGAAGACTGATCCATTAGATCCAGACACAGACGGTGATGGCTACAAAGATGGAACAGAGGTAGAGTCGGGATATAATCCGAAAGGGGAAGGTAAGCTTTTTGAGCCACCAACTAATACTGAAAAATAATTCATGTTCAACAATAACGATGAGAGCGACAATCATCAAGCGGAGCCTGTAAAGCTAGGAGAAAGCGCTGAAGAAGAGGAGGAAAGCACCGACTCCAAGATTAGAACCATTCCCGATTCTTTTTATGGTGGTAAAAATCCTCAGGTATATGAAGAGAAGGAGCAGGCTAGAGAAAGAGTAAAAGAGAAGATAGAACAACAAAAACAACAACAGCAGCAACAAGACCAACAACAAGAGATAGAACAACCTGAAGGGGCGTCTGACTCCGGAGGCTCTGCCTCTGGATCTATGTGGCTCAAGATAGCGGGAGCAGTCGGCGGACTGCTTCTATTATTTTTACTTGTAGCTGGAGGTTATCTATATACCATAGGATATTTTGGTTCTCCCTTTACTGAAGAAGTAGCTCAGGAGAACCAGCAACAAGCTCAACAACAAAACGAGCAACAACAAGAGCCGGAGCCGGAACCCGAGCCTGAACCTGAGCCCGAAGAGACGGAGCCGGAGCCTCAGCCGACAACTACAACTGAGCCTACGCCGACAACTACACAAGAATCCGAAACTACCACTGAAGATGAAGCTTCTACGACTACTATCCCTAATGTGGCAGAAAAACTACGTTTCCCTGATGTGCTGTTATCAGACAGCACTGACCTGGACTCGGATGATTTGACTGATGATGAAGAAGAGGTTTTTGGTACTGACAGCGGTACTTGGGATACGGATGAGGACGGTTATTTTGACGGACAAGAGATTAGAAACTTATATCACCCGGACGGAAAATCACCTGCAGAACTTAGAGATTCGGAGCTGGTGAGTGATTACGAAAATCCTGTGTTTGAATATCAACTCTATTATCCATCTGATTGGGAGGTAGACTCAGTAGATCAGGACCAAAGAGAGGTCCTGTTTAATGCTATTACCGGTGACTATATATTGATCCGCTCAGTCGAAAAGCAGCAAGATGAGAATTTTGACCAGTGGTTCAACCGTAAAGTGGAAGGTCAAAGCAGAACTGATTTAGAGCAGTTTGAGAATAAGTTTGGTATCGAAGGTTATCGCCGGAGTGATCACCTGGTAGCTTACTTTCCCGGCTCGGATAATGTTTATGTCCTGATCTACAACCCGGGAATCAAGGATCAGATACCGTTCAGAGAGGTTATGAAAATGATGTATCAGAGCTTTAGAATATCAGGTGAATCTCAGTCTCTAGGAACGCAAAATGTGATTCCCGGTACCCAGACCACGACTGATCAGAATAATGATCAAGAGGGCGAGGAGGCTGCTACAACTACAGAGACAAATCAACAGACTACTACCACAGTTGAAAATAACTCTAGTAGTTAACTGAAAGCTATGGAATGTAATATTTTTATTGAGGTTGACCAGCCAATAGTGGGCGAAGAAGAGATTAGTTCAATCGTCAATCAGGTTTTTAAGCAGCTAGATCAGACAGGGTTGGTAAGCGTGCATCAGATCGGCGATGATAAAATGAGAGAGCTGAATCGAGAGTACAGAGATAAAGATTCTACTACCGATGTGCTTTCTTTTTCTATGCAGGAAGGTGATAGTTTTAGCAGAGAATCAAAAGATTATGGGGATATATTTATCTCCGCCCCTCAAGTCAAGAGGCAGGCCAAAGAATATGGTGTGAGCCCAACAGATGAGTTCAAGAGGATGTTGGTCCATGGTGTGCTTCATCTGTCGGGATATGACCACAAACAAAATGATGAGGCCGAAGAGATGTACTCCCTGCAGGAAGATTTGCTAGATAATATTTCAGTATGAATTTGTCCAGATTCCTTCAAAGTTTCAGGTTTGCCTATAGAGGCCTAAGACACGCTGTATTGAATGAGCAGAACTTTAAGATAAAGATTTTAGCTGGAATTTTAGTGTTGGCTTTGATGTATATATTTGAGCTGATTTTTATCGAGCGGGTAATACTTATTACTTTTATTTTTTTAGTTTTGTCTTTTGAGCTTTTGAACACAGCTATTGAACATTTTACTGACTTGGTAGAGTCAAAATTTAATAAAAAAGTAAAAGTAGTGAAAGATTTGATGGCAGCTGTGGTGTTGACCATCTCTATAGGCGCTGCGATTGTTGGAATAATGATTTTCTATCCGTATATAATTGAGCAGCTGTCTTAATAATGGTACAATAATAAGGTAAAACCTATTATTTATTATGCTGGGTAAAAATAGTGAACAAGACATAATCACGGGAATAGATGTAGGTTCTACTGCTATTAGAGTAGCAGTCGGACAGATCGATCATCAGTCCGACTCACCCTCTTTGAAGATTATCGGCGCAGTAGAGGCACCTTCTGAAGGTATATCCAAAGGTGTAGTCAATAGTATAGAAGATACGGTCTCTTCTATCTCTGAGGCGCTGGAGAAGGCTGAGAGGTTGATAGGAATCCCGATAGAAGATGCTTGGGTTGGTTTTTCTGATAAGGATATCAAGACAAAAGAAAGCAAAGGGGTAATAGCGGTAGCAAAGTCGGATGGGGAGATATCACACGAAGACGTAGATCGGGCTGTAGAGGCTGCTCGTACAGTGGCGCCCCCTCTAAATTATGAAATGCTTCATGTAATACCCAGAAGGTATACCGTGGACGGACAAGAAGGAATAAAAGATCCGGTGGGAATGACCGGAGTAAGGCTGGAGGTGAAAACTAAGATTATTCACGGCTTGACTACACACTTAAATAATATTTCTAAAGCAGTTTACAGAACCGGTATTGATATAAATGATCTTGTGCTGTCCGTTTTGGCAGCCGGCGATGTGGTGACCACAGAGAAGCAAAGAGATCTAGGTGTAGCAGTGGTCAATATCGGGGGCTCGATAACCTCATTGGTGGTATATGAGAACGGAGATATCATTCATACTGATACGATACCCATAGGTTCTGAACATATTACCAATGATCTGGCGATCGGCCTTCGCAGCTCGATCGATGTAGCCGAGAGAGCAAAAATAAATTACGGCTACTGTTTGCCCGGAGAAGTCGATGGAGAGGAGAAGGTGGATCTATCTACAGTAGGAGCTGAGGAGTCGGAGATGGTCTCCAGAGAATATATAGCCAAGATAATACAAGCTAGGACAGAGGAGATTTTTGAAAGAGTGGATGACAGTCTTCAAGACGCACAAAAAAGCGGGCTGCTTCCTGCCGGCGTAGTCTTTACCGGAGGAGGGGCAAAGCTAGGAGGCATTGAAGAATTAGCCAAAGATAAGCTAAGGCTGCCTGCATCGTTGGGCTATCCTAAGGGTGTCTCTAGTATTACTGAAAATGCTAACGATCTTTCTTTTACTACTGCTATAGGTCTGATCAAGTGGGGTGCTACTCTAGAAGAGGTAGAATCTAGCGGCATTAAATTTGATTTATTCTCAAACTCCTTTACTCGTATAAAAGATTTGTTCAAAACTCTGATGCCCTGACTATTTTAGCTGTCTTGACAGCTACTTTTTAAAAAAGTAAACTATAACCAAGGTACGATTACGTCTTTATCTTGAACAAAATAAGTATACAATATGCCGGAAGTAAAACCTCAAATTGAAACTTTTGCAAAATTAAAGGTGGTAGGAGTAGGAGGATCTGGTAACTCTATAGTAAACAGGATGGTCCAAACCGGAGTTCGAGGAGTCGACTTTTGGGTGATGAATACGGATGTACAGGCTCTTCACAACAATGAAGCAGAAAATAAACTACACATAGGAAAAGAATTGACAGAAGGTCTGGGTGCGGGCATGGACCCGGAAGTGGGAAGAAAGGCCGCTGAAGAAGCGGAGGAAGAGATCAGAGAGGCCATGTCAGATACAGATATGGCTTTCGTCACCTGTGGTCTCGGAGGCGGTACCGGGTCCGGAGCCAGCCCGGTAATAGCTAGAATTGCCAAAGATATGGGGGTATTAACTATAGGAGTGGTCACTAAACCATTCGATTGGGAAGGACCACAAAGGGCAAAGATAGCCCAACAAGCAAATGAAACCCTATCCGAGAATGTGGATACAATAATAACCATTCCCAATGACAGAATTTTAAATGTAATAGACAAAGACACTTCTTTAGTCGACGCATTTGAGATAGTGGATGATGTGCTGCGCCAAGGTGTTCAGGGAATATCTGAGCTGATAACGGTGCCCGGTTTGGTCAATGTGGACTTTGCGGATGTAAAGACTATCATGCAAAACAGAGGCTCGGCTCTGATGGGCATAGGAACCGCGAGCGGCAAAAACAGGGCGATAGAAGCGGCCCAAAAGGCCGTATCCAGCCCACTACTTGAGCTTTCTATAGATGGTGCCGAAGGGATACTATTCTCGATTACCGGTGGTGAAGATCTGGCTATGCAAGAAGTTTCTGAGGCAGCTCAGGTAATCACCGAGTCCGCCGATGATAATGCCCAAGTTATTTTCGGGGCTGTGATAGACGAAGAAATGGAGGATGATCTTAGGATCACTGTAATCGCCACCGGTTTTGATGATGAAGATGATGAGGTCAAATCCCCCAGAAGCTCAAAACAAAAACAACCGGGGAGAGATAATCAGCGTACACAAAGATTCTCCAGACAAAAAGATAAAACTAAAGATGATAAACAACCAAGAGGTGGGTACAAAAAAGATGAGCTGGATGGCTCAGCTGATGAGTCGGCAAAAAAACCGAAAAACACAAAAGATGATACTGAGGATCAATCTGATACACCAAGCTTCGATAAGAGAGAGGTAGCCGGAGATTCCGAGAAGGATCAGGTATCGGATAGTGAACCTCAGACCAATAATTCTTCTGTAGACAAACAAAAAAGACAGACATCCAGCTCGGATGATAGTGAAGATGATGATGAAGACGGTGATCTTGAGATCCCGGCCTTCATTCGTAAGCGTATGGATTCTTAATTCTTTATTGAGTGCATGTATTGTCCAGTATGCCCCTCTGAAACAACCCGGGTTATAGATTCTCGGATCAAAGATAATGGTATGACCACCAGAAGGAGAAGGGAGTGTGAGCAGTGTGGACACAGATTTTCCACCCATGAAGAGGCTAAATTATTAAATTTAATAGTAGAGAAAAACGACGGCACAAAAGAAGAGTATGACAGGAGGAAGTTAAAGCAAGGCATACTCCAGGCTTTGACCAAGCGTGACTATGATAAGGATGATCTGAACCAGCTCATCAGGTCGATAGAGCGTGATGTGCAGGGTGTTTCCGGTAATGAGATTAAAAGTAGAAAGATAGGAGAAATTGTGATGGAGCATTTAAGAGAGTTCGATGAAGTTGCATATATTCGTTTTGCTTCTATTTACCGAGAGTTTGAAGATGTGAATAAATTTCAAAGTGAGATCAAGTCTTTAAGTTAATATAAGTTAATAAAAACACTATGGATAAAGCAAAACAAAGTGTTTTATCCTTTGCTAGCTCTTTTCTGTTGGTTGTGCTAGCTCTTGGCCTAGTTTTGTCTTCTTTTCTTTTGGCGGGCTATTCTAATCAAAACTTCTCTTTTCCTTTCTTTGATTTGGATAAAAAAGAACCTCAGAGAAAACAACAGATCGAGAAGCCAAAAGATAAACAAGCCAGTTTGGAGGAAGATAGTGTCAGTAGAAAAACACTACAACAGGCCACTATTGACGTAGTGCAGGAGTCCAATCCTGCGGTAGTCAATATCTCTATTCTTCGTGATGCAAGCTATAGCAGGCAGAGAATTCCCGAACCTTTTCGTAGATATTTTGAGATCGAGCGTAGACCGAAACCTGATCAGGAGCAGGTAAAAGTAGGTGGCGGAAGTGGTTTTATAGTCGACTCCAGTGGGGTGATTGTGACCAACAAACATGTAGTAAATCACCGCGATGTAAGCTACAAAGTCGAGCTTGCCAGCGGTGACAGCTACTCTGCTGAGGTAATCGCAAAGGACCCGTTGTTGGATTTGGCTTTGATGAAAATAGATACCGACAAAAAACTACCCACTCTCAGTTTAGGGGACTCGGAGAAGCTACAACGAGGAGAGACAGTGATAGCTATCGGAAATGCCCTATCCGAGTTTGAGAATACGGTCACCAGAGGTATAGTAAGCGGTATCGGAAGGAGGATTAAAGCCGGAGGCTCTCAGGGTAGAGTCAGAGTGATAGATAAAGCAATTCAGACCGATGCTGCGATAAACCCCGGTAACTCAGGTGGTCCGCTGCTTAACCTGGACGGAGAGGTAGTAGGTATTAATACTGCTGTATCCCAGCAGGGTCAATCGGTAGGTTTTGCTATTCCTATAAATCAAGCTAAGTCCACTATTAAAAGCGTGATAAATGAGGGCAAGATAGTCCGTCCTTGGCTGGGTATTAGGTATATACAAATCAACCCTCGCATAGCCCAGCTGAATAATCTAGAACGGGATTATGGCGCTTTGATAATCAGAGGAGACTCCCGAGAAGAGCTAGCCGTGATTCCAGGTTCACCTGCTGATAAAGCTGGACTGGAAGAGAACGACATTATATTGGAGGTTAATGGAAAAAAGCTCAAAGGCTCTACCACTCTAAGAACAATGATCAGTAAACAAGAAGTAGGCAGTGAAATTGAGCTAAAAGTGTTGCATGAGGGTGAGATAAAAAATATCAATGTGACGTTGGAGGAAATGCCTAGTGATTTATAATTTCATAAAATGAAAAAAAGGACCAAGATAGTTTGTACCATAGGCCCTGCAAGTAAAGACAAAGAAACATTGGATCAAATGGTGAAAAAAGGTATGAATGTAGCGAGGCTGAACTTCTCTCATGGTACATATGAGAGCCATAAGAACTTGATCGATAATATTAGAGAAGTATCTAAACGTCAAGATAAACCGATAGCCATTATGCAGGATGTCCAAGGGCCAAAGATACGTATCGGTAATATGCCCGACTCAGGAGCTAAGCTAAAAGAAGGGGGTACTGCTGTTTTTGATACCGACTTAGATGATTATAGCGATGGTGATATTCCTATAGATTATAGTGATCTACATGAGTATGTGGAACCGGAAGAAAGGTTATTGATAGATGACGGTAAAATTATAGTGAAAATCACATCAGTGGAAGACTCTAAAATAAAGACAGAGGTCCAGGCTGGAGGAACAGTACTTTCTCATAAAGGTATAAATGCCCCGGACTCGAAATTGGCTGTGCGGGCCGTAACCGACAAAGACAAGGAAGATATAAAGTTTGGAGTGAAAAATGATGTAGATTTTTTGGCGGTCTCCTTTGTCCGAGCCGCAGAGGATATTAAAGATGCTAGAGAACTGATAAGAAAATATGAACAACAGTTGGATATAGATCAAAAACAGACGATAAGAATCATAGCTAAGATTGAACGCAGAGAAGCTTTGGAGAATATAGAAGAGATCATAAAAACAGCGGATGGGATAATGGTTGCTCGTGGTGATCTCGGCATTGAGATTCCACCAGAGGAGGTCCCACTAAAGCAAAAGGAGCTGATAGAGTTATCAATCCAAGAGGCAAAACCGGTAATAGTAGCTACTCAGATGCTAGACTCAATGGAGGAGAACCCGCGTCCTACCCGAGCAGAGGTCTCCGATGTGTCCAATGCAGTGATAGACCATACTGATGCTGTTATGCTCTCAGGTGAAAGTGCCAGCGGCAAATACCCAATAGAGGCAGTGGATATTATGAGTAAAATAGTCCAAGAGACTGAACAATCTCATTATGATGATCTTCCTCCTTCCAAGTTGATTGAAGATGTACTAGAGACCGATGAGGCCTTGGCAAATATATCTAAGATAATCTCCGAAGAAGTCGATGCTGCTTTAATTTTAGCAGCGTCTCTTTCGGGGCATACCGGCAGGCTTATAAGTCGCTGCCGTCCCGAGCTGCCGATAGCGGTAGCCACCAATACAGAGAGGGTAAAAAAACAACTCAATCTTTCTTGGGGGGTAGCCCCTTTTGTTTTGCCAAAATGTAGCTCTCTTGATGAGATTATTGATAGAGCTAAATTAGAATTAAAGAAGAGAGGAATGATACAAGAGGGTGATAAAATAATCTTTATTGCCGGGGAACCGGTAGGAGAGGAAGGTAATATTAATATATTAGAGGTGAAAAAGATATAAATATAAGACTGTAAAGTTTGTATATTTATGTAGGTGCAGAATATCCTACGAGCCGAAACCTACAGCTAAATGATCAGCCACTCGGAAGTTATTTGAGTCCGTGTAAAAAAAGCATCTCATCGATCTTAATCACTGCTTTTTTTGTTTTAGTGAAAAGATGATATAATAATAAAGGCCTGTCTGAGACTAAAGACAGCCCCTTAGCTTAGAATTTTTTATTTTATGGATTCCAATAAAAACGTACTCTGGTTTGAGGAAATTTCGATTGATGATAAAGAGGAAGTGGGGCACAAGAATGCACCTCTTGGGGAGATGTATTCAGAATTGACTGATAAGGGGATCAACGTCCCCAATGGTTTTGCGATTACCACCTCTGCTTTTGTTCGGTTCATTGAGTCAGCTGCGATTAAAAAAGATATCAAGGATTTGCTGTTGGACTTGGATGTCAATGATGAGGGTCAGCTGAAGAAGACCGGCAAAAAGATAAGAAAAAAGATTTATAACTCGGATCCACCAAAAGATTTGAGAGAGGATATAAAGGAATCTTTCAATAAACTTAAAGAGGAAACTACCAGTGAGCTTTCAGTTGCGGTCCGCTCTTCCTTAGCTGCAGAGAATTTATCTGAAACGGAACTGACTAGATATCAGGACAGCTACTTAAATATTAGCACAGAAAAGTATCTACTGCGGGCCGTAAAAAAGGTAATGGCCTCTATTTTTTCTGATAAATCTATCGCTTATCGTGAGAATCAGGGTTTAGAGCACCTGAATATTTCTTGCTCTGTCGGGGTCCAGCAGATGGTTGAGGCGCAGGATAGTGCCTCCGGCGTTATGTATACACTAGAGCCAGAGTCGGGTTTTGATGGTGTTACCCTGATAAAATCTTCTTACGGTTACGGGGAGTATATCCTGGAAGATAAGATTGATTCGGATCAGTTTTATGTATTTAAAGATGGGCTAAAACGTGGCAAACCGGCTATAATCGACAAAAAATGCGGTACGAAAGAAAAAAAGCTGATAAACGGAAAAAACAGGGATACTAAACAAAAGAGAGTAAAGAAAAAACAAAGGGAACAGTTTTCTATAAACGAAGAAGATATATTAAAGTTGGCAACCTGGGGAAATATCGTGGAGGAACATTTTGATCAGCCTCAAGAAATAGAGTGGGCCAAAGGTTCAGATGGAGAGTTGTATTTGCTGCAGGCTCGCAGTGACACTCTAGAGCCCCAACAGCAGGAGAATATAATAGAGGATTATGAACTCAAGCACCACGGCAAAGTATTGCTGGACGGTACTGCTGTAGGCACTCAGATAGGTGCCGGTGAAGTGAAAATACTGGAGAATCCTGATGAAGAAAAGTTCAATGAAGGTGATGTTTTAGTTGTCGATGAGACAGATGCTCAGTGGGAGCCCTTGATGGCTAAGGCTTCTGCGATAGTTACAAACAGAGGAGGCAAGACAGATCACACCGCCGTAGTTGCTCGGGAGATGAATACTCCTGCGGTAGTAGGTACCGGGAAAGCCACCAAAAGATTAAAACAAGAGGGTGATGTCACTATAGACTGTAGTGAAGGCAGCAAGGGTATAATCTATAGAGATCTGCTGCCGTTTGAGGTGCACAAACGAGATATAGGTAGTATTACTGAAACCGCGACCGACATTATGATAAACATCAGCAACCCGGACTATGCATATGAACTACAAAGACATGCTAATGATGGAGCAGGACTTGTGCGTACTGAGTTTATTTTAAAAGACGAGGTTAGGATACACCCTTTAGCTGTGCTAAATTATGAACAGCTGGAAGATGAGGGTCTGAAGGAAAAGATTGAGGAGATTACCAAGCTCTACGATAGTAAAGAGGAGTATTACATAGAACAGCTCGCACAGGGGATAGCAAAAACAGCTGCTGCTTTTTATCCAAAGCAAACAAACATAAGACTGAGTAACTTTAAATCCGATGAGTACCGCAACCTCATAGGAGGAGATAAGTTCGAGCCGGAGGAAAATAACCCGATGCTTGGACATAGAGGAGCAAGGCGATATTATTCCGATACGTTTAAGCCTGCTTTTAAACTAGAGGCGAAAGCCATAAAAAGAGCAAGAGAAAAATTCGGGTTGGACAATATTGATATTATGGTCCCTTTCTGTAGAACTCCCCAAGAAGGAAAAGAGGTGCTATCCACTCTCGAAGAGTGTGGTCTTGAGAGCGGTGATGATCTGGATATACATGTATTGTGCGAGCTACCTTCAAATGTTGTGCTGGCTGATCGGTTTGCCAGGATGTTCGATGGGGTTAGTATCGACTCAAATAGTTTGAATCAGTTTACATTCGGGTTTGACGAAGAGTCTAGCACCTCCGAGGGTGGGCCAGAGGAGGATAATGAAGCCGCAAAAGAGATGATAAAAGATATTATCAGCTCGGCCCGTAAATATGAAAAACCGGTGAGTGTATGCGGTCAGGCTCCCAGTGATTCATTACAGTTGGTAGAGTTTTTAGTACGAGAGGGTGTAAACAGCATCTCTCTTAACCCAGATGCACTGACCCAGACAAAGAGGCGAGTGACCGAGGTAGAGAATACATTGGGCAATACCGGCGATAGAACAAACTCTAAACTACTGTTGCTTCTGCTTGCGTTGGGTGTGATATCCGCTATTGTTATTTTGATGGGCAGTGGTTGCAGCGGTCAGTTAAGTAAAGAAATTAAGCAACAAGATCAAGTTACACAAGATTTCAACCCTGCTGAAATTAGAAAAAAAGCAGCATCACAAGCAAGAAAAGAACAGCAGAAGAAACTAAAGCAAAAAATGCTTCCTATCTCGGTTTCAACCTTCTCTGATTTTAGCTTTGAATACCCCTTTGGGTGGAAAGTGGAGCAAAATAAAGACAATTTAATGCTTACAGATGAATCATCTGATAAATATATCTCTTTTTATACTACATCTACCGAAAAAAGTTTTTCTGAGTTTCAGTCATCTTTCTCCGATCCGGACCAGGTTAAAATAGATCATAAACTTGGTTTTGAGATCTCGACTACCAGCTCAGATTCTGGAGCTCACAAGATAAATAAAACCTTTATCTTAGAGAGTACCTCTACGGCATCCGGGCTCTATGAAGACTCAACGGTCAGTAAGTTTTTGATTATGGAAGGCAATGATCAAAAAGAGTACGATAGAGTAAAAACTACTATCAGTTTTGATTAGCTGAGTAGATTGGTGCCGGTCATCTCCTCAGATGGCTCCAGCCCGACTACTTCTAGTAATGTTGGGGCTACATCGGTCAAAACTCCTCTGGGTTTGAATTTGGACATATCCAAACTTTCAGCCGGCTCTACCTGCTCTTCTTTATGCATTTTGCTGGCTACTATAAATGGAACCGGGTAGATTGAGTGCTCCTTGTTGCTTTCTTCTGTTTGTAGATTTACCATACTTTCTGCGTTTCCATGATCGGAGGTTATAAATACTATCCCTCCTTTGCTAACTGCTGTTTCGGTGATCCTTTTTATATTCTCATCTACAGCCTCTACCCCTTTCTTAGCTGCTTCAAAATTACCTGTGTGTCCTACCATATCCGGGTTGGCGAAGTTCATAACCAGAAAGTCGTGAGTCTCTTGTTTTATTGCGTCGATCATCTTGTCTGTAGTTTCATAAGCCGACATTTCGGGCTTTTGATCGTAGCTTGATACTGATGGCGAAGGCACTATCTCTCTGTCTTCTCCTTCAAATGGGTCCTCTATTTGTCCGTTTAAAAAGAAAGTTACGTGAGCGTATTTTTCTGTTTCTGCCACATGCAGTTGCTTTAGTCCGTTGTCGCTGAATACTTTTGCCAGAGGCTCATCCACCGTTTCGGGCGGATAAGCTACATTTACCGGAAGACCTTTTTCGTATTCGATGAAGGTCGTAAATTCAAGATCTTTATATTTACGCTCAAATTCACTAAACTCTTTATCTACAAAAACCTTGGTCATCTGTCGTGCCCGATCCGCTCGGAAGTTAAAAAATATTACACTGTCACCGTCTTTTATTGTGGTCACCGGATTACCCTGTCCATCTACTCTGGTGGCAGGTTCGAACTTCTCATCGTATACTTCATCATTGTAGGAATCCTTTATTGCTTGTTTGGGGTCTGAGAACTGATTGTTCGATCTGCCCATTATGGCTTCATAATTTTTTTGTATCCGGTCCCAGTTCTCATTTCTATCCATACCAAAATACCGACCACCCATCGAAGCAATAGTTCCGACCCCGGTTTGTTTCATTTTATCCAGTAAATTTTCTAAAAAATCTATTCCTGCATCTTTGTCCGTGTCTCTGCCGTCTAGAAATAGATGTAGGTAGACATTTTCTTTTAGCTCTTGTCTGCTGCAAAACTCAAGTAGTGCATGAAGATGCTTTTGGTGACTGTGGACTCCTCCTTCACCTAGAAGTCCCATCAGATGTAGGTCACTATCATTTTCTTTGACTTGTTTGCTGCAGGCTAAGAACTCCTCTTTGTCAAAGAAGTCTTCTTCTCGGATTGATTTATTTATCCTCGGCAAACTTTGATAAATCAGTTTTCCTGATCCGATGTTAAAGTGCCCCGTCTCCGAGTTGCCCATCTCACCTCTTGGGAGTCCGACCTGAAGCCCCGAAGCTTCTAGCAACATTGCTGGAAAATGTCGGCAGAGCTTATCCAAAAAAGGGGTGTCCGCTGAGTAAACAGCATTATTTTCACTGGGAGGGGCGATACCGAGTCCGTCATTTATGATAAGAACGACCGGGTTAAATTTTAGGTTCATTATCTAGCTGTTATCTTGATTAAATTCCTGGAAGTCTTGCTCGATCTTTTGATCCAGCTCTTGTATATCAGTTATGATTTGCTCTTGTTTGTATTCGTCTGACTCTTTCTCCAGCTCGATTACCAGATCGTTTCGGTCATGGATAGTGCTGGTAATGTCTTGTAGAAATCTGGGGGTTAGTTGTTGTTCGTCTATATTATATTCTTGCAGATATTGCTTTATGTTTTTTTGTTGAAACTCTGGCATATTATGTGATTAAATTTACATTGATAGTGTAACAAATTATTCACTTGGTGTAATTTTGCGATGATAAAAAAGCCACAGACCGGCTATTATCATCAGAGAGGATAGTATTTGTCCCATAGTAAGCGGACCCAGGATAAAACCTAGAAATGGGTCGGGCTGGCGGAAGAACTCTACAATGAATCGGGCTATTCCATATAAAATAATGTAGAGGGCTAAGAATTTTCCATGTAGATAATCTTTATTTCTCAGCGGCCATAAAATTAAAAATATTACCAACCCCTCAAGCACGGCTTCATACAGCTGAGAGGGGTGGCGTAGCTTATCTTGGTTTTGAAAGTACATCCCCCAAGGCATTTCAGTGACTCTTCCATATAGTTCTTGGTTAATAAAGTTCCCTATGCGGCCAAACATATAACCTAAAGGAGCAGCCGGAGCAGCCAGATCGGTGAATTTCCAAAAATCTATATTATTGTTTTTGCAAAACCATAACACACTTACAACCGCACCTATTAGACCGCCATGGTAAGACATACCCCGGATACCGACCAATTTTAGATGTCCTCCGGCTAGCTCGAAAGGGGTTATTATCTGAAGTGGGTGGCTTAGATAAAATATGGGCTTGTAAAAAAACACATATCCAAGCCTGCCTCCTATAATAATCCCAAGAATTACCCAGATGAAAAAGTCCAGTATTGTCTCTAATTTATAAGAAAAGTCATCATACTTGAGGCGATAATAAATCAACAAAAAAGCGACACTGAAACCCACGACGTACATAAGACCATAATAGTGTATACTAAAATACTCTGTCTGTAGCAGGTATGGTGATAGGTCAGCAGGTATCTGCTGCCACCAGTTCCAGAAATTATTCATATGATTGTTGAATAATGATGATTATAGTCCTTGAGTCCAGTCTATAGGCTCCTTGTTCATATCTTTTAGGTATTCGTTAGCTTTAATAAAGTGGTCACAACCAAAGAAGCTATAATTGGCTGAGTAGGGTGATGGATGTGAGCTTTCCAGTATTAAGTGGTTTGATTGATCTATTACACCCCCTTTTTCTTGGGCGTAATTACCCCATAACATAAATACTAGATTATCCCTTTCTTTAGATAATTTCTTTATAGCTGCGTCGGTAAATCGCTCCCAACCTTTATCTTGGTGTGAACCGGGTGATTTTTTGCGGACCGTAAGGGTGGCGTTTAACAGTAGAACACCCTGTTTGGCCCAGCCTGATAAGTCTCCTGTTCGGTCCAGCTCTACATCGAGCTCATCCTCTAGTTCTTTGTAGATGTTTCTTAGCGAAGGTGGGTTCTTTACGCTTCTTTTGACCGAGAAGCATAAGCCATTTGCTTGGTTGGGTCCATGGTAAGGATCTTGTCCTAATATGACTACTTTGACCTCCTTGAAAGGGCACTCGTCAAAAGCTCGAAAGATATTTTCCGGGGCTGGATAGACAGTGTTGTTTTTGTACTCCTCTTTTACAAATTCTGTTAGCTCCTGGAAGTAGTCTTTTTGGAACTCTTCTTGGAGTTGTTCTTTCCAGGATTGATGCATCTCGACCGACATAATGAATTAGGTGTTATTAATAATTGCTGCCTCTTATGTTAGCAAAATAAAGTTATAAATTAAATAAACCACCCGTGTGGGTGGTTTTGTTTGCGGACCAGACCGGGTTCGAACCGGCAGCTTCCGCCGTGACAGGGCGGTGCTCTAGCCAATTGAACTACTGGTCCAAAGCAGAAGTTATTTTACTAAATAAGTATATTATTGTCAAGAGCGATTCACCGGTTTGTATTAAAATAAAAAAAGCCCCTGAACCGTTCGGCCCACGGCATGATGGGTGAAGGAGGGGGCACCCCAGCCGCAGCCGAACGATTCAGGGGCCTCATCGGTTGACAAACTTAACATATTTTATAGTTTTTGTCAACCGGAACCAGGTCAAGTAAAGTTATTGTTGAACGAAGTTTACTATGTTTGCAAAGACTTCGGGCTTGTCTGCGGCTATCTCTGAGAGTACTTTTCTGTTTAGCTCTACATCTTTTTTGCGTTTTAGGCCGATGAACTCACTGTAGCTTAGACCGTTATCTCTGGCTGCAGCGTTGATACGTACATTCCACATCTTTCTCATATCTCGCTTCTTTTGTTTTCTCCCGGTATAAGCTTGGTGACCGGCCCTGGTCGCAGCTTGTTTTGCTGCTCTAAAGAGGTTCTTTTGACCCCCTTCATAGCCCTTTACCTTCTTCATTAGCTTGCGTCTTTTCTTGATTGTGGTAGTACTGTTCTTTACTCTTGGCATATTTTTATATTTATGAGTACGGATTCATCTTTTGCACTGCCTTTTTGCAGTGATTGGATGCATCTTCGAGCTTACGTTGACTTTGTGTTTTTTTGCTTTTTTGTTTTGCCTTCAGGTGGGATTGTCCGCTTTTCTTCCGTTTCACTTTCCCGCTTCCGGTTTTTTTAAATCTGTTGGCTACTGATTTTCTGGTTTTTAGCTTGGACATAATATTTAGTTATCTTTAACGATTGTTGTAGTTAGTTTATGTTTTTTTACTTCGATCTCTTTTTCGTACTTGATAGCTATCTCTTCTTCGATCTGATCAATAAAGTCTTCTATTACTTCTTTTGCTCTGTCTTTGTGCGCATGTTCCCGTCCTTTGAGATACAACTCTATCTTCACCTTGTCTCCTCGCTTTAAAAACTTTTCAGCTTGTTTTCTTTTCGTCTTCTTGTCGTGTTCTCCTATATTCATAGACAGACGAACTCCTTTCACTTTTGAATCTCTGGATTTTGCTTGTTGCTTTTTTATCTCCTTTTCTTTTTCATATTTGAAGCTGGAGTAATTTACTATTCTAGCTACAGGCGGATCGGCCTTTGGGTTAATCTCTACTAAATCTAGATCTTCTTTTTTAGCTTTTTTTAAGGCCTCCTTTGTAGGCATTACTCCTAAGTGTTCTTCGTCTTCATCCAGGACTCGGACCTTATTAGCTTTTATATCGCTGTTGACATTATAGTCCGGGATTAGGGAGTCGTCATCATCGGGCGTCTTAGCAGGTTTAACACGCACAAATTAAAATTAAATGAATAAAAAAGAGTGCAGGTACCCTCTGATTACTCGCCTTGAGCTTGACTCACCAGCGAGTCATCAGAGGGTACCGAACTCCAGTGGAGATGCCGGGAATTGAACCCGGGTGTAGACGGAGATATCTCTATAGTCTACATGCTTAGCTGCTTTTATATGTTCTGCAATAGTCTGAAAGCAGCTAAAAACTATTGCAGTAGAGTGCTATTTGGGGATTTCAGACTACTGGCTAGCACAACCAGCAGACCTAAGCTCGATATTATGGCACCGCAGGTCCGCTATCGAGCATCACGGGTGCGATGAGCTGTTGCGCTTACGCGACAGCTGGAGCAGGAGAAAGAGCTTTGTTCAACTCTTTCTCTGCTTTTGCAAGTACATTATCTGCACTTAATTGATCCTTTTTACGAGGTTGGAACCTCGGCATGCATATACAGACAGCTCCGTCTATCGAAGCCGGTCATCCCCGTGTTTCAGCACCCGTCTTTCATACTAATTCTCGCTTCGCTCCGAGGTCGAATCGGAGATTCGAAATCCGTATGAAAGAGGGAGCTGAAAATTATTTTGGTTTTTAAACAACACCTTAAGTATTATACCTGGTACTTCGTTGCTTTTTTGCTCTTTCTGCTCTTCGTTTTTCATCTTTCTTTTTCTTTTCTTTTCTTTTTCCGTGTTCTGTTTTTCCTTTGGCTAAACCTACTTCAACTTTAATATGTCGGCCAGTATTATATAATGAAAGTGGTACTGCTGTCAAGCCCGGTTGGGAAGTTTTTCCCTTTAGGTAGTCAATCTGGCTTCTTTTTAACAGAATCCTCCGTTTTCGCTCGGGGTTGTATTCTATAATATCCCGACTATATTTGTATTGACCTATGTGCATGTTGGTAATAAAGGCCTCGTTTTCGGTAAAAGTTATGAAGGCACCTTTTAGGCTGGCATTGCCTGCTCTTATTGCTTTGACTTCATGTCCTTTTAGGTCAATACCCGCTTCATAAGTTTCCCAGATTTCATATCTGTGTCTGGCTTGTTTGTTTTGTGCGTAGACTTTATCTTTTGCCACAATATATTTGTTAATAAGCGCAAATATTGTATACTATTATTGACAGACTTTCAACTGTTCGATGGGACTCTAAAAACACACTCGGATTCGAAACCATCCTGACTCTCGTTGGTGAGCTAAGCTCAAGACTTCGAGTCAGCATGGTTTCTGCATCTTAAATGTTTTTTGAGCAGATTAAATAAAAAACAAAATGTTTTCAAACCAAGAAGATAACTCTGTCATACCGGTATTGCTGGCTGTGTTGTTGGTAATAGCGGCTGTGGTAACTGCCGGTGTGTTTCTTTTATCCTTGTTTTCGGGCTCTTCCGACTCTAGTAGAGCAAAGCAAGATAATAATAAAATTAAACTCAACAGCGAGCAGAATATAGCAGAGCAGCAAGATAAACCGCAAAATAAACAGATCAGGAAAAAGTATCTATCTCAGCTTGATTCTCTGAAGAAGAATCTGAAACAAAAAGACTACTCAAAAGACGAGCAGATAAATAAAGTTACTCAGTTTTTGTTTGAGGCCAAGGTGCCCAAACAGTTTTTAGACAGCCACCTACAAGCGGCTATTAAATTTCGCAAGACCAAAGCTTCTTTGGGGGACAAAGAAGAGGCAGCCACAAGACTCTATAAGTTAATGGAGGGAATTTCAGAACAAAAATAAGATGATGGTGTTCATAAAGTATTGGGATGGTTTTTTATCTGGAGCTGCTAGTTTAGCCGGTTTTTATCTGTTATCATCCTTTCCAAATTATTATGCCCTCTCACTTGTTGGGATCGGTTGGCTTGGGGTCTTGCTGGGGTTGTTTTATCGGCGCTACCGAGAAAGTGAAGATATTACAGATCTGAAGCGATATTTGATTACTCTATCTTATTCAGTATTTGGTTTTGCCGGTGTGTATTTGCTGGTCGAGTGGCAGAGTGTAAGAATTTTGCTAGCCATATTGGCGGCTGTGTGCATAGGTGGAGTTTTTACAGCTTCCGTTAAGTTGAATTTAAGCAAGATAGCAGAGTATAAGCCGTGGAGGCGCATGTTTATGATGTTGATAGTGTTTGATTCTTATCTGCTGCTTACCACATTATTTGGCTTGGATTTGTTTTTTAGTAATTTGATACCTTTTTGGGGTTTATCAATTATCGGAAGTGTTATCTTCGTAGTATCCAGTCTAGTAATCTGGCAGCTGTATTATGACAAGCAGCCCCGTTCTTTTCTGATCTGGTTAATTTTGGTTGCTATAATAATCTTCGAGCTGATGTGGTCGGCCCA
Organism: Minisyncoccia bacterium; assembly: GCA_042218115.1. Classification (GTDB taxonomy): domain Bacteria; phylum Patescibacteriota; class Patescibacteriia; order Magasanikbacterales; family UBA922; genus JBDGRJ01. The sequence goes on along the minus strand of JBDGRJ010000002.1, from coordinate 38,569 downwards.
GTTTTTACCCTTTGGTTATTTGGTTTTGGGCTTGATTATTACCTGGATTTGGTATATATTGCAGTTGTTGATCAGATTTCATATATCGAAAAAAGGCATTATCTGGTCGAAGCAAAGGTTTTTTCTAGCTGGTAATGTCGTCTTATTTTCTATATTCATGTATTTTGTCAGATGGATTTAATCTAAATTTATGAGCACAGCTCCGCATCTGCCGGATAAAAAAGAGTCAGATAAGACCTCCAGAGTAGGGTGGCTTTTTTTGGTGGTAATATTAGCTGGGTTGTCCGGGGTGGCTGCAGCACTTTCAACCATAGCTTGGCTCAGCCCTGATCTGATAAATACTACTACCAATC
>JBDGRJ010000002.1:0-38206 GCA_042218115.1 Minisyncoccia bacterium | reverse complement strand
TGCTATTGAGAGTGATAGAACTGAGAAGGAAGAACAAATAGACTCCTTGACCAAAGAGCAGGTAGAACAGAGAACCGTCGATATTTATGACACAAGAAACAAGATAGAAGGTAAATATTACAGAGATGAGGTTTTAGCTCAAGGTGTAGTGCTGAGCTCGGACGGCTGGATAGTGGCGTACAGACCAGACTATAGGTCCGGCAGCTATAGAAGCTGGGAGGCGGTGGATCATCGAGGTGTGGTGCATGAGATTGAGAAATCGCTCTATGATCCCCAAAGTGGTATGCTGTATTTGTATCTTGGCGGGGATAACTTCAGAGTTAGCGGTATTGCAGACTGGGATGATCTCGATCCTGCCGATGCTCTTTGGACTGTAGCTGACTGGAAGAGGTTTGTCTTAGATGAAAAACAAAAAACGGGCTCCCGAGAGGTCTATAATCTAAAAGAGCCTATTTATAGCTTTAAGCTACCTGTAGATAAAAAAGATGCTTCCGTGGTCGTAAACAGCTCCGGGGAGTTAGTAGGATTTTTAGGAGAAAATGGTCGGGTCGTACCCTCTTGGTATGTATCTGCCCATATGGATGATGTGCTGGGTGGAGAGGAGCTGAGTTATGATTTTCCCGATACTCAAGGTATAATAATAAATAGATTTAGCCGAGAGGACAACAGAACTGAAACCAAGACCGGGTTTTATATCACCCAGACAAAATCAGATCAGCTCAAACGTGGGGACATAATAATAGAGATAAACGGCAAACCAATAAAGACAAAAGACCTAGCTAGACAGATCATAGGATCGAGCTTGCCGATAAACCTGAAGGTTATATCCCAAGAAGGCACCAAACAAATAAAAATAACTAATTAAATTTTATGAATAACCCACTGCAGATTCTCAAAGAGGGATTTAATTCAATATTACTTACCGGGCTGGTAGCGGCTGTATTATTTTTATTAGTCTCGCTTTTGTTTCCTCTCAGATATCAAGCAGATTCTCAAGTGATAGTAATAACCAAAGGCGAGAAGGGACTGGATGCTTACACCGCTATGCGCTCAGCTAAGAAGATCGGTGAAAATCTGGCCAATATCGTAGAGACCAATGATTTTTTTGCCAAGGTGACCTCTAATTTGGATGATTCAAAGCTGTCCAAGCAGTTTTCTGGTCTATCCGAGCGAGAGCGGCGTAAGCTATGGCGGGAGTCGGTAGATGCCAGCCTAAACTACGGCACCGGTATGCTTACCGTAAGCACTTACCATGTAGAGCCAAAGCAAGCAAAAAAGATGAACAAAGAAGTACTCGAGGTGCTTTTGAATCAAACTAGCAACTACATCGGTCAGAAAGTGAACCTGAAAGTAGTAAACCCACCGTTGGTCTCCGAGTACCCGACTAAGCCGAATTTGATTATAAACACGATTGCCGGGTTTTTTGTAGGTATTGTTGTAAGTTTTGGGTATTTGTGGTATAAGAAAAAGCAGGAGCATCATTTTTGGTTTGGCTGAAATTTTGATATAATTTCCTCAAGGTTTAAGTTTAAAAATTAATATAAAATTATGCCTGAAAACTCAGCCCCAGAAACACAACAGCCCCCACAATTCACTACTAGAGAGGCAGCGGAGCGTATTTTTGAAGAAAGAGATCTAGAAGTTAGAAATGATGAAGTTAGAGAACAGATGATTGATGACATAGAGGGGGAAATAAACGATCTTTTTAACAATAAAGTAGTCAAATACATGTCTGAAGAGGGGTTAACAGACCAGTTTGATGAATTGTTGGATCAAGACCCGGACCCAGCTGAGATTAGAGAGTTTATTCAAGCAAATGTAGATGGTGTGGATAATATCCTTAGTAATGCCATTCTTCAGGTTAGGAATATGTATCTTTCTAGGCAGTAAACAAAAATAATAAAGATAACATGAGTAGAGAAACTTCAGGTCGCCCGCCAGAGGCTACAATAGAGGGCGGGGCTCGTAAAAAAGAACTAGATTCTAACCAGCAAGCCATAGAAGATCTACAAGATGAACTAGAAGAGCTTGAGGATATCGAACCGGACAAGAGCGAACGAGAAGAGCTACAGAGAGAAATTAATGATATACGAGAGGAGATAGAAGCTAGGGAGCAGGCTCAACCTATTGCTGAGCTAAAACAGGAAGAGCTGAAATTACGTGAAGAATTGGAGAGTATGGATTATGAGCATGACGAAATTAGTAAGGTTGAAGAGGAGCTGAAAAAAATTAGGTCGGAACTAGATAAAAAAATTGAAAATTCAAATCTCGATCAAGACCGACTTGAACGTTATATAAAAGAGGCTAACTCTGGTTACTTACAAGAGGGGGGCGATCAAGAACCAGAAGCCAAAGCCGAACCTGCTTCGGAGCAAACTGGGGCAGAGGCAGAAAAAGATCTGGATGAGTTAATCGAGGATAAAGAAGAATTAAAACAAAAACTTGAAAATACTAGCCGTCAAAGCGAAATTGATAATATTAAGTCAGAATTAGATAAAGTCACCAATAAAATTATAAGTGCTTCCAGAGAGGAGTGGTCGGCTAATTTATCAGAAAAAGAACAATCAAGACTGCAGGAGCTTATAAACCAAAAAGAAGAGCTTCTCGATAAGTTAGAAGAAGCTGACCGTATAGACAGCAAAGGTGAAACTATGGGGATAAAAGAGATCGAGAAACGGTTAGATAAAATAACTAATGAGATAATGGAAATCTCCAGAGGTAAGGAAGCGGAAGAGAGTGAAGGTGCTAGTGCAGAAGATCTTGCGGATGCAGTATTGGCTCGAGCTGATGAGATACAGCAGGGTTTGAACTATGAACAGAGGAGCCAGGAGGAACTGGAAGAAATTAAAGAAAAAAGTCAAAAGAAAGTTCAAAAATTTCAAAAAAGAATAAGAGAGGATGGCTTGGATCAACTATCAGAGCGAGAAAAAAATGCTTTAGCCCAAAATTTTGCCCACCTTAGAGAAGCCACTTCTCACCTGGAAAGCGAGGACCAGAAACAAGAAGGTGAAAAAATAGAAGACGAGCTGAGTGCTGAGATGATCGCAGATATGATTGAAGAGAGGGTAAAGGAGATGCGGGAAAGCTTTGATTATTCAGATAGAGATACTGAGGATCTTAAAAAGATGCGTGATAGAAGCCAAAAGAAAGCCGTAGACATACAAGATCGCGGCCTACAGAATTTATCTGATCGTGAGCAAAATGCTTTGGCTCAACATTTAGCTATTTTACGTGAGACAACCGACATTTTAAAACAAAGAGAAGAGGAGGAAGATACTACAGGCACAACAGATACTGGAACAGAAGGAGGAGAAGGGGGTGGACGCCGAGAAAGATTGGAAAAGTTAATGGATGAAGGTCTGAAAGCCATAGATGCTTCTGATCTAGCAGAAAAACAAGCTCGGTTTGAGGCGCAAAAAGAGGTAGAAGAAGAGAGAAAACAGGAGATGGAAGGAGAAGGTACTTGGGAGACTATTAAAAAGACGGTAAGCTTTCCTTTCAAAAGAGCTGCTGAAAGAGCTGGCGAAGCTCAAGGAGTAGTAAATTCTTTCTTTTCAGGTGCCGGTGGATTCATAGAAGGTATTAGTAAAAATTACCAAAAAAATAAGGAGCTTAGGGAGTCAAGGACTCAAAAAGAAGATGAAAACAATATTTATGCTGGTAGAGAGGAAGATATAGTGGACGAAGAAGACAATAGAAAAGCTGTAAAATCTCTGATGGAGCGGTTTGATGAAGATTTTGGTGAAGCAGCACTGCAAGAAGATGAGTATATGGAGGTAAATTCTGAGAGAGGAGAGGCACTAAAAGAAGATATACATGATCTAATAGCTGATTTTGCTGTAGGCGATATGTCCGAAGCCGAGTTTTTAGAGCAAAAAAATGACATAATGGAAGAACATTTTGGCAATGAAGACATACCGCCACCTTCCGTATTTGCAGATAACTCCCTAGAGATTGCTAAAGGTGTACGTGACGGTATAATTCATCTGGATCAAGTACAACAGATGGATGTCACCATCGGTGAAGCCGCTTCTAAATTTAAACGGGAAGCGGAAGAAGAGTATGGAGCGCTTGACAAGATGGTGGATGCGGTACAAAAATCAAAAATTGCAGAAAAAGTTCCGGTTAATGCAGCGAGTGTAGTTGGAGCTACAGCAGGAGCTGCAGGATTTTTAGGCCAAAGAGCCGCTTACGGAGCTAGCTCAGCAGTAGGAGGTCTGGTTGGGCTTGGTGCTGGTGTTGGAGTAGGTAAATATTTTGAATCCTCTAAAAGGTTAAAAGAACAACAAGCTTATGTTGAGGAGGCAAAAGCTAGAGGGGAAGAGACTGTTGAAGAGGAGGAGTTCAGAGAAGAGCTGGAGCAGTTTTCATTAGAAATGCTAAATGCAGAAAATTTTGTAGACAGGTTTCAGACTGAATATTGTAAAGACGATAGCTTTGAGCTTCGAGGTGACCTGTCTGACGAAGAGTTGGAACAAGTAATGGAGCAGTTAGCTGAGATAGAAAACAGACAGAAATTCGAGCGTGACGAAAACAGAAATATGATTAATTATCAAGCCAGAGAAACTGAAGATATTCATGCAAATTTGATGGTATTAAAAGCTGAAATCAAACAAGGCTTAAAAGAAAAACATAACATAGCTCCTGACACAATCGATCAAACTATAGAACACAGATATCAAGAGCGATTCTTACCCGCCTATTCAGAGTATGAGCAAGAACTGCAAGAACACTTCGATAGTTATCGTAGACAAAAGGCATTACGAGAAGCTACGGCAGCAGGCACCTTTGGTATGATCGGCGGTGCCGCACTGGCAGAGACGGCAGAGCTGGGTTGGGAAGGATCCAATGCAGTAAGTTGGACTAGCGAACCAGAAACTCAAGGTGTATTCGATTTTATCGCAGGCTGGGAGCAGGGAGAAAATCAGACTGTAGCAGCGAGTGTATTGGATTCTATGGGTGATTGGATAAGTGGGGCAAAAGACTCTATAAATTATCTGGCGCCCGATCATTCACAAACCATGCAGCTGAGTGGTGGTGAATTAAATATAAATCTACCTGAAGGTTTTAATATTCAGCCCAGTTCCGGCTCTCATGAGGCCGAGCTGTTCACTCCGGAAGGTGATCAAGTTCCACTAGACTTTAATCATAAAACAGGGGCCCTAACTCAAAAAACCATTAACCGTCTTGGTTCCGAGGGGATTGTGCCCCAAGGTGGTATGAGTGAAAATGTACAAAGTATCATGGGTGGATGGGAGATGAGTGAAGTACCGGCAGCAGACAAAATGGACCAGCTATCAGATAAAATGTCTGATGTGTATCAACTTGATCAATCCGATAAAATTTGGTTAGGAAATGAGACTCCTGATACTTATGATTTTAATGAGTTGAGAAGCTACTGGGGGGGAGTATCTGAGAGCGGCTTTGATGGTCAGGGAAATATTGAGTTTAAGATCGATATGGAAGAATTTGCCACCAATGCCCAGGGAGAACAGATAGCAGGCTCTCAAACTGACTTTCCCTCTGATATTATTGGTAAACCCAATGAAGCACTAAGTGAAGGAAGGATGTTCTTGGAGATTAGACCAGAAGAAGCTTCTGGAGCAGAACGTTTTCAGATTCCTTTCGATGCGGATGGATCAGTAGAAATACCTAAAAGCCACCCGGCATATGATATGTGCTTTGAAGAAGGGCCAGGTGGTGAGGCTGTTTTGAAAGCCGATCTGATGGAGATTGTTGAACATGGTTCTGATCAAGCTCAAGGTGATAAAGCTTTAATCTACTCATCTGTACAAGGACAAGGAACTCCGGATTCAGCTGTATCAGCTGAAATGGCTGCGGAGACTGTAAATAGCTATATGAATGAAGTAACTCTCACTGAGCCTACTGCTGAAGATGGCCCGAATGTATTTCCTGCTTTCGATATTTATCCTCATTCCGGAGAAAAAGTGGGAGCGGGTATAGAACCTGAGAGGAGACAAAGAGAAGAGACAGACGATGATGATGAAGGTGGCGGCGGAGGCGGAGGAACCACTACTGATGGTCCGGGGCCAACTCCTCCACCACCTACCGGACAGGAAGATAAGCTTCCTATAAAAAGACCTACCTCCGCATTAACCAAGGTAGAAGGTAGCCCCGAAAGTCTTCCAGTACCTAAAGAGGTTATGATGCAGGCCGAAGAAAGTGAAGAAACAGCTGTGGAAATTTATGAGGATCAGCTGGAAAATAGCGAAGAATTTCAAGAGGCTTGGCAATACGTTAAAGAGGAGCTCAACTTGGAAGAAGATGCGAGAATTTCTGATTTCACTTTGTCTGAGTTGGAGCAGATGAAAGAGACTTGGTTGTTTAATAATCACCCCGACACAATGGAGGCAGGTGCTGATGTAGATATAGGTGAGTTCAATGAGAATTTTAGAACTGTTATTGCAGTAAAGGAAGAGATGATGGAGATGGAGACCGTAGAAGATATTGAACAAGAAAGAGGGGATAGATTTGAAGAGCTTGAAGATATATTAGTGATAAATGAGGACGGTGAGTTTAAAGAGGAGTTAGATGAAATATATGATGTTGAGATGCCGGAGAGAGGAGAATTTGGAGATAGATTTGGTGATATGATCAACCGATCCGAGGAGTGGAATGGAAATATTGACAGCCTTCAGACTGAGTTTGCTTATCTGCAAGCTTTGGATATGCGAGAAGACAGCAGTGATGGAGAACTTCAAGAGGGGCTTGAGTTTGTTTTGGAAGGAGGAGGTGCATTGGCGGGAGTAAAAGAAAAAATAGAAAGCGAGGTAAATGCTATTAGTGAGCTGGAGGATCAAGAACAGATTGAGCAGAGAATAGAGGACTTAAAAGAACTGAATAAAGTAGCAGCAGAGTTGGTCTTGATGAAAGAGAGGCTACAACAAACCCAAGAAGAAGAATTGGAACAGCTTAGGGAGTCAGTTTAGTTTCAAAAATTTTTAAAATATTTAATTTTACGATATGGATTCTCAATCTTTATTACAAGAAAATATAATTTCCATTTTAGGCATTGAGTCATTGGATGATGAAAGGAAGGCACGAATCTTAAGAAAAGCGACCGATTTAGTTCAAGAGCGGTTATTTAATAAAGTTATAGACAAGTTTTCAGAAAAGCAGAGACAAGAGTTTATAGACGCTATAGACAACCAAAACCAGCAGAAGGTCAATTCACTATTGGAGCAGATAGATGATTTTGAAGATATGTTAAGACAGGAGGTGCTACAAGTAAAGCAGGAATTGAAAGATAAGGTCAGCGATCTTGATATTTAAGTAAATAAAACTTTTATCTATGATAGAAAATTTAGAGGATAAAAAAGGTTCTATACAACATGAATTAAACAATTTATCTCCTCAAGAGAAGGGGGATATTTTAAGTGATTTAGAAACTTTTAAAGAGTCTTCCGGTCTGATAGATGAGTCGGAAGTCAGTGAAACTTTAAGGGGTATTTTAGATGGCCATGGTATTTCACTAGATGATTTTTTGTGGAGTGCTCATGAGGACGACTTTGATGCCGTTGAATATATAGAAGATTTAATTACTGGTGAATTTAGAGAAGAAGCAGAAGGTTTTGTCTCTTCTGAGAAAAAGGCTGAAGTTATTGATTGGCTTCTGAAACGAGAGAATGGCTATCAGATGGTAGCTGGTAATTTAGGGCTTGCTGCGAGAAATTTTAATCAAGTAGATACGGATGAGTTAAGAGAGATACTAGAAGAGCTAAGAAATAATGGAGTAGAATACAATTCTGGTGAGAACTCCTATGTCGTATCAGATTTGAGTCGGATAGAAGATTATGCAGAAGAAGAGGGTTTGACTAAAGTGAGTTTGACAGAAGAGCAGGTTTTGAGAGCTTTGTATGATGCTGACTTAGATAGCGCTACCAAAGAAGATATAAAACAGGTGCTTACAGAAGAGTTTGAGAAGTTGGACGAAGAGAGCTGGGAAGAGCTTTGGGAGGAGAAAATTTACAACTCAGGCAATGGATGGAAGCAAGACTGGATAGACAAAGGCATTATAGATACTTCCGGAGAGCACAGTTTTGAGCAGGAAGAAATAAAAGAGAAATTGGAGAAATGGTCTGCTGAAAAAGTAGTTAGTAAATTACCAAATATAGGATTAGCTAGAGATGCTTCAGGAGAGATAAAAATAGGAAGGGAGGTCTTAGATGATCTAAGGTTGGAAAGATTAGAGGTAGGTTTTCAAAATGCTAAAGATGAGAAAGAGGATCTAGACTTTGATATAGATGGTGTCACAGTAGAGTTTAATAACCTCGGACAAGTGGAGGTCCGGGAGTTATTAGATGCTTTTAAAGAAATCGTGGAAGCTAAGGAGGATTTTTCTGTAGCCGATGATATTTCTGAGATTTTAAGCTTTAGAGGTGAGCTTCAGTCTCATGAGTTGGATTCTCAGAGGTATCCCGATGAATATAGTGAGCCAATATATGATGAAGCGGGCCTGGAAATGTTAAAAAACAAAAAAAGTAATTTTGAGCAAAAAATGGAAGAGTATGATGATAACCCTGAATTGCTTCTTGAGGAATACGGCTTGAGTGAAGAGTGTACATATCAAGACTATGAAGACCAGCTTGAGTTTTTAGAAGAGGTCATTGAGGAGAGTGAGCGCTTTCATGAGCAGGCGGCTGATGGACTAAATGATGATTCAAATGCAGACACTGAGCCCGAACCAGCCCCGGAACCGAATGAAATTCGGGAAGAAATTACAGAAAATGAGTTTTCCGAAGGAAGCATTATAAGAGATGTAAAGATATCACAAAAGAAAGAAGATGGAGATTACTATATAGAAACAACTGCTGGAAATAGGGTGTATATAAATGCCGGGGTCGAGAAGGGTGATGTAGTAGATATAAAAATTACGAATGTTGGTGGTCACGGGAGCAACGGTTCTGCTGAGGTAATAGGAGGTAAAACTATTGATAGTACTAAGTTCGCAAATGGATGGCTTAAAAACCATAAGTACAATCTAGGGGATACAGTTAAAAAGGATGAACTTTCTTTATTTCCGGATAGAGTAATCTCGAGACTTCAGCGAGCGGGTGTCTTAGAATCAGTAGAAGAGAATGACGACTTAGAAGAAGATGAATATAGGATTGTAGCAGAAAAAGACTTCGGAGAAATTAAAGAAAGCACCAGCCCAGTAGAAGAAGGCGAGACTTTTCGGCTTGAGCTTAAAGAGGGGGTTTATAATGAAGAAGAATCTGAACTAAATATGTTTAATACCTTTGGTGGGTTTAACTTAAAGATACGAAATGCCATACCTTCAGATTATGACGAAACAAAAGAGATTGAAATTACGGGAGTAAATACCCAAGATGATGTAGCCTATGCCACCATATTACCGGAACAACACGAGTATCCTGTCATAGAAGCCGGTGAGTTTGAGCAAGGCCAAAGATATACCCAAAGGGTTGTGAAAGAGTTGGAAGAGGATGGAGAAAAAACTGGTGACGGGCTAGTCAAAATTAATGGCAGAAATGTGATCGTAAAAGATGTCTTTTCTGATGATAATGATTATGAGGTGGGTGATTTCGTGGATATTGAGATCTCAGAGGTTGTAAACCCGCAAGGTTTCTCTATCTCGGAGTTAGCTGAGGTTATGGGAGAAAGAAAGGTAGAAGAACTGAGTGAGATAATGGGTGATATTATATCATTGCATGAGTATGAGTTGGAAGATATAGAGAACGAGAATGACTTTCCGATACTAGAACGAGAACGAGTGAGCGAACTTTCAAGTTTAATCAGTGAATTTAAACAAATTATTTACCCTCACAAGGAGCATATAGAGAATGAGGAGATTAAAGTAGAGGGTGCGACTTATACTATAGATGAATATGAGCAACAGCTTAATGATATGCTTGAAGCAAACATAGACTATCATTTTGAGCAGTTGCCTCAAGATGAATTTGCCAGTAGAGAAGAGCTTTCAGATTGGTTAGAACTTAACCTCTTTAGGCAATCGACCCTAAACCAAGAGAAGGAACCTAAGGTAGAAGTAGAAGAGTTGAGGGGTTTAATAAGTGAGAATCTTGATGGTCTTGTTTCTAAATTAATAGAAAATAAATTTATAAAACAAGAAGAGGATAATTTCTATATCACAGATAGATTTAAAAAGGTTATACACAGCGAGAGTTACAAAACAATCTTAGAATCCTTGGATGAAATTGAAAATGCCCCCGAAGAAATAGAAGAAGGGAAAGAGTTCACCGATGTTGAGATTGGCTCAATAGATAATAACGATGGAGTAATTGAGCTGGAAGATATAGATTACAAGCTACTTGTTAAAAATACCCCAGAAACTACAAATGTTTTACAACAGGAGTTTGGAAAAAATAATTTTGATGAAGAATTAGTGGGCGCTAAAGTGGATGTAAAAATTTTTGAACCCAACTCCGGCCGGTCTCCAGCTGTTAGAGAGGGCTTTGCTAAAGTAAAATTACAGGAGGTTAGAGATTATGATGAAGACCAAGTATCCGCTCCCCAACCAGAGGCTAGCGAGATTAATGAAGACCTTCAAAGTGCATTCAATTATATAAAAGAACATTATGAAGAAGTAGATGGAAAGTTTAAAAAAGAAGATTTAAATATAAACAGGGACCTGCTGAATCAATTAATTAGTTACGGGGTTTTATTGAGCAACGAAGATAAGAGTCAAGTACCCGAAGGTGAAGTTTGGGTCAATGGTTTGACTATGCATAGACACGATAGTCTGGAGGATATTATTGAAGAACATGATTCTCCTGTGGAAGAGGGGAGAACTTACGAGAAAGAGATTACAGAAGAAGGCAGGGAGGGTGATGGCATAGCACGTTTTTCCGATAATTTTATTGTATTTGTAGAGGGTGCTGAAAAAGGTGAGACTGTGGAATTTGAAGTTGAAGATGTTAAACCTGATAGAGGTATTGCTTTTGCAAAACTGCCTTCAGAGACAACAAGGGAGGCTAACCAACAAACACAAGAAACTGGTCCAGACATAGAAGTAGAACAAGATTTAGACCAAGCCCTAGAGTGGCTACAAGATAATCATGAAGAAGTAAACGGCAAATTTAAAAAAGATAATCTGGATTTTGAACAGGAAGTAATAGATGATCTAATCAAGTATGGGATTCTAATAAGCAATGAAGAAGATAGAAGAGACAATAGAATACCTGATGACGAACTTTGGGTAGTGGGGAACAGAATAGACAAATTTGATAGCATTCAAGAAATAGTGGATGAAATACCAAAATTAAATCAAAAGTTTGAAGGTAGAGTCTCCGAGACAGACCATCAAGGCAGAGGCCTAATACAGCATGGTGAATATGAGGTAATTATAGAAGGTGCTGAGATGGGAGATATAATAGAGTATGAAATAGAAGATATAGATGACGTTAATATTAGAACTAAAAGAGCTTGGGCAAATCTAGTCTCAAAAGAAAGCCCAGAAGATGAAGGCGAAGAGGGGGAGGAAACGGACAGCGAAAATGAGGATTTGATCGAGGACCTGGACCGAGCCTTAAGCTGGCTCCAAAATCATTATGAAGACAGGGGCGGAAAGTTTGAACAAGACGACCTGGATTTTGAAGATGAGGTAGTTGATAGGTTAGTTGAGTTGGGTATACTGGTAGGTCATGATCAGCATCAAAGGGTCCCAGAGGGTGAAATTTGGGTAGTAGGAAACAGAATAGATAAGTTTGAAAATGTTGAGGAGATATTGAATGAGACTCCAGTGGAAGAAGGTGAGACCTATACTGGTGAGGTAGAAGAGCTTGGCCCAGGAGATACCGGCAGAGTATATTTGGAGGATGGCTTTAAGGTCAACGTAGAGGGTGCAGAGGTGGGTGATAGGGTAAAGTTTGAGGTTAATGAACTGGATTTAAGGAAAAATAGAGCCTTTGCAGAGCTTGTATCTATAGAAGAAACTACCGAGGAAGCTTCTTCTGAGTCAGAAAGTGTAGATGTTGAAGGTTGGGACATAGATAGTCTGCAAAAAGCTGAAGAGTGGCTAAAAGTAATAGCGACCTCAGGCATTACTGAGTTTAAAGTTGAAGATGGTGGTATTGAGTTTGACTCTTCTGGTATAGTAGTTTCCAGCAGTGAAGTGAAACAAGGTGCAGTCAATACAGAGATAGACGAAGAATATTTAGAACAACTAGTCGATAGAGGATTACTAAAGAAAGATGGTGAAAAGTATGTCATAGGAGAGGAGGAACAAGAAAGAATAAAAGAAGTTGTAGATACCTCTAGAATGAAAAAGTATTATGGAGAACAAGAAGAAGGGGAGGTGGATATTGATGAAAGAGTAAGAGATATATATAGCACTTTGTTGGAGTCTGGCCAAGGCATTCTCACCAGATTTTCAGACTTTAACTATTATGGTGAACAGAAAAGAAAGCAAGCACAGGATGCACTAGATTATTTAAGACAGATAGATGACAAAAAAAATAAGGTAGAAATAAACGGTCAAGAAATAGAGATAGAACAGATCTGGGAAAAAATAAAGAATAACTTAAGAAAGACCAGAGAGAACCAAAATGATCTGCTCGATGAAATGGCAGTTTCTATGGGAGATGAAGGAGAACCCGAAGAGGAGCAAGAACCTTCTGTCTCAAAAAGAGAGGTAGAGCGAGCCAGAGAAAAGTTCGCTGCCGCCAGAGAAAAGCTGAGAGATGCTAAGCAAGGCAAGTTTTTCGGCTTATTTAAAGATCAGCAGAAAATAAGAGAAGCTAAGCGAGAGTTAGAAGAGGCTGAAGAAGAGTACTTTGAGCTTAGGGCAGAGTATGTTGGGGGTGAGATAGAAAAAGATATTGATGAGAGGCTAGAGCTAGCCGAGAAAAAAAGAGACAAGATGCTGGAAAATCAAGGAATATTGGAGAAAGTAGGCAGCAAGGCCAACCAAGTTTTGAAGTGGTTGGGTAGCTTTAATGTTTATAATTTATCTTCTGGTGAGAAAAAAGAAAAACAACCCGATGAAGAAGGGGGCTGGTTAAGTGCTGCGGGAGAGTTCCTCGGTCGGGCAGCTTCCGTAAGAACTGCTTCTACTATAGCCTTAACTTACGGTGGATTTATGGTAGGTGCAACTACCGGTGTTGGTTTTGGAATGGTGGCCCTGGGCGGAGCAATGAGATTTGGGGGTGGTAAAGATTTAACTTACAATTTGTTAGAAATGTGGTCTCTCAGTAAAAGAGAAAAAACAGGCCTTCTGAGGGATGTTTCCAGAGATGAGCTGCAAAACATGAGCAGGGATAGGATAGAAGAAAAGATGGGTATGATAGAAGCTCAGCGAGCTTCAGGAAAAATTAAAAGGATCAAAAATAGCCGATACAGGGATCTATATGAAAAGTTGGGCCAAGAGCTGGTTAGAAGAGAGAATGAAACAGCAAACCGGATTGAAAACTTTTTGGATAAGCAGCGAGCTAAGGAAGCTGAGAGAAAATCAGAATCTGCAATTCAAGAGTTGTCTGCCGAGAAAAGAAGGCAAAGCTTGCTTTCAGTAGCCGGCGGCTCCCTATTGGCTTATTGGGGACTTTCTCGAGGGGCTGAAGCAGTAGCTGGAAGTGAAGAAGGTGCGGCTCAATCAGCTAAAGAAGCGGTAGCTGCAGGGGGAGCAACTGAGGAATTAGCAAGAGAAACAGCCCAAGAGATGAGTGAATCAGCTGCAAGTGAAGTTGTAGCTGAAGGTACGGTAGAGAAAGGAGAGGGGTTCTTACATGCGGTGAACGATATACAAGAAGAGTTCGGCAAGGAAAATTTAGCTGAGGAGATACGAGAGTCTCATGATAAGTGGGGTGGATTGAATGATGATCAGGTTATCCACAATTGGCGAGTGCTACAATCAGAAAAATTCGGTATAGATCCGTCCAAAGGGTTCAAATATGAAGATTTCGGTCTGTTGGCCAGTGGAGATGGTCATGAAACTACTGTTGGTATGGTATTTGAAGATGGTGAGCCTGAACTTAAAGTAAATATGTTTACCGATAATATGGATGTAAAAGACCCCGAAGCCGTACATAATCTCATAGAAAGTGATGATATAAATCTACTGGATGATAGTGGAGAAGAGCTTCACCCATCAAGCCCGGATGAGCTGGTGTCAATGATTGAGAATGGTGGAGGTCAGATAGGCCAAGAGGGGGCAACTACAGGTGGAGCAGGGGGTGAATCAGCAGAAGGGCAGTCTTCAGAAGACATCACTGGAGGAGCCCCACCTGATGTGGGAGAGACGGTTTCTGCCGCTACAGAAGCAGAAGAGGCCGGAACTACGGGTAAGGCAATACAATTTGACTGGGGTGGAGAAGGGGTAGAAGCTATAGATTTATTCTCCGAGGAAGACTTTGCAGGGGATGTTTCCGAGCAGGGTATAAACGAAGCTCAAACTCAAGTTTTAGAGGCCTACCAAGAGGGCGGAGCGGAGGCAGCTCAGCAAGCAGCTGAAAGGGTCGGTATAGAGAATCCGGATGAAATATCGGAAAAGATGACTGAGGCACTAGAGGGGACTACAGAGCTCGGATCATTTGAGGGGCTCCCTGATATTAGAAATGATATTTTGATAGACTTTGATGAAAGCTATAACATCTCAGAAATTTTAGAAACTGAAGGCTTTCAGTTTAGCGAAGAAGAGATTGCTCAGAGAGTCTTTGGCTCTGAAGGTATTACTGAAACCCCGATTGACAATGAAGCGACCAGAGAGTTGGCCGGATTAGACAAATTTTATGATGGCATTACTGATATGGTCTCACCTGAAGAAGCACAAGCGGTACAGGAGGGCATGAGAGAGAGGATAAAAGATTTGGTACAAGAGTACCCTTCGCTTGAATACAGTGACTTTAACCCAGATCTGATAGAGGATGCAGGCTTAGAAGAAATGTTAGAATCTGGAAGCGATGCAATACCTGACACAGATGTAGATCTATTGAAGGGTGAATATTGGGGTTGGGTAGAAAATAACCCGGATGCTGAAGTTTCAAAAAATCTTTTAGAAGCCAGAACACAGCTGAGAGAAGCCCTGGGTACCGGAGATGAAGAGTTAATAAAGCAAGCCAAAGAAAACTTTGAACTAGCCAAAGAAGAAGTACGAGACATAGTGGATAATCAGTAACACTCCGTCTTTTAAAAATATTACGTCTCAGGCTTAGCTAGAAGTCTTAATTAAACAATTCGCTTAATTTAGCAAAAATCTCGCTTAAAAGGTGAGATTTTTGTATTTTTTTGTTGTTAGTACTTGACAAAATTGTCTTATCATGATATGGTCTTATAATCGCTTTTACAATCACAGTCGAAGGCTGCTTTAAGTATAAGTCCGTTATATTTAAAGTAGCTTTTGGCTACGTTCTGCGATCTTTTCACCTGAGAGGCTTTTTCGCCTCTCACTACTCGACTTGATAGGAGGACAACCATGTCCAACGGTGACGACTCTCGCGATCGAACCGGAACCGACCAGATGCACGGATCCGACGATTCGGGCGGCCCCCCTAAGCCGCCGGAAGGCGAGCAGGAGCCCGAAGGGCCCGATGATCCGGAGGACGAGGAGATGCGCGACCCGGGCAGCGGCATCCCTACTTGGTTGGGGGTTTTGGCGGCACTTTTCGGCGCCGTTGCCGTGTTCGTCCTGGTCGCATGGCCGATCTTGCGAAACGCCACGACCGCCACGACCGACTTCGACGACAACAAGCAGAAGACCGCCCAGAAGGAGACGGCCGACCCGGACGAACAGTCCGAAGAGAGAAAGGAACCCGATCAGACCGACTCCGGCGAGCCCGAGAACGAAGAGGAGCCGCTGAAGGAACGGGTCAAGGTCCGACTGAAGAAGAAGGGCGTGTGGAAGCACGTCAACGATTACAAAGGGCTGATCGGGGCCACCCCCTCATTGGCGCTCGAGCATTGCGCCGATGTCGACAGCCCCGGAGACTGCGGCGATCTCGTCGAGATCGCGTATTGGTTCGAAAACGAGTACGTGGTCTCCAATCGGATTCAAGACATCCGGGAACGTCACCAGAAGGACAGCGACTCCTGACCCTCTCATCTTAGCGCATCTGCGCTGGATGAGAACAGAGAGTCGCTTGGCAAGGAGTAGAGATGAAATTCTACTTCTTGCCCGCTTTATTCGAACTCATTTAGGCTTTGCCTAGGTGGTTCGTGAGAGCGTCGTTTCATTAACGGGTTTTACACCCATACTTTCACTGGGAGACCAGACCATGACCAAGGAGATGCTGAACCTCACGATCGTCGCTATCGCCCTGTTCGTTCCCGCTTTCGCCTTTGCCGGCGGTGGGAACGACGTCAAGTGTGACTCGTACGAGAGGAAAGCACAGCGCAAGCTGTGCAAGCAGAACAAAAGGCAGCGAACCGCCGCCGAGAGGCTGCGCTTCGTCGAGAGCAAAACCGAGCTGAACAAGGATCGGCTTGACGAACAGTCGAAGAAAGACGAGTCGCTCTCCGAGCGAATCGGAGAGTTGAACCGGAAGCTGAGGGGCAAGGCCGATGCCTCTGAGGTGAAGAAGCGATTCAAGGAGATCAGCCAGGAGATCGACAAGAAGCTGAAGAAGAAGGCCGACAAGGAGTCGGTCAACAAGAAGCTCGAGAAAATCCAGGAGGACCTCGAGCAGCTCGAGGAGAAGTACGACCGGAAAACAAAGACTCTCGAGCGGCAAAACAAGGACCAGCACGAGGCGCTGGTCAAGATTGCTGGATCGCTCGAGAGCATCCGGAAGCGCCTCGAGCAGAACGCCGAGACCGCCAAGCAGGCGAAGAGCCTGGCGCAAAAGAACGAGAAGGTAAACAAGCGCCAGGATTCCGAGAGTCTCCGCACTTACGGGGGGCTCTCGATCTTCTCCTTCTCCGGCGGACCCGGTTTCACCGGAGGGCTGGCCAAGGTGGCCTTGAGAAAACCCTACCACGAGTCCAACCTCTCCCTCGAGGGAGAGTTCGGACTCGGAGGGGGCGTTACCGCGGCTCGAGGTCGGCCCGCCTTCAAAGGTGAGTTCGGCACCTCGATCGAGGTGACCCCGGAGCTCGAGATCCCGGTTCACCTGGGATACGCCCAGGCGGAAAACCTGGGCGAAGGTTTCACGGAGTTCCGGTACTACCTGGTGAGTGCCGGTCTGCGATGGGCTCCCACCGATCGGTTCGCACTGGTCGGCTCGGGTAACTTCGGGCTGGTCTCCTCGCCAGGACGCACGGACGCAGGAAGGGGGGGTCAGGTCGGTTTCAGAGTCAAATTCTGAGCCGATTCTGGCGAAAAATCTCTGCCGGGCGATGGACACACCGACCATTCGCCCGGCCCTTTTCACAGCATATGATTGTTGTATGTTGTGATGAGGGTGTTTATGAATGTTCTTTAAAATTTGCCGATCACAGTCTCTACGAGCAGAGAGTGCACTGAGGTGTATTGTCTGCTCGTAGAGACTCGAGCCACCCACAGAATCTTTCTGTGGGTACATTGACTCTAACATCCGGGAGGATGTCATGAACAAGCTCGCGAAGTACTTCGCGCTCGTGGCCGCTTCGATCACCGTCGTTTCGTGCGGCGGGTTCGAGCGTCCCTATCTCGATGCCGGCAATTCCGGCTCCGCGTCGGCGCCCGACGCCGGCACGATCGAGCCCGACACGGGACAGGACGATTCGGTCGTTCGTTGCAAGAAAGATAAGGATTGCGGCCCCCGTGCCGGCTGCACCAAGACTGGCTACTGCGTTCTGCAGTGTCAGTCGGACGAGGATTGCGGCCCAAAAGGGGTCTGCACCGAAGATGGTCTCTGCAGAGGCAAGCAGGGACCTCCGGGAGAAGATGGTGAAGACGGCGAGGACGCACACTGCACGACAGACTCACAGTGCCGACCCGGTACCTGCAACGAGGAGTCCGGCCTTTGCGTCGGACCGAAAGGCGATCCGGGCGAAGACGGAAAGGACGCTCCCCAGTGCTCCACGCGAGTGGAGGACGTAAAAGGCGGCGTCTGCCTCCACGTCGAATGTCAGCAGCAGTCGAATTCCAAAGCCTGCCTTCAAGACGGCAGCGATGGAGAAGATTGCTGGGACCTCGACGGCGACGGCCAAAAGGACCCTGATGAAGACCGGAACGGAGACGGGAAGGTCGATCGCAAGGACTGCAGGGGCCCGAAAGGCGACCCGGGCGAGGACTGTGACCTCGCAGGGGTCACGAAGAACGACTCCTCGACCTGTCTCACAATGAAATGTGCGTCAGGTCCCACGGGGATCTGTCTGCCTCACGGCAAGGACGGCGAAGACGGAAAAGGGTGTGAAAACCCGAAGCAAGTCAGTCCGTCTTGCCTGAAGATTACCTGTGGCGGCAAGCCGCAGCTCTTCTGCGGCTTCTGCCGGTCGGACAGCGACTGTCCGTCGAGTCGGGTCTGCAGTCCGTACAGCAACCGGTGTGAAAAGCCGGAGTGTCAAGTTCACGGCGACTGCTCCGGCCAGGAACCGTTGTGCATGGAGCGGTTCTGCCGCTCCTGCACGGAGGCCTCCCAGCCCGACGTCGAGTGCGGATCCGGTAAGGTCTGCCACCCCGGCACCGGACGGTGTATCCCGGGCGACTGCGTTCGGGATGCCGATTGTCCGCAAGGACAGGTCTGCAAGAACAATACCTGCCAGACCGTTGATTCCGGCACGGACGTCGGGGTCGACTCGGGCATGGACATGGACGCAGGCACTGACACCGCGGATGCCGCGCCGGATACGCACGATACCGGGACCGCGGACACCTCAGACGCTACCGTAGACGCTGGCATGGATGCCAGCAACGATACCTCGGTGGCGTGCAACAACGACTCAGATTGTCCGCAGGGTGAAATCTGCGATTCAAACGGTCGTTGCGTGCAGTCTCTCCCGCCGACCACTCTCAGAGTGGTCTGGCATAACCCCGGGGTGAACCAGCAACAGCTTCGGCTGTTCATGGTTTGCACCGACAAACAGGGGGGTGTCATCATCCCCTGGGGGGAGAAAGTTTCGGCTGGAGGCTCTGCGAAGGAGCTGGTCTATCAACAGCCGAACACCCCCGGCATTGGGCGCTGCGAGCTCAATGTCACCAACAAGGATCAGAGTTGGTGGGCCGCCCGTCAAGAGCAGAAGAAGATCGTCGACGGGAGAGTAAGCTACAAGTACGACGGATTAGACGTTTCGCCCGTTGGAACGGAGCCGAACGGTCTCGGAGGATACAACTGGGTGTTCGAGCCCGGTACCGATTCCGACGGGGACGACACCAAGGACGGCAACGATGCCGACCCGGAGGACAGCACGATCCAGTAGTGATCGGCACCCCCCTGCGCCCGGAGTGGTCAGGGGAAATTACACGGCCGGGTGGCGTAAGCCGACCCGGCCATCTCCATCGGGGTTCGAGCTCTACTTCACACATCCGTGTGGAGACTCGACCCCACTGTTCTTTCCTACGCCGCCCAGACATCTCAATCCTTGAGCTATGTCTGTGGCGGCTCCTATTCCTGTGTTCAGAAGTATTTCTGACCAGAGGAATGGTTTCTCTCAATTACAATCAAAGGGTTAAGATACTAGTGGATATTCTTGGTGAAAGATTGACTTATGCTATACTAAAAGTGAATTAATGAATAGTTTATGGAATCTGAGCTTAGCATAAAAGACTATATTTATCTAGCTGTCTTTTTGCTTGCTGCCTTTTTTTTATTTAAGCTCAGCTTACCCGCTTTAATTTTCTTGCTCTTAGTTTTTGCTTTTGTAGTGTTTATAGCCAAGCCCGATCTGATCTTGTATCTTACAGCTGCTTTGAGCCTGCCGATAGGTCTGCGGTTGAGCTTAGCTAGATTCAGCTGGATCAGAGAAGACTTTCCGGCTTTAGCAGCGTTAAACGCCCCTTGGGTCGATTTTATTGCTCTGTTCGGCTTGGGAGTGTTGACTGTAGTTTCACTGCTTAAAATAAAAGGCTACAGCTTCTCAGCACTTGTTAAAAAAGACTACTGCTTTAAATATTATCTCCCGTTTTTACTTTCCGGGTTCATCTCGGCCTGGCTTGTCTTTGCGCCCGGTATGATCAATGATTCACTCTATTATGTAGTGAGGAATCTTCTCTTTGTCTACCTGGCTTTTGTGGTACTGCCGGTAGCTTTGATCGATGATCGTGATACTCTCGAGCGAGTGCTGTGGGTCTTGTTTTGGTCCGGGTTTGCAGTGGCTTGTTTTGGCGGAATAGCTTTCATCCGCGATCTGACCTTCGGCGGCTGGCCTCGGGTGGTGCCGTTTTCAATCTATAGTTGGGCACCGCTGAAGTACAATCATAATATTTTAGCTGAAAGCTTGGTGGCTGTTGTACCTGCCGCTGTGTATCTATCCGCTACTAGAAATAAAGCGAAGATAAAAAGATGGATGTTTGCAGCTACCAGCTTTATTGTACTTGTTTGTGTATTGACCTTATCTCGGGCCGCATGGCTGTCTTTATCGGTTCAAGGGGTGCTGGCCTTGTTTGTCTTCAAAGAGCGGGTTAAAAACCTATTTAAGCGCCGAAAGGAGCTGAAATATCTATTGATAGCTGGATTAGTCCCGTCTGTCGGGTATATGCTGTACTTTTTGACTTCGCATGTAATTACTTCCTCAAATGTTTGGCGGATAGAAGTGCTGAAGATTGTTTGGTTTTACTTTCAAGACAGCCCTTTCTTCGGCTACGGCCCCGGTACTTTCTTGACTATGTTAGAGCAGGTGAAGTCATATGTTATTAATTTCGGAGAACCTCTGGATGCGCACGGATTTGTCCAGAAGATCTTACTAGAGCAGGGGGTGATCGGTCTAGCTGCTTTTGGCAGCTTTTTGTCGGCTGTTTTTTACAAAGTCTGGCGCCGACAGAGAGGTGCGCATATAGATCGGTTGATGTTGGCGGCGCTGTTGATTAGTGCTGTCGGAGCCGTGTTTTTTCAGCTGTTTAATACCTCGTATTATAATGTCCATATGTGGCTGCCGATCGGGCTGGCTTTGGCCGGAGCCAATGTCGTTAAAGATGTGAGGTTTTAGTTCATCTTGTTTGATGCTACTATTTCTGCTATACTAAGTACAAATTAATTATAAATAATATGACTCAAGATAATTTAGACCCCCAACACAAAGCCTTTATCACAAAGGCTATAAGTAAAATTTTAACTGATCCAGATTTGGACAGTCAGTTGAGCAAAAAAGCAAAACAGAGGTTAAATCAAGCTAGAAACGAAAGTTCTGATTTGATACCACTTGAAGAGGTGAGTTTAGAGGCCGACCAATAGTATGTCCGATTGGTCTGTTTTCTTGTCCAACCAAGCTAAAGAAGATTTGGCCGGTCTTGATAGTGAGGTAAAGAATCGGGTGTTGGACAAAATGCGTTGGTTGTCTAAAAATTTTGAACTTATCACTCCCATTCCTCTACAGGGTGAGTTTAGTGATTTTTTTAAGCTTAGAGTGGGTGATTGGCGAGTTATTTATAAAGTTAGTTATTCTAAAGAGAAAATAGTAGTTCACTATATAGACCACAGAAGCGAGATTTATAACTAAATTATGAAAAAAGTAGCACACATAATACCGACCTTAACCTACGGCGGAGCAGAGAAGTTCGTAGTGAATCTGGTCAACAACTCTCATAATTTTCGGCATGAGGTTGTTATTTTTAAGGACAATAAGCCTTTTGCTGATCTGCTTGAAGATAAGGTAAATCTACACGTAGTAGAGAAAAAAGGCAAGTTAAGCCTTGGGTTGTTTTCAAAGTTGAAACAGAAATTGAATCATCTCGAGCCCGATCTGGTCCACACCAACCTTTTTGGGGCTGATCTGTGGGGTCGGGTGGCGGCAAAGCGTCTGGACCTGCCCGTGGTAACTACAGAGCATAATCTAAATAAAAGCGAAAGCTGGGCTAAGCGGATAATCAGAAGAGCCTTGAGCAGTTATTCCGATAAATATACCGCTCCCTCTATAGCGGTCAAAAAATACATGCAGCTAAGCTACGGAGTGGATGAAAGTCAGATAGAAGTAATATCACATGGTATCGAGCTCGAGGAGCTGCTGCGCACCGAGCCTTTTATCTATCATCTGCCGCTTCGTTTTTTGATTATGGGTCGGCTCGATGTACAAAAAGGGGTCGATCGGGCACTAAAAGCCTTTGCTGGACTTAGAGACGATCAGTGGAATCTGGATATTATCGGAGAAGGCAGTGAGTTTAGTAATATCAAACAGCAAATAGATGAGTATAATCTCTGGGATAAGACCAGCATTTGGGATCCGACCAAAGATGTGGTTGCGGAGTATAACTCACACGATGTGGTAGTGGTGCCGTCTCGCTGGGAAGGTTTTGGCCTGGTAGCACTGGAGGCGATGACGGCGGGTAAAGTGGTGATCGCTTCGGATGTAGATGGTCTGAGCGAGTTTATAGACGATGAAGAGAACGGCTTTTTGTTCGACCAACAAGAGCCGGTACAATCTCTAAAAGAAACGATAAAGTTCGTGCTCGAGCATAAAGAGAAAAGCAGAGAAGTGGCTGAAAATGCTCGTCAGCATGCTCAGGAAAACTTCGGCATTGATAATATGGTGGAAAAATATGAGCGGTTGTATGCCGACTTAACTTAAATCTTTGACAATCTTTTGTATTTTTAATATTATGAATTATATAATTACATAATTATATAACTATGGACGAGACCAAAACCATAAAAATGTTCGGTACCGGCCAGATTACTTTACCGAAAGAGTGGAGACAACAGTTTGATACGGATACTTTTAAGGTAAAACAAAAAGACAATGAGTTAGTTATAAAACCGGTCCGAAAAGTAGAGGTGGAAGAAGTACCGGAAGATCTTACAGCTGGAAAGCTGAGAGAAGATTTAAAGGAGGAAGGCTATAGTGAGGGTTTTATAGAAGATGCGGTAGAGGGTTTTGAAAAATCTTTAGAGTAGAAATTATGGATGGCTTTGAGGTTAAAGAACTCAGAGAAGAGCTAAAAGAATATCTCGAAACGAGAGATTTGTCTGACAAATGGAATAAAGCAAAAAAATTTTTGGAGCAACACCCTCAGATTGGCTCTTTGGATTTTAAAAAAATTGAGCCAAAAGAAAATAATATCTACAGTTTTCGTCTGGATCGACAATATAGGGGGTTGTGCTATTTTAAAGACGGAAAGCTGATAGTATTTTCTTTTACTAATCATTACGACTGAGATCTTAGCAAGCGAAATTATAACATGAACATACTCCAAGCTCACAAATATTTCTGGCGCAAAGGCGGGGCGTCGAATTATATGGTCAATCTTTCTCAAGATCTGTACAAAGAGGGGCATAAGATAGTGTCTTTTGCTATGGACCAATAGCAAACTCTGGATTCTGATTACAACGACTACTATATGGTGGAAAAATATGAGCGGTTCTATGCAGACCTGACTTAGGAGAGGTTGCCCTCGTTGATTACTTGCTAAGAAGACAAGTTGTGTTATACTAAGATTACATTTAATAGTTAGATATGGACAAGACTAAAAACAGAAGACAAGAAATTAAATCCGTAGTAGACCAAATAACAGCAGAGTTCGATCCTGAAAAAATATTTTTGTTCGGCTCCTATGCCTGGGGAAGCCCGGATGAAGAAAGTGATGTTGATCTGATTATTGTTGCAAAAACGGACGAACCCAAAGAGATGGCTAGAGAGATAGACGGGAGCATTTATCCGAGACCTTTCCCTATGGATGTGATTGTATATACGCCCGATCAGTTTAACAAAAAAGAGCAGCAAGGTAGTTTATTTATTGAAAATGTTTTAACTGAAGGACAAGAATTATATGCAAGAAAATAACTCAGAAAATTATAAGAGTTGGTTTAAGCTAGCCCAACAGCATATAGTTTCGGCAAGAGGTATTTTAGATAGCGAAGTTACTCCTGATGTGTGTTTTTTGTCACATCAAGTTGCTGAGAAGTGCTTAAAGGGGTTGCTTGAATTCAGTAATCAGACTCC
The DNA here is from genome assembly GCA_042218115.1 of Minisyncoccia bacterium. Classification (GTDB taxonomy): domain Bacteria; phylum Patescibacteriota; class Patescibacteriia; order Magasanikbacterales; family UBA922; genus JBDGRJ01. The sequence continues at coordinate 14,263 of JBDGRJ010000002.1, read as the reverse complement.
CCCTAAAATTCATGATCTCCTTAGATTGGAAAGTTTAATAGAGGAGGATTTTGATCAGATTACCTCTATTCACGAACAATTAAAATTACTCAATCAATATTATTTGCCCACTAGATATCCCGACATTGAGTATGAGATGACTGACGATGAAGCGAGGAAGGCATTTGAGGCAGCTAAAGAAGTGAACGAATTTGTATTTGACATTATTGAACAGGATAAGTAAAACTCAGGATGTTTTATGAGCTAATAAGTAAAGATACTGTAGTATCGAATTATCAATGAATATACTCCAAGCTCACAAATATTTCTGGCGCAGAGACGGAGCGTCAAATTATATGGTCAACCTGTCTCAGGATCTACACAGTGAAGGTCATAAAGTGGTGCCGTTTACTATGGATCAGGAGCAGACTCTGGATTCTGATTATAGCGATTATTATATCGAGGCTTACGATCTCTCCGATCCGGATAAATATTCTATAGCTAAAAAGATAGAGATAGCATCCAAGATGATATATAACATGGATGCTAAGAGCAACATAGAGGAGCTGCTGGAAGAGATCGATATTGATATAGCTCATCTGCATAATATCTATCACCATATATCTCCTTCTATTCTTCTACCGCTCTCACGGCAGGGGGCGGATGTGGTTATGACCCTCCACGATTACAAGCTGATCGCCCCCAACTACACTATGTTTCACCACGGAGAAGTTCACGAAGAGAACTGCGAAGGTTGGTATACCAGCTGTATCTCGGATCGGTGTATGGACGGAAGTTTAGCAAAAAGTATTATCGTAACCTTAGAGATGATAATCCATCATAAGCTGTGGAATGTATATGATAAGTATATCGATAAGTTCATTGCGCCCTCTAAGTTTATGCAGGATATTTGTGTAAAGCACGGCTGGGACAAGGATCAGTTTATCCATATACCAAACCCGATAGACGCGGATGAGTTTGAGTTTTCCTATGATGAGGGTGATTATGTAGCCTATATCGGCCGTCTGGCCGAGGAGAAGGGCCTGGAAGTGCTGCTGGATGCAGCAAAAAAAATTCCTAAGATACCGGTAAAAATAGTCGGATCCGGTCCGATGGAGGATCAGCTCAAGCAGAGAGTAGAGCAGGAGAAGATAGATAATGTGGAGTTTACCGGCTTTTTGACCGGAGAGCCGCTAAAGAAGAGGATAAGATCAGCTGACCTTGTAATTTTACCTTCAATATGGTATGAAAATTACCCCATAAGCACTCTAGAGGCCAAAGCGATGGGGCGGATACCGATAGCCAGCTCTATCGGGGGATTACCCGAGCAGCTGCCGGGCAGCCTGCTGGTAGAGCCGAACCAGCCCTCAAAGCTGGCTGAGAAAATAGAGCAGTGGTATAATAACCCGGCTGAAAAAAAGAAGAATATAAGGCGTAAGCTTAGAGAAGAGATTGAACAAGAAAACGACCCGCAAAAACACTTAGAGCAGATTTTATCAGTATACAACTCACTATGAACAGATCAGCAGTCTACAGCTTAATATTTGCCTTACTAGCTTCATTTTTTGTTGTCTCCAGCACTTCAGCTGCAACTATTAGTGAAAAAAAGCAGAATCATGACTATCCTCGCTTGGCTAATTATTATCTGAAATGGACACTGACTGAGCAGAAGGCTGAAAAGCTTGCTCGATGGGATGTGGTGGTGTTGGATATGGAGAACCAGCAGCACAATCCGCATCTGATCGAGAAGATGCGAGAGATAAACCCAGATATTATAATACTAGCTTACATCACACCCCAAGAGATAGACAGAAGTGCTGAAGGTAGAGAAGAGATAGCACCGCTGCGAAATAAGCTGTATGAAGGCATTGAGGATGAGTGGTACCTGAAAAACTCAGCCGGAAACAGGCTCTCTTGGTGGCCCGGCACTTACCTGATGAATGTAACCAGAGAAAGTCCGAAAATAGCAGGAGAGAGATGGCAGGACCACGTCTCTGAGTTTGTAGCCAATGAGCTGCTCTCTACCGGCTTGTGGGACGGGGTGTTTTATGATAACTCCTGGGATAACATTACCTTTTTTGCCGGAGATAATATTGACCTGGATTTAGATGGTAAGCGAGAATCAAAAAATATAGCAAATCAAAAGTGGAAGCAGGGGATGAAGGACATTTATGATAAGACCAGGAAGCTGGCTGACAATAAGATCGTGTTGGTAGGGAATAACACTACTTTCGAGTATGATGATAGACTAAATGGTATGATGCTGGAGAACTTATCCGGCTCGAACTGGAAGCGTCTGATGGAGTCGTATAACTACAATACCGACCAAAGGCAAAGACCTAGGATCAATATAATAAACAGCAATACCGGCAATGAAGGAGGTAGAGACAAGTTTAAGCGCATGCGGTTCGGGTTGGCGAGTGCTCTGTTGGAGGATGGTTATTACTCTTTTGACTATGGTGATGAAGATCACGGCCAGCTGTGGTGGTACGATGAGTATGATGTCAATCTGGGCAAGCCTCTGGAGCAGCCCAGATCAAATAAAAAAAGCCAGTACCAGAGGGGTGTCTGGAGCAGGTCCTTTGAGAATGGGTTGGTAGTCCTAAACAGTGATCAGAGATCCCGCAGGGTAAATCTGTCCGGAAGCTATGAACATCTACACGGTGAAGCTCCCGCCAATGACGGTTCGATTACTTCAAAGTTAAACCTTGACCGCTACGATGCTCGTGTATTGTTGAAGACGTTTGAAAAACTAAAAGGAGTGGTGTTTAACAATGGAAACTTTGCCCGCTTTTTTTCTGATCGGGGAGATAGGGTCCGTAATGGTTTCTTTACTTTTGAGGATAGATTTGACGGAGGAAGCTGGGTCGGGCATATAGATATAGACAACAACGGGTCGATGGAGCTGTTGAGGTTTGACAACGGCAAGCTAACTCTGCGGGGAAGCGACGGTATGTTATATTTACGCGAGTTTCCCTACAATGTAAACTATGATCATCAAGTCAGCATCTCCGTAGGGGATATCGGGGGTGATGGTATCAAGGAGATTTTTGTCTACCCTACTAACACCAGCGATAAGCCTATAAAGATATATACACGCTACGGCTCTCTATTAAAGAGCTGGTACCCTTTTGGCAGATCTTACGACTCCGGCTACTCGGTGGATGTCGGTGATTTCGGCAGTGGAGAAAATCATATATTAGTGCAGTCAAAACATAACATTGAGCCGAAGATAAATTTATTCGACAGCAGATTTAATCTTATAAACAGCTGGCGCAGCTACCCAAACTACACCTCCAGCTTATCCATAGCTGCTGGAAACACTGATGGCAGGGGTATTGATGAGATTATTACCTCCGGTGTAGTGAACTCAAAGCCTATTATAAAAATATTTGACTCATCCGGTAAAAAGAAGCATCAATTTCAAGCATTCTCCACCTTGCCCGGTTTTGAGCCTGAGATCGGGGTGAGGACGGCTGATGTAAACTTTGATAACCGAGAAGATATTGTCGTCACCAGTGAGGGGGTTAGTTTTTAATAAGTGCTAGTGATTAGAGTCTCCTGTGACTTTACCGAGGATGAATTAGAGTTGCAGTGTAAGCCATCCAAGATAATGATGTTTTTTTCAGTTTTTAGAGCTAGCGGCTCATGCTTGATATTTTTTTAGGTTGGTTTTATCCGTGGGCGTGTTTATGATCAGTTTTGTAATTCTTTATACAGCTTTTCTATACTCTCAGATACCGTATTCCAGCTGTAATTTTGCTCTATAATTTTCCTGTTTTTTGCTCCTATTTCTCTTAATTTCTGCTTTGACTTGTTTAGGATATTTTTTAGAGTTTTCTCTAGATCATCTGCGTCTCCTGCCGAGAATAGATATTCTGAGTCTTTTATTACTTCTTTGTGTTCGGGAATATCGGACAATACCACCGGCAAGCTGTAGCTCATAGCCTCCAGTAGAGTAACCGGAAGACCTTCATGATCAGAGGGACTGACCATTATCTCAGCGTGGCTAAACAGCTGATCTAGCGTGTCGCCACTTTGAAAACCAGCTAATATAATATCATCTTCCTCTTCTGCCATTTGTCTAATCTTATCTTCGTAGTCGCTGCTGTGGTGGCCCGATCCGACTATAACGAGCTTTTTATTCTCCACCAGCTCCGTATGGGCTTTAATCTGCTTGTAAGCTTTGATTGCATAATGTATCCCTTTGTGTGCTATCAATCTGGAGACTATAAGTAAGTATTGGTCCGGTTCGAGATCCCATTTTTCTATCTCCTCGGTGTTGTCCGTTTGTTCAAATAATGGCACTCCATTGGGGATATATGTAATATCTTTACTCCATTCATCTTGTGCGTATTTTTGTATGCTTTTCGAGACCGCAATTGTCCGATGAGGAAAGCTGCAGCTGGCCCACTCACCCAGCTTCAGTATCTGACGCGCAAACCAGCCCCACTTGCCGTGCTTTCTGTCGACACAATGAAAGGTGGATACTACTGAGCTGAAGCTAAATACTCTAGGTATCCAAGCTAACAGTGATGGGCCCACTCCGTGATAGTGAATGATGTCCACATCTGTAAATAAGGCGTGGACGGTAGAGGTAAAGGTGTGGATTATAGTGTCTAGATGTTTGCTGTTTATAGTCGGTGTAAATATCCGTGATATATTTTCCTGCTCCGGCGGACCCTTTTGTTCGGCTTGTCTGATATACCATTTTCTTGAATATACATTGATCTGGTGGTCTTTTTCGGCTAATTTTTTACTCAGCTGTTCTACGTGTGTTTCTACTCCTCCGTGATGAGCCGGTATTCCTTTTTGTCCTATCATCGCTATCTTCATTGAGAGGGATTATAAATTAATTAATTTCTGTGAGGGATTGAGACAACCACTACATTATCTTACTTCTACTCCCAGCTGCTGTGCCTGATCGTCCTGGGGCAGGGACGTATCTATCGGAACAGAAGTCTTGGTGATGGATCTGTTGATGTAGCTGTCATCGGCTTTTAGTCTAATATTTTCGAGCAAGTTCGGTGTTGTTCCTCTGTGTTTAGGTTCAGGCGTTACCGCAAGCTGCATGTATAGCCCCGCCTTAGAGTGAGGTGGCAGCTGAGGATAGCTCCAGCTTACTGTTTTATCTTGTTGGTTAAAGTTTAAATTCTCTCCCTGGCTTACGCTGGTTTTACCGGTCCATCTAGCTGACTCTGAGAGAGTAGAGCGGAAGGAGATGTTCTCAATATCGCTGGTGGTATTGCGGAAAGTGACAAAGACCCAGTATTTAGTCGTCTCTCCTACTCTAGGGGGTAGTGGACCGCGTCCGAGCTGGTCGCCTCCGGGGGTGAAATAACGTGAGGATACGGACAAGCTAATGGAAGTACCTATCTTCAGCGGTGCTGTGGTTTTTGATTTGGTGTAGGATTTCTCGATCTGACCTATTGAGCTGCGCAGCTTCGGTTTTAGCTGAAGTGTGAGGTCCTCACCCTCTGATATATAGCTGTTTATAGGAACTTTTAGCTTGATTTCCTTTTTTTGTCCCGGGGCTAGAGAGGTCAGCTTAGCATTAGTGTTGTTTGTAATTACAAATGAGCCTTGCTGTAGCTTAGCATCATTCAGCTGAAGGAACTGGTCTCGGTCTATGAACTTATCCATGGTCGGCAGTGCTATAGCTAGATTATTCAGGGTAATACTGCCATTGTTATCGGCGACGATAGTAAGCTCAGCCGTATCTCCCGGCTGGACCGCCTTTTTGTCCCAGCTGGTGCTAAGCTTGGTTTTTGGATATATAACTTCGAAGTTAGTACTTATCTGTTGTTGAGGTATTAATTTATCTTGTTGTTGTATTTGAGGAGTAAAGCTGTAAGTGAACTTGTCTGTATTAGGCTCGGCCGCTACATTTATACTCACCTCAGCTTTAGCTTCCTCTTGCTTATTGAGCTGATCAATCCGCCAGGTCTGCTCTGAGGTCTCGCCTACGGTAGTGCTGGTGATATCAGCACCTTCCAGAGGAATGCGAATATTTTTCATATCGTGGTGGTATGTATTTTTAATGCTCAGTTCAGCTGAGACATTATCTCTGGGCAGTACCGTGGCTCTTTTGGGTTTGAGATTAGCTTTGAGATATGAACCTTGGAGGATATTAATAGCACTTGCTATTATCTGCTCTCTTTGCTTCCTTTGTTGTTGATTGTAGTTTAAAAATACGGTTATCCTCTTATGTTCTCCTGGTGGACCAAAGTAAAACCCTTCCATTTTGATAGAACCTTCGGAGCCCGGCTGAAGATCGGGCAGCTCAAAGGTCTTGGTGTGGGTGGTATAGAACTTCTGGGGTGTCACAGTCTCTACCCGAAAGGTTTTTGGTAGATTCAGGGTCAGTTTGGGGTTTTGCAGTGTTGCATTGCTGCCGTTGGTATATTTAATTATGTAGGTGATATGTTCGCCACTTTTAATTCTATTGCTGTCCACTGCCTGGCCGTGGACCTCTTTTGAGATTGTTAGGTTTACCTTATCGGTGACTCCCGGGTCATACAAGAACCAAAACAGAGTAGCCCCTATAAGTACAGCCACTAACACAAGTAAAAACATATCAAAGATAAACAGCTTCCTAGCATGACCATAGTTCAGCTTATATTTTTTCTCGTAGTGCTTTTCAGCGGCATGGATCGGAGAAGATATCAAAGCTAAAAACCACTTGTGTGGCTTGTGGATTAGATGATGCTTTGTTAAAAATTTTTCTACAAAATTCATATATCAGTTATAACGAGATGGGTACAATACCGTTGATATAACTATGTGTTGTTATGATAGAATGTATATAATGTTAGTTAGTTTAAATTCTAGCAGAATTGGGGAACTTTTTCCAATTTAAATCCTTGGAGAGACTCGGGACTATTTTATACTGTCTGTATTTAGAGCCATTCAACTTGCGGATTCGAACTACCTCTGAGCTTCGCTGGTGAGACAAGCTCAAGGTTTCGGTTCGGAAGATGTTCTGCACCTTTCTAAACATGTTGGTTTTTCAACGTTCTTTGGTTCGGTGTTGCTTATTTAAAGATTATTTTCTATACTTTATCCTTACGGAAGCATTAGCCAAGCAGTGTAAGTATAGAAGTCAAAAATAAAAGAGGTTGCAGGAATAATAAATTGCACGACATTGAGCTTGCCGCCGAGGTGTGACGTAGTGTCCCAAACCCCTATGAATACAATATTTATTCAACAGGTGTAACGTTTTACTAGTTCATACGTCTACAAGTATGAGTCAGATACAAGAAAAAAAATTACTCTACAAGATTAGAGCAGAGAAAGATTCGGATGCTTTTGGCAAGCTCTACGATCATTACATCGATGACATTTATAGATTTATATATTACAAGGTTGGAAATGAGCAGGATGCTCAGGATCTTACCAACGAGGTTTTTTTAAAGACCTGGAAGTATCTGATCGACCCGGATAAAAAAGAGGTCAATAATTTTAGGGCGCTCATCTATCAGACCGCAAGGACCAAGGTGATAGATTTTTATCGCAGCAATACGGACAAAGAGCAGCACCCGATCGAAGATCTTCTATCCGTAAAGTCTACCGATGAAGATATAGAGCAGGAGACAGAAGAGAAGATCGACCACGAGCAAGTTCTGAAAGCCCTACAAAAGCTAAAAGATAATTATCAGGAAGTAATAGTACTTAGATATCTCCAGGAACTTTCGACCAAAGAGACCGCAAACATTATGGACAAAAGCAGAAGTTCGGTCCGAGTTACACTCCATCGGGCGGTAAAGAAGCTGCGTCAGCTTCTGGATATAGATCAAGAATAATCATATATTTACCCGAGATGTTCTACAACGACATCAAAGAAAAATTGAATAAACTAAAGCAAAGCGATCAGCTAAACCCGGATGAACAATGGAAGCAGGAAAATAAGGAAGCTTTGCTTGCTGAGATCGAGCAAGAAAGTGAGCAAGAATCAGCTACACTGCTAGAGAAGGCAGTGACTCTTTGTGATGTATTGTTTCCGCGAAGGTTGGTGTTGGCAGGTAAGATGACCGTCTTCATCTTCTTTATCGTCTTTGCTGCTATCGGCGGCTGGAGTGTCACTGTGCAGGCATCTTACTCCTCTGTGCCCGGAGATACATTATATAATGTAAAGCTTGCAGCAGAACAAGCTAAGCTTACAATGGCTAAAGTAGTGGGCAGTGAAGCGGATGAAGCTGAGCTCTACAGTGAGTTTGCCGCTCGCAGAGCTCAAGAAGCTAAAAAGATCATCAAAAATAAACAAGAGCCAAAGCAGGCAAAAGAAACAATAGAGAGGATGAATGAATCTCTAAATAGAGCTCAAAACTCCCTGAAGAGAGCAGACGGCAAGATAAGATCGACCCAAGAAATTTTGAGCAATAACAAGCTGATCCAAGATACCTTAAGTAAGATTCTAGTAGATTCCTATGAGGGTTCACCCGGTTTGGCCGATGATATTATAGTAGTAAAGGGTGAGATTACCGAGGGAAGTTTGAGTATTTTAGAGTATATGGTTCGCAGTAGACTAAAAGGTGACGTAAAACTAAACAAAGAAGAAATCAGGGCGCTGGTAGTCGAGACCATCTCTGCTTTGAGTAGTAGTGATATCGAGTCCGATGTCAATACCGATGTACTGGACAAATCAGCTGTAAAAAAGATTGCCTCCGGGGTGGTAAATAAAGTAGAAAAACAAAATGGTAGTGAGATAAAGTCCGGGCTTAAACAAAGAGTTGAAATTAAAAAGGAAAATAATGATAGCAAGGATAATAAAAAAGAGACAGAATCGACAGATAAAGGCAATACACAAGACAAAAAGAAACAAAAAGACAAAAGTAAAGAAAAAGATTCTTCGCAAGATAAGAAAAAACAACAACAAGATAAGAGCAGCTCGAAAGACAAGAAGGGCAATAAAAAAACTACCAGCACAACTACCGGGACAGTAAAGGGGCAGACAAGCACATCCAGCAGTGAAAAAAGCATAGCATTGGCTAAAAAGCTAGCCCAAAAAGGTAAGTTACTCAAAGCAATTCAGACCGCTCAAGAGGTAAGCTCTAAAAACCAAAAGGAGCTGTTGAAGCTGGTAGGTGGATCTGATGTAAAGAGACAGAAAAAGGATAACGGTGATGTCTTGGTAGAGTTTAAAAATGAAGATGATGAGACTATCACTACCACCATACAAGGCGGGGGTAGTTTTGCTAGCGAATCTGAAACCAGCACTACCAGCTCACCAGAGACGGACTCTACCACAACTGAAAAGAAGCAAGAAAGTGGGTCTACAAAGGAGCAGGAAGAGACAAAAGAAAAAGAGAAGCAGAACAGTAACGGAGAGGATCAAAGCAACAATAAAAAGAAAAAAGAAGATGATAAAAGTCAATCTAATCAATAAACAATGAACTTTACAGACAGCTGTTACAATAGTATAATGTGTGGCCGAAAGAAGGTATTCAGACACCTCTCGCTGGTACGGCGAGAAGTGTTTGCATACCTTTTGGGTATGCTTAAAAAATTCCCTCTTGCGAGGGTGCACGTACAACTGAAAGGTCGAGGCTCGGCAGAGTCGTTGTACAACAATAACATGCTTTCACTCATAAGCTTTTTTGGCTTTCGGCCAAATCAGCTTAATTCTTAACCTTAAACTTATGACAGACTTACTAAACTTTTCTAAACGGACGGTAGCTTGGTCTGTCGTTGCGATCACAGCAGCAGCGAGCCTTTTGGCCGCAGCTGTACTTTCCCCGACTGCCGCAAAATCCGCTCAGTGTCCTTCACTTGAGTCCGGAGATCTAGTGCAGTTCGGTGACAGTAACGCTGTGTATATCCTCAACGACGACCTAGAACGAAAGTACTTCCCAACTGGTGATGTATTCAAAACTTGGTATTCAGATTACAGCGGAAAAAATACGGTACCTAAGGAGTGTTCTTCCGTGTTCTCACCAGCTAACTCCAAGCCATTCGGAGTAGTTTATCGACCTGGTTCAGCTCTGGTAACCACACAAGTGACCAATGACATCTACGCAGTTACTCCGGGCGGTGTAGTAAGAAAATTGGCTAACCCACAGGTAGCCAAAGCACTTTACGGAGCAGACTGGCAAAGTCAGATGGTAGACATCGCAGATCTACCATGGACTGCTGACTACACCAAGGGTAAGCCTATCACCGAAAAGAAACCTCACGACGGCATGCTAGTCACTCAGTCCGATACGGACAAGATCTATCAGGTCATGGACGGTAAGCTACACGAAGTTCAAGGACAGCTTCCTAGCTTCGTCATGAAAGATGTAGAGACCGTATCCGACTCTGTATTCAACTCCGTATCCATGGGCGGTACAGTAACCGCTGCATCCATCACAGCTGACCCACTACAGTCAGACAGCATGGATGACGGTCAAGACCAAGATGGCCAAGATAACCAAGGCAATCAAGATAACCAGGACAACCAGGACAACCAGGACGATGATCAGGCTACTGAAGGTGAATTAAAAGTTAGCCTATCTGCGAACACACCTCAGTCTGATACTGTTCCAAAAGGAGCATCTCACGTAGAGTACTTGAAGTTTAATGTAAAAGCAGGTGACAGCAACGTCACTCTTGATCAGATAAACTTCAAACGATTCGGTCTAGGTAACAGCTCAAACTTCAACAACGTTTGGGTAGAAGCAAACGGAGTACCTATCACCGAAACTGAAAGTGTCAACAGTGATGATGTGGCTAATGTAAATATGGAAAACTACACTGTTGGTGCAGGATCTACCGTAGAGTTTACTCTGAAAGCCGATCTTGCCAGTAGTGGATCTTACTCCAGCAACCAAGACGGCTTCATGATTCCTAAGGGTGGAATTGAGCTAGCAGGTAGTTCAAATTCCGGAGACTTGCCAAATGAGGCAGTCAAAGGAAACAAGATGGACTACTCCAGCTACAACGTCGCTAGCGTCACCATGGATCACATCGGAAGTGGAAACACTATTGATGTAGGACAAGAACAGCAGACCGTAGGTGAGTTCGATCTTGATTACACTTCCAACAATGAAAACACCGGGTATATTCAGTACCTACGACTTGAGCAGAATGGTTCCGGAGACATCGGTGATCTAAGCAACATCACTCTATACGAGGACGGAAGCAAGATGAAAGATGTTTCCGTAAGTGTAGATGGAAGCTTCGTCACCTTTAAGTTCCCTAAAGGCAAAAGAAAGATCGAAGACGGAGAAACCAGAAGGTTCGCTATCAAAGCCGACGTCGAGTCCGGCGATGATACAGAGAAGATTACTTTCAAGCTTGACAGCACACGAGATCTGTTCGTACACGAGGATGAGCTCGGTGTAGCTGCAAGTGTAACTAGAAAGTTAAATTGTGCAGGCTCAAATGAGCTGTGTTCATACACACTGAATGCAGGATCATTCAACGTTTCCAGAGCCCAAGATAACCCATCTAATGAGAACTACTCAGTTGATACTGATGACATTGTAGCTCTTAAGACCAAGGTGGATACCGATAATAAGATTGATGTAGATGGATTGAATCTATCTCTTAGCACAAACAGTAGCCTTACAGCTGCTGGTGCTACAGGAGATGAGGCTGGTATAGTAGATGGTGATATTGATAGAGCAGATCTATTGGTAAACGGCAAAGAGATTCAGAGTCTTACTAGTGTAACTGATGATGATAACTGTTCTGGAAAAGATAATGCTAACGTACAAAGTTGTAGTAGCAAAAACCATACTGAAGTCTACTACGACTTCACTTCGAACTTCACTCTGAATGATGATGATACACTTACACTTCAGATCGATCTATCCAGCTCTGCAAACACCAATACTTACAAGTTTACTTACGATAACAGTAAAGCAGGAGACGACTTCGATAGTCCTGAATATTCATCTGACGGAGACTCAGTACTGGAGGGTAACTTGACTGGATCCGTCACAGGTAATGATGTAAGTATTACTTCAGCTAGTCTATCCATGAGTCGAACTGATGGTTACTCAAGTGGTGAGAAGCTAATCGCTGGTACTCAGGACGAGCTTCTACTAGAGACTCTGCTTACAGCTGGAGACGCATCTGATCTAGATATAGATCAGCTAGAATACACTGAGCAAGGTCTAAAAAGCACACCTGCTTCCAAGTTCACTAACATGTACGTCGCTATTGACGGCAAGAAGATGAGCGACGAGAAAGACCTGGGTACAGACGGCTCAGTAACATTCAGTAACTTCCAGCATACTGTAGAGCAAAACGGACAAGCCCGTATCGCTCTATACGGAACAACAGCGTCAGACTTGTCCAACGGAACTACAGCTAGCTTCACTATAAAAGGTACCGGTTCCTCGGGCACATCCATCTTGGATACCGAGAATCAAGCCGTAACCTTCAGCGATGTGTCCTCACCTAAACTACAATGGGCTCAAAACGCTGAGCTTACTGTAGCCAAAGATAGTGATACACCAAATCAAGGCTGGGCAGTAGCAGATACAAACCAGACCGTCAATCTCGGTCAGTTCGAGTTCACTGCTACTACCGGTACAGTAGGAGTCTACGAAATCTGGGTAGGTAATTCTACCAGCTCACCTCAAAACTTGGATAGCGGTCTAGACTCCAGGTTCAGTGAGCTACAGCTGGTACATGACGGAAATGTACTGGACACCAAAGGTATAAGTGGAGGTAATGTCCACTTCGTACTGGATAAAGACAGTGAGATGATTACCGTAAAGAAGAATGATACTAAAGATATTATGGTCAAAGGTGTACCGAATAAGATTGATGAACAGTCTGAGACTGGCAAGAAAGCAAACTTCTCTGTCTACGGTGTAAAAGCTCAGACAGAAGGGTCCGGTAATGATCTTACCGACCCAGACGTCAATGAAGGAAACTTGAGCATAGATGGTACTGCAAACAGTACTACTCTAGCTCAAGCTCAAGCTAATACTACCACTCTAGTAAGGACTGTGCCTACACTTCAGTCCAACAGCATTAGTGACAATACACTCAGCAACGGAAACGAAGACATCTACAAGTTCACAGTAAGTGCTGATGATAGTCACAAGATCGGTTGGAACAGAATCAGTCTAAATGTAACTGGTCAGTGTTCTGGTGCGACGCCAAACTCTGACGTACTAGACTGTCTTTCCAACTTCAAGCTGGAGGATGACGGTGGAGACACACTAAATGTGACTGCTAACCAGGCACATGGAAACTCGAGTACTCTAGAGTTAGTACTTCCTTCTCCTGAAGAAGTAGGAGCTGGAAGCAGCGAAACCTACACTCTAGATGCTGACCACAATAACTTCACTGTCAGCAGCGACTCTTACTCCATTAACATCAAGGATAATGAGTCTACATTTGTAGGCCCTGACACAGAGTCTAATGTTGATACTAACCAATCTAGCGCAGGTACCTTCATTTGGAGTGATAACTCCACTGCTGGTACCAACCCAGTAGATTCAGATTGGTTCAACGGCTTCAAGTTAGATCATCTGGATACTGATTCTATCAGTAAGAATGCCAGCACATAACTACCTTCAGGTAGTTTAGCTAGTATAGCTGCTGCAGCGAAAGCTGTAGTAGTATTAAACAAACCCCGCCCTACCAGGCGGGGTTTTGTTTATTTACAGGAATTTCAAAGCCGATCTAAAATAAGATCAATTCTGAAATTCCTGTGAGGGCGGACGAAGGTCGAAACCAACGTCCGCCTCACAGTCGGCCTCCTTATTTTACGCTCACTAGGAGGATGTTCTTCCCCCTTGGGGAGCTTCTGCAAATCAGTACTTCTTGTGGGGGATTATTAAAGGTCACCTTTTCTCCCCCCTGAGCTGTGCTTCCCGGGGGTGTTATTTCGGCAACCTTCTTCTGATCTCCAAAAACCAGAAGCTTGGGTGGGTTGGATCCAGGCACCCCTCCACAAGATGCCTGAGTGGACTCAAGGAGAACCTCAATCTTCCTTGGGGGACACTGCGTTTTCACCTTCGCACAAGCGGACACCGTCTCTTTCCCCACCTTGTAAGACGGCCCACTCTCAAGTGTCATCCCTCTTCGGAATTTTTTGCAGTATTCCCCAGAGTGTCCAGATAGGAACTTGGGGTTTTTGCACACCCCAGAACAGTCCACTCTGGTCTCCTTGCCGTTCTTGACGCCGTCGGAGCAGGTCGGCTTCTGGCACGTCCCGTTCTGGCAGACCTTCGACGTGCAGTCGTTATCCTTGCTGCAGTTCTCTCCGCTGTTACACGGATTGCAGCTCGGACCACCGCAGTCGACATCGGTCTCCATCCCGTTCTTCACGCCGTCACTGCAG
>JBDGRJ010000019.1:0-1570 GCA_042218115.1 Minisyncoccia bacterium | reverse complement strand
ATCGGGCACCGGTTGAGTTTTTGACGGATAAGATGTTTTTGGATTATGTATTAGAAAATTCATAATTTTACGATTCAATAAAAAAATAAGAAAAGGCACTCCATTGGAGTGCCTTGTGTTATTTTCCTCCTATAGAGTAAAACTCTTTTTCAAGTAGTAGCTAAATTTTCGACTTGAAACTAATTTTCTTGCTTTACTGACGCTCTTATTAGCTTGTATCCTTTATAAGTTTTGCTTTTAAGACCTGAATTAAGACAGGCCTTATTACATTTATGACCTCCGGATCTTTATTCAATCTTTCTATGGTATTTTGGAGTATACACAGTTTTGATCTGAGACCACGTGATGCGCTCTCTTTTTTAAATATCTCAATAAGCACTTCTTTTGCTATTTTTTTATCGGTAATAGACTCACTAGATAATAATTCATCTAACTCATTAAACCCCATATTGTTAAAACTGTTGATAAATACTTCTTTTATTTCTTCTTTTTCTGAACTAGAGTCAGGCCAACCAAATTTTTGAATACGCTTTGCGATACCCCTTACCACATGTCCTTTGGGAGGTATTGATCTAGGACTTTTAGCTAATTTAGTGAGACGTTTAAGAATATTTACATCCTCATCTTCTCTATAGATAATAAATTCAGGTAGTATAGGTTGTCTTGTATAACTTGAATAGCAGTTAAGTAGTAGGTTGGTTATCCTTGGATCGTCAAGCTTAGCTTTTTCTTCTAAGAACTTTGCCAATTCTTTGTGCGGATTTGAAAAATGAATTTTTTCTGGAATTACATCATTTTCGAATAAGTACGATAGGATCTCTATAGCAATTATCCAGCAGAGAGTTAAGTCTTTGATTTTTTCTTTCAGTCTTTGTAAAATTTGTTTTTTAGTTTCAGGATAATATTCAGCAATTTTTTTCAGTACTTCTAGTGCCTCCAGAGAGGATTTTGAGAACTCTTTAACTCCCCCATAATACCCATAACCTTCTATCTCCATAACATTATGTGAGTATTTACGGTTCTTGCTTTTTATGAAATAAACCATTGATGGGATGACCCATTTTTCTAAGATTTCTTTAGGTGCTTCATTCATTTGTACTATAGTCTTTAGGGACTCTAGAACAATGGTTTTATTATCATAAGGTATATCTACATCATATCCATATTCATTTTCCAAAACTTCTGATATGTTATATCTTAAGCTAAGTCTATTCTCAGTTTCATCTTCGTGAGTGTAAGAGTAATAGGGATAAGGATTGATTACATCAAGCAGAAACAATGTAGGCCTGTCTTCTATTTCTAGAAATCTCTTCAAAGCTTCTGTTCTTGTTTTTTTGTCTCTTCCTTCGTTAAAAATAAACTCCTCTACGATTGTTTCGGGTTCTTCGATGTCGCTTATCATGTTTCTCCTGTTTGTAGGGAACGAAACTGAAAGAACTCTACCTTAAATTAATCAAAATTAAGCCTTTTTGTCAAGTTGTATAATTATAATACCAAGATTAATAAATTCTACTCTAACTTGAAAAAAATGTAGTTTTGTGATATACAAAATTTGAGGCTGTTCCTTACA
>JBDGRJ010000018.1:0-1541 GCA_042218115.1 Minisyncoccia bacterium | reverse complement strand
TATATTTTTCAAGTTCGGGAGCAACCTCAGGAAAGGCACTTTCAGATGCGAAGCGTGAAGGAAAGCTTATGAAAGCAGGCCGTATGGATATAGCCATTCATAGCTTAATCCAGGGAATTTTCCATTCTCACAATTTCAGGGAAGACACAAAGTTCCATTTGTTCCTTTACGGAATGCCTGACCCTCCAAAACACGTCGAAATCCAGCCTAACGAAGATTTAACTCTTTCAAAAAAAGATGTAGGAGATTTACTTAAAAAAGTCCTTTACAAGTTCAAGGAAGGCCAAAAAACTGAAGTTTTGCCTGGCTGTACTGTAGAAAAGAAAAGCATAGTAAAAGAAGTCGAAGAAATGGCTGAAAACGGCCAAAAAATTTTCTTGTTAGACAAAAAAGGCGAAGACTTAAGAGAAGTCGAAATTCCCCCCAATTCAGTTTTTATTTTCGGAGACCACGAAGGACTTCCAAAGAAAGAAGCCAAAAGGCTCAAAAAATCAGCCACTCCACTATCAGTAGGCCCAAAAATGTATTTCGCCAGCCAAACTGTAGCCATAGTCCATAACGAATTGGACAGGAGAGGATTTTAAACTATAAATACTTCTTAATCTCTTCAATTATTTTTCTTTGAACTTCATCAGAAACTTTTTCATCTCTTTCACGATTATAGTGTTTCCCAAAATGAGGGTCTGTAAATTTTTTACCGGCAAATTCAACTTCCTTGTCATATCTAGGCCTTACATGCCAATGAACATGAGGTTCAGGGTTTTTGGATTGGTATGCATGGTTCATCAAACAACCCCAATTAAACAGCCTCGTCCCAAAAGCCTTTTTTATAGCCGACTCCAGAACTTTAACCAATTCACTAAAATCCTTCCACTCTTCCTCGCTCAAATCTGATAAGCTTTGAACATGTCTTTTGGAGATAACAAGCAACCTTCCCAAATATGCTTGCTTGAAGCTAAGAACTACCGAGAAATTCTCTGTTTCATAAAAAGATTCTTCAATAATTCCGCATATTTCACAAGCCATAACAAGCCCATTAAAGAAACCTTTATAAATTATTTCAAAGCTAATTCTTTGTCAAAATGCCGGAAAACAATTTTGAAAAATCTGCAAAAGAGAGAACTGAAGCGAATAACTCTAACTTAAGGAAATACCTGCCTTATATACTTGCAGGTACAGGAGCCCTAACAGGCCTTACGGGAATGGATTCAGCAATAGAATATTTAGAAGCATCCAAACACATAAGCGACAATGCAGAAACAATCTATAAGTCCATAGCAGGCGTAGCAACGGGCACATTAGGTTCAATAATTGGATATAATCTCAAAAAATCTAATGATTTCTATGAAATATTCATGTAATTAAAAGAAGTTAGAAATAAAATTAACTATTTTGATTTTCAACTGCCTTCCAAAGCTTGTTCCTTCAATTTCAATCTCTCCGGATTTACGCTTTTCGTTGTAAACATCAAGGTAATTTTCAGCCCCTTTGAAATCTTTAAGAACACTTTTATCTTCTATGTAAGCATTATAAGTAGCATC
>JBDGRJ010000017.1:0-15158 GCA_042218115.1 Minisyncoccia bacterium | reverse complement strand
GAAGCTAATCTGTAGTGAGCATTACCATCCTCATCATAGAAAGCCCTACAGCCGGGGTCGGCAGCATCAGGGCTGCGTGGGTTTTGTATTAGTTTCTTGTAGCTGTTTTCGTTGCATTTTTTGTAAAAATCTTGTAGTTGATCCTTGTCAAAAGAATTATATTTGGGAGTTCCTTCGGCAAAGAACTGTTTAGGGTTAAAGTTTGGGATCGAGTTTTTCTTTAGTAGGTTCTGAATGTAAGTATAGTCATCTTCATTCGGCTGAGAAGTCTGATTATCTACATACACTGCTAGCTGATGTTTTTGCAGTTTGAACCCTTCTCCTTCTCTTCCTTCCCAGGTGTAGAAGGTCTTTTGGTTGTCTCCGGTCGGGTTCTCACATGAGGTCAGCTCGGTGTAATACTCTCTTCTCTCACCGCCTGCCCCGCTCTCAGCTAAGTTTGTAAACTCACTACAACCCTCAAATCTAGCCGGACAGCTCTGCCCGTCATCCGGAATAAAGCTGACTTGGCTGACAGCAGGGTCAAACTCAGTAGCTCTCTGCCTAAATGTACCATAGCCGACACACTCACGAGCACAAGTATTTTGTCCGATCTTACCGGGAATGCTATCGCCCGGTTGAGTGACAGGATCCCAGTCTTTACATCCTACCTCTTCTTGCACACAGGCGGAAGCAAAGTTTTCACACTGCTGGCTGTTGTTGAAGGCTGATTTGGCCTCGGCTATAGTTTGAGGACGATCGGTCTTAGCAGTAGACGGGTCAGCATCATAACAGCTTAGATAACTTGGGGCTTGTTTGAGATGTATCTTTTCGTTGGTCTTCTCTACCGTGGAGGTGCCTATTAGATTGCCGGCAAAAAACTCACTACAACCCCACTGATCCTTTGAGCAGGTTTTGCCGGAAATATCATCATCAAAATGGACGATTTTATTTCTGCCTTCATTTAACTTTAGATTTTGATCTCCACTGTTACTCTGAGAGATCGTCTCCACACTAGAAAGCCAATCTCCGTTCTTTTTCTCTAAGCTATAGGCTCTACAGCCGGTATTGCCGGCATTACACTCGCCAAACTCCAAGCTTCTGGAGAGATAAGACTGGGCCTGATTATCTTCATCAAAGTAAGTGGTACATGTATTGTACTGAGCCGGACAAGACTCTCCGGGCAGCTGCCAAGTGCTCTCCTCTTTTACACAATAGCCGTAGGCTTGGCAGGAGCCGTCACTTCCTCTTTTTACACATGATTTAGTATTTACACACCTTTTCTTTCGGTTGGCACTACCTGATCTAGTCAGCTGAGGTCCCGGCTCTTTGTTGCCTACACACATAGTCTCCGGAGCTTTTATTATCCAGTTAGGGTCAATCAAATGGCAATACGGATGCTCAGCATCTCGCATCGGACCTTGACCACGATTACAGTCCTGAAAGCCATCCATCACTTTCTTTAAGGTCCAGGAAAGCTGGTCTGCATCAGCATTTTTGGCCGCGATCTCAAAGCCCAGCGGCAGGATCCTAGCTTTTCTTAGTTTTTTGATATTAGAATAGCAGTATCCTTGTTTATAGCAGTTTCTGGTCTTATCCAAAGAGTGATCCGGCGGCACAATAGGTTTATTCTCGATAAGACCCTGCTCAAGGGCTTCTTCAATAGTAAGAGGATCTCCGGTATTTGCTTCTTGTATAGCTTGGGCTAACCCTTGCCCGATCACACAATTATTTTTACCTCTTATCTCAGGCTCAGGTGGGCAAGTGGAAAATTGATTTACCAGATTTATCTGATTTAGCTGTACTGAAGGAGGGTTCGTAACCAAAAAGGAGAAAGCTTTCTCTGCCGCCTGTCTATATCCTGAAGCTGGACCTGCAAACTCACTAGCGATGCCTCCTCCAGAGCTACCAGAACCCCCCCCTCGAGGAGGAACAAGCCCACCATTAAGGAGCTGGTCAAGGAGTGAACCAGCTAAAGTATTCACAAATACACTAGCTCCATGAGCAATAGCATTTACACTGCCACTCTCTAAAGCAGACTGTATACCTTCTCTCTGAGCTTCATTTCTAGCCTTTTGTGTAACGGACTTTGACTCTTCCTCGGTTGTTTCAGAGGGGGTTAAAATATCACCAGAGATAGTATCTTTTACCGGCTTAAAGCTTTCGTTTACTATCCTTTCCAGTCTTGCCCTTTGCTCTCCTGCTATCTTGGTATTGCCTATAGCAGCTGTGGATTTCATAGCTACACCGAAACCACTTTTACTATAACCTGTATTTTTACGAAAAGACTCCACAAACTTATCATCAGCCTTAGCAGGGTCTAAATTTGGATTTTTCTCTTTAAAGTCTTGCCAGTTATTTTTTACATCGGTCCAATCACATTCGGCTTGTGGTCTGTCTCCATATATTTGCCTTAAACCTGCTTGCAAATTCATACGGAAGTTAATATCAGGAACCTTACAAATTCCAAAACCCAATTTTTCTTTAAATAGCTGATCTACAGCACTAGCACTAGCCTCGCTTGCAGTTTTTTTCATATATTCCCCGGGGCTTCCTCGATAAATCACGGGCTTATTCCCTCTAGCACCAGAGGCTAAGGCTTTGGCGGTATCATAAGCTATCTTGTCTATGAATCTAGATAAAAAGTTCATTGTTACCATAGTTACACTATCTATAGTCTGCTGCTTAATCCTCCGAGGTAAATCCTCTATAACGGTGGTTGGCCCTCCTTGAGCAAAAACAGTAGCAGGTTTTAATAGTTGAAATCCAAAAACTAAAACTATTGCAGTGAAAACAACTTTATTAAGTTTTTTTCTTTTGCTTAAAAAAGAAAACATTAGTTATTTTGCCTTTTTTCTAATATTCTTTTTGCGGTCCTAATAAGTGCCTTATCATCGATCTTATCTAGTTTTTCTTTGGAAATTTTGCCGCTGTTTAAAAGTAGCTTTCTTAATTTATCCGGCTGATCAAGTAGTTGTCTCATTTGACTATTACCGACCCGTTTAGTGTTGGTAGTATTATTTTGTTGCCCGCTCTCAGAGCCAGAATCTAAGGAGCTATTTTGCTTTGTAAGTATATCTCGAGCTTTATTTTTTAAGGTTTTATCATCAATTTGGTCTAATCTTTTCTTGGAAATTTTACCACTGTCTAATAAGGCTTGTCTCAGCTTATCAGAATTATTAGCCAGATCTTTCAGTCTTTGTTGAGTGCTTTGAGCTCTTAGACCACCACTTTGTCTTAAGTCCTGTCCAGCTTTTTTCATAACTTGCTGAAAGGCATTTTCAGACTCCGTGGTATTGGTCGTGCTATTCTGAATAGTCTGTTGTATACAGGTCTCCCCCTCCGGGCAATTAGGATCAGTGCCGCCCTCAATCTCCTCTTTATCAGTCAAGCCATCAGAGTCTGTGTCTTTTAGGTACCTGCTAGTGTTGTAAACGTGCACCTCCTGGTAATCACTAAGCCCATCTTTGTCAGTGTCCAGCTTCCTTAGACGAGTTTTCTGATCATCAAAAAATTGAGCTAAAGCCTTTTCTGCTCTCGTCGAAGGCTCTACAGCCAGTGGATTATAGATCGTATTTCTAAGCTGTAGGCCGCCCAAGCCCAAAGCTAAGACACCGACAATGACTAGCAAAGCCGCTCCGACCTTCTGTTGTATTGTGAGACCTTCTTGCAATGGCATATATTTTATGAAAGTTGGAGTTATTATACCAAATAAAAAAGAAGGAGACCAAACCCCGAAAATTAAATTTGCTCGCAGCTTCATTCAAATTAAATTCTCTTGCTGTAGTTTTAGGGTAAGCTGACGCCAATCATTCACACTCAGTTGTTGAGCTCGTATCTGTTTGTTATCAATAATACTCTCAAGTAGCTTTCCAGCCCGGTTCTTATCCACAGCAAAAGCGGAGGCTAAATTATTCTTTAGTTGTTTGCGTCGGTGTTTGAACCCAGCTTTTACAACCTGAAACAAGCTGTTTTCATCTAGCTGGGGATCGGATATATTTTCTATAGCTATCACAGTAGAATCTACCGCCGGCCGGGGATAAAATGAATCCGGGCTTAAAGAACAAACTCTATATGGGTCACCGTATAGCTGTACCAAAATAGTGAGCACACTTTTATCTTTTGTGGCACAGATACGGTCGGCTACCTCTTTTTGTACCATCACTATGATACGGCTGGGTTTATTGTCTCGTTCTAACACTTGTCTGATAACCTTAGAGGTGATCTGGTAAGGCAAGTTCGAGATAAATTTATACTCACCTTCTATATTCCAAGCTTTGAGCTGATCTAATCCGTCACCCCAGATAATCTCTATATTTTCTTTTTCATTTTTGCCCCAATATTGTCTTAATTTTTGCTCGATCTCAAATGCGGTTACTTTTTTTGCCCGCTCTGAGAGAGCAAAAGTCAAGCTGCCAAAGCCCGGACCCAGCTCTATGATATGATCGGTATCGTCGACTTGACCGGCTGATATCATCTTATCGATCGGGTCTTTATCGATCAAAAAGTGTTGACCAAACTCTCTCGGCGAGCCCAGGTCATTTTTTTGGCATAAGTTCTTGAGGTAGTTTTTATCAAAAAGTTTATTTTGCATTGAGATTGTCTAATGAGTTACTAGAATTATATAAGGTCCTATTGATCTGAAATTTCATGCTTTGAATACACGTTTCTGGCATTCCAAAGCAGCCAGCCCGCATCTGTGTATTTTTCCACTGTCTTAATCTGAGCCTGCATCTTTTCTCTATCATAGTCATAGTTCAAGCCAAAAGCCTGTATCCAGGGTCGCACTTGAGCCCGAGAATCTTCAAAATATTTCTTACCTTGCCTCAATCCGTTTTCTAATATTTTACCGGGATGCTCAGCCGGGTTTTCAAAGCCGATGTGCCCTTTTGGATAATGAGATGGATACATCATCGGGGAGATATAGTCGACCTCATCTACAGCGTGTTTTAGGTTTTGGCCTATGCTCAACCCCTCCTTGCTCTCCATAGTCATACCAAAAAAATCCAGGGACGTCCATACAGGTTCATAGCGCATCTCCTTGCTAATATACTCATAAAACCCCGCCATTACCTGCTGTTTTTGGTCGGTACTGCGTTGAGGTTTTATTTTTGAGGTATCACCGTCAGAAGGAAAACGAACATAATCAAAATTTACCTCATCAAAACCAAGCTCGGCCGCCTCCTTGGCTATAGCTATATTATATTCCCACACCTCCTTTTTTGCCGGGTTGGTCCAGGCTAGACCTTTGGCATTTCTCCATACCTCACCCTCTTTGTTCTGAATCGCTAAATCCGGTCTAGACTCAGCTAAAGCGGTGTCCTGGAATACACTTATCCTGGCTATAGTATAGATGTTATGTTGATGCAGCTTTGTTAGTAACGCCTCAATATCACCTATCCTATTCTCTTCTACTGAGTATTTCTCCGCAAGCTCTAGCTTACTATCATACAATAGCCTACCCGAAAAATCCTTTATATCTATAACGACAGAATTTAGCTGAGTCTGCTCGATAAGTCTGATAATTTGATTTACCTTTTGAGGGTTTCCGGCTGATCTGGCGGTCAAATATACACCTCTTGCTTCTATCCGCTCCGGTTTGTACCTCATCTTTTTTAGCTCCACTCGGGCTAGTTTTTCCCTCGGTTTGTTCAGCTTGTTAATAAAATCAGAGTTTACTTTGCTATATAACTGCTTGGTTGCTTGAATCTGCTCGATCATTAAAAAAAGAGACAGTGCTGATACTAGTATGAAAATTATAAAATAATCTCTGCTGTTCATAATTGATCTAGCTCAATAGCGCCCTCTCTTAATACCTCAACACCATCTATCGTCCTAACTATGGTTGAAGGCGGGGTTTGTTCCAGCTTGCCCGCATCCACTATCACATCAGGTTGATGCTTACGCCCTTCAAACATAGACTCAACCTCACGGACTGTATAAGGGGAGTCTTTGCCTGAAATATTAGCCGAAGTTGAGACCAGAGGCCCGTTAAGCTCAGCTGCTAACTGCGAAGCAAAGCCGTGAGAGCTAACACGACAAGCTAAGGTTCCATCTTTAGTCAACCCCTGAGGTAGCTCCACCCCTTTTTTTAGCTCAGCCACAATCGTCAGAGGGCCGGGCCAGTACTTTTCAGCCAATCTTTGGGTCTCGGAGTCCCACCTTATATACTCTTGGGCTACATCTAAGCTCGGCATCAAAACCAAAAGAGGTTTATCTTTGTCCCGTTGCTTTATATTAAAAATTTTCTCTACAGCTTGATTGTCTCTACCGTCGCACCCGACTCCGTAACAAGTTTCAGTCGGATATACTACAGTTTTACCCGACTTAATCTGATCAGCTAACTGTTTTATTTTTATATTGTATTCTTTAATCTTCTTCATTATTTGTTTTTTGCCATTTAAGATAAGCTTCTATGAACTCGCCCAGCTCCCCCTCCAGGACCGACTCCGGGTCGGAGCTTTCATGTTTTGTGCGCAGATCCTTTACCATATTGTATGGGTGCAAAACGTAGGATCTGATCTGATTGCCCCACTCCGGGCTTTTATATTCCCCTTTTATCTCCTCTAGTTTCTCCTCTCTTTTCTCTTGTTTGTATTTCTGTATCCTGGAGCGTAAGATCTTTTTGGCTGTTTGTTTGTTTCTTTTTTGTGACTTCTCATTCTGACAGCTGACAGTAATACCGGTAGGACTATGAGTGATTCTGACTGCTGATTCGGTTCTATTTACGCTCTGACCACCGGGTTTGCTCGCCATAAAAGTATCAACCTCCAGGTCTTTATCCTTTAGCTCCACCCCTTCATTCTGCTGAAGCTCGGGAATAACCTCAATCAAAGCAAAAGATGTGTGGCGGCTATTATCAGCATCAAAAGGTGAAAGCCGCACGAGTCTATGAGTTCCATCTTCTGATTTAAGCTTCCCGTAGGCAAACTCACCTTTTGCTACTATGGTCGCGGATTTTATACCCGCCTCTTTGCCTTCCGTCCTCTCAACCAGCCGTACCTCCCAACCCTGATCCTCACAATAGTTCATAACCATCCTGAGCAACATCTCGGCCCAGTCTTGGGCCTCTACACCACCTGAACCCGAACTGAAAGATACAATAGCGTTTTTATCATCGAACTTTCCGTCCAAAAGCAGTTGCAGCTCATACTGCTCGTATTTACCCCAAAGATCTTTCACCCTCTCGTCTATCTCTTCTAAAAGTGAGTCATCTGCAGCTTCTTGTTTCAGCTCAGACAGCTCATCCAGCTCCTCTTTCATCTTCTCCCATGTATTTATTTGCTCTTTTATCCGACTGTATTCTTTCTTAATTTCTTTAGCTCGCTGCTGGTCATTCCAAAAATCCTCTCTGTTCATCTCTTGTTCTAGTTGTTTTTTTCTTTCCTTCTTCGAATCCACATCGATCAAATCTTCATATGCTGTATCTACTTTTTGTTTCAGCTTTGATAAAGTTTTCTCTTGCATTTTAAATTTGAGAACAGTAATTAATAAACTTATCAGCAGCGCTGTTCCAGCTGTATTGTTCGACTTGTTTTAGTCCACGCTGAACATACTCATTATACAGCTTCGGGTTTTTCAATAGACGCTCTATTCCTGTTGAAATCTCGGTTTTATTCCTCGGATCAATCAGATAAGCCGCATTACCGCTTACTTCAGCCAGAGAGGACCTATCAGAAGTAATAACGGGGGTGGAGCCGGCCATAGCTTCAAGTACCGGAAACCCAAAGCCCTCATAAAAGCTGGGATAAACAAAAAGTTCTGCTAGGTTTAGTAGAGCCTTTTTCTCTTTTTGACTTACATAGCAAAGGAAACTTACTTTTGGACTGGAGTCTATGTTTTGATTTATTTTGTTTGTCTTCCACCCTTCTGCTCCAGCTAAGACAAGGTGATAATCATCTTGTATATTAGAGTCTTGGAAAGCTTCTATCAACCCGGACACATTTTTTCTAGGCTCCAGAGTTCCCAGGAAAAATATAAAATTGTCGAAAAGTGAATATTTCTCTGCTGTGTGTTTTTGGGCATTGGGACCGACTTCGATCTTTGATCGAACGCCGGGCTCAAGGACCTTTAGGTTTAAAGAGGAGCCAAATACTTGCTCTATATCCCTTGCCGTATTTTCAGAAGGAGCAAGCACCAGATCAGCCCGCCTCATCTTGTGCTCAGGCCTGACAGCTTTATGCCACAATCTTCTTTTGAGAGTTAGGAATTCGGGATAAAACTTAAAAGAAAGGTCGTGAATGGTCTGAACAAATTTAACATTGTCCGTAACTGACCCAAAACTGAGATTGGGGGAGAAAAATACATCCAAATTGTCTATATCAGCCTGAGAGGTAATTATATGATCTATCTTTGGTCTTTTAAACACAGAAGAAGTAAAGCTAAATACTTTGTTGGGATAGCTGGTCTTTATTATATCCACGCAGTCCTGATTCCAGCTGGGTAGATCCGCCCTGCTAAAGCAATTGCAAAATAAAAAATAATTATGATTCGGGTGGTGTTTAATTAAATTATCCACTAAACCACGGGTGTACTCCCCGACCCCACTCAAATTTTTGGGCATCAAGCTTCTAATATCAACACCTATATTCATAAAAACTAAGACTGATATTTAAAACACTTTTAGTTTAGACAAAAAACCGCCAACTATCAACCAAAAGAAGATGACTTGCAAAAAGGTGTGTTTTATCTATATAATAAAATCCTCCGGTTTAGAATTATTACCCTTATATAAATGGAGGTGGAAACCTCGCCGACAATAGAAAAGCTGCTAAATCAAGTCGATAAATATGCGACAGATCCCGAGCTTGATCTGATTGAGAGAGCCTATGAGTTTGCTGATGAGGCACACGAAGGTCAGACTAGAATGACAGGCAAAAAATTCATCAAACACCCCCTGGCTGTAGCTCAAATTTTAGCTGATATGAAGATGGAGCCGACGATGATAGCAGCGGCCTTAATGCACGATGTGATTGAAGACACCCAGTTCGATTTTGAAGATATCGAACAAGAGTTTAACCAAGAAATAGCAAAGCTGGTAGAAGGAGATACAAAAATAGGAGAGCTGAAATACAAAGGGGTGGAGAGATTTGTAGAAAATTGGCGCAGACTCTTTGTGGCAATGGCAGGAGATGTCAGAACTATGATAATAAAGCTAGCGGACAGGGTGCATAACATACAAACCATAGAAAACCACCCAAAAAAGAAACTTTACAAAAGAGCTTTGGAGAGTCTGGAAATTTATGCCCCGATTGCCGGCAGACTCGGTATAAATCAGTTTAAAAAAGAGATTGAAAATAAGGCCTTTCCTCACGTGTACCCGGAAAAATATGAGCAAACAAAGGAGCTGGTAGAGAACAAGCTGGACGAAGAGTTAGGATACTTCACACATATGAAAGAAGAGATGAGAAAGGAGCTGCTGAGGAAAACTATTGAGCTAAGCTCAGTAGAGATATATGAAAAAAGCCTATACGAAATATATAAAGAATCTCAAAAACAAGGGAGGGAGCTAAAATTATATGACTTTCTTGCACTTAAGGTAATAGTCTCTTCTAAGGCTAAGTGCTATGATTCGCTCGGAATAATACACTCCTCATATACCCCACTGCGAGAGAGGATCAAGGATTATATATCCCAACCCAAAGCAAATGGGTATCAGGCACTCCACACCACGGTCTTTGCCGAGGAGAATAAGATGGTGGAGTTTCACATCTACTCAGACAAAATGGAGCAGATAGCGAAATACGGAGTGGCAACTTATTGGAGCGAGGGGGTAGATATAGAAAAAACACAAGCAAACCTGGAGTGGGCCCAAGATATAGCACGGGAAGGTATTGATATTGAGGGGCTGGAAGGGCTAGAACAGGTGAAGGTAGACCATCTAAAAACACGCATTTTCGTATTCACCCCCCAAGGAGAAGTTATAAACCTCCCCGAAGGAGCAACTCCCGTAGATTTTGCTTATGAAATTAGCTCAAAGCTGGGAAACAGCTGCAAGAAAGCAATAATAAATACAAAAAAAACTAGTTTGGATACAAAATTAAAAAATGGAGACGTAGTCAAAATAATAACCGATGAAGATCAAACATTGCCCGATAAAGACTGGTTAGATTTTGTCAAAACCTACAAAGCCAAGCAAGAGATAGAATCAGCTCAGCAAGAAAATAATGGCTGGTCGGGACCCGGACTCTTCGGATAGGGTTTTTTATTTTAGATTGGTTTTTGAAGAAAAAGGAAACAATACTTGCTCTTGCTCTTCTTGCAAATTATCTTCACTCTGCTCACCGCCCTTAAAGCCCATACCCCCCTGCTCTAGCCCCTTTTTATGCTCTTCATACCGATCATACACATACTCCTTTATCTCCTTTTTAAAATCAAACTTACTAAAATTTTGGGCCCAGCTTCTTATCTCATCTTGATCCCAGCCCTTCGGCTCAAAACCGAGCAGTTTATCCAGTAGACATTTCCATGATTGCTCCTCAAAAAATACACCCGTGACATCTTCTTTTACTGTCTCTGTCGCACCTCCCTCCCTATAAGCTATAACAGGTCTTCCGCTGGCCATAGACTCAATAGCAGTCAGACCCAGATCCTCGACCTGGGGATGCAAGAAAGCTTTAGCATGTTTGTAAAGCTCCACCTTTTTTTGCTCACTAACCTTACCTAAAATTTCAATATTTGATTTAGCGATATCTTTTAGATGCTCTTTTTCAGGTCCGAACCCAAAGATCTTTAGTTTCCAGCCCAGCCTATTGAAAACCTGTACCAATAAATCAAACTTCTTGTAGGAGACCAGCCTGCCACCAGCTAAGAAATAATCCTTCGTCTCCTGAGATACCTCAAATTTATTTGTTTCAACCGGAGGATACATTACCTCGCTTTCTCTGCGGTAATAATTATTAATTCTCTTACGAACAGTTTCAGAGTTAGCTATAAACTGATCTACTCGATCCACACTCATTTTGTCCCAGATTCGCAACCGATGGATTAGACCCGGCAATATTTTCTTTACCAGTCGATTACAGTCAAGTTGCTCGATATATTCATGAGTCTCAGTCCAAAGGTACCTAGTAGGAGTATGACAATAAGAGATATGAAGAGTGTCCGGAGGCGTAAGCACACCTTTAGCAAAGGCACTAGTAGAAGATAGAACCACATCGAACTCATCCAGATTATGGTGTTCAGTAGCCATAGGCATCAAGGGCAGATACCATCTATACTTAGAGGAAACAAAAGGCAGCTTGGATAAAAAAGATTGATTTATTTTATCGGTGTTGAATCTATCTATTTTATCCTCATCGTGAAATAAAACGTAAATAGGTGCATCCGGCCATATTTCATGAAATGCCTCCAGTACCTTTTCTGCACCACCATCTTGTGATAGGTAATCGTGAACCAGAGCTATGTTCATACTTATAGCGCTTTCCTATTTTTGAATAATACGAACGGAGTTTTTATAAGAATAATTAAATCCAAATATAAGCTCCAGTTTTCCATATAAAAGATATCCAGCTTCATCTCTTCTTTGAAGGAGAGATCACTTCTCCCTGAGATTTGGGCCAGACCGGTAACACCAGGCTTAATTGAAAGTATCTTTTTATAATACGACTCATATTTTTTTACTTCTCTCGGCTGATGTGGTCTGGGGCCAACCAAGCTCATACTTCCTTCAAGTACATTAAAAAACTGAGGTAGCTCATCTATACTCCACCTACGCAAAAAACCACCGAAAGGTGTTATCCTAGGGTCCTCCTTTATCTTATAGATCGGACCGTCACGTGAGTTCTTTTCTTTTATTAGCTTCTCTTCTTTTTTCTTTGCTTGTTCGCTCTTTTCAAACTGCGGCCCAATAGAATCTTCCTGGTACATAGAACGAAACTTGTAAGCTATAAAATCATTCCCGTCCGCCCCCACTCTCCTATTCTTGTAAATCACGGGTCTGCCAGTTTCAATAAGTATACCAACAGCCGCCAACAACATCAAAGGACTGGTAAGCACCATCAAAATAAACCCTGCAACTATATCGAACACCCTTTTAACAATCACAGCCCACCCTTTAAGGTTGGTTCTTTTTATCTCTGCTATCGGTATACCAGCTAAGGGATTGACACTGATATTAGTAGCAAAAGCGGAAAATAGGTCAGTAGAATATTTAAAAACTATCTGGTTCTCATTACACCACTCCAGGGCGGACAGAGATTCCTCTTTTTTATGCTCTTTGGGGCTGGTAAAGATGAGCTCATCCGGCTTCTCATCTAGATCATTACTTAAATCCTCAGAAAAATGATCCACTTTACCAAGCACGTCATACCCTAAATCCAGCCTATCCTCGAGTAAATTCATCAAATTATCAGCAGTGTCATTATCACCTATGATAACGACACGTTTTAGCCCTATACCGGCCCTGTGCAGCATACCCTTCAGCCCTCTAACTAAAAGCCTGCCAAAAATTAAATAAAAGATAGCTAGAGCCCAGCCAACTGCTATCAAAAAACGAGAAGCAAACAAATCCTGAGTGAATACTATATACAAAGCAGCTAAAGACAAGCCGACTGAGCAACCTAAAACCACCTTCAAAATCTCATTTCCAAACCGTCGGTTCGGATCCGGTGAATACAGCTTCAATAAGGCAAAAACCACAACCCAAACTAATGCTACTACAAGTACCTTACTCATAAAATCACTGAAACTGAGCTCAAACAATACCGGCTTCAGCTCCAGAGCCCACTGAGTAAAGCGCAATTGATAAGCACTAGCTCCGGCTAGAAGCATCATCAAATAGTCTATAGGGACTTGTAGGACCATTAGCCACAGAGAGGTTCGTTTCATAGGATTTTATTGAGTTTTATAGTACGCTAAAAAACGGGGTTAGTCAACTTGACAGACCCCAAAATATATGCTATTATTTTACTGCTTGTCGGAAAGATAGTCGCTCATTTCAATTGAGAGGAAAGTCCGAACTCCACCGGTTTTACCGGTATGGGTAGTGGGTAACCCCCACCGTCCGGACCGAAAGGTTCGGGTCGGGAAAGTGCCACAGAGACTATACTGCCTCATCTGAGGAAAAGGTGAAAAGTGCAGAGATGTATCTGCTTTTTGCTTAAGCGAAGCAGATGCCACTCTGCTCCTTGCCGGATCGGCAAGTGCGGCAAACCCTACCCGGAGAAAGGGCAGCGTTCACCCACAGAGGTGTTCGATAAGTTCGTCCGCTAGAGCTCAGTAGTAATACTGAGCCGAGATAAATGACTATCCCCTCGCCTTTGGCGAGCAGAACAGAATTCGGCTTACCGACAAGCAAACCCCGCCTTTATCGGCGGGGTTTTTGTTTTTTATTATTACACTCTGGCTTGTTGAAGTTTGAAGACTATTTAAGGAAAGGATGTTTGAATGCTACAAAGAGTTATAATACTCAAATAAAAATAATCGTGACCTGAGCAAAGAATTACTCCTCGCTAGATAGATCCTCTATCTTAAGCTCAAAATAGGTCTCACCCAATAAATCCTCCTTGGAGTCATCAGAAAAAATATTTATCTTATAGTCACCAGCTTCTTCCGGGTTAATAGGGATACCATCGAATTGAATAGTGTTCCTTAATCTCCTTGTATCTGCAGGAAACCTAGTTTCTATCTCACTTGCTAGTACTTCTTTACCCGATGGTGATTCTACCTCCAAAAAGAGACTTAGAATAAGCTGATCTCCCTCTTTCTGCCCCCTATCTAAAATTACCAACAACTCACACTCAAGAGGGATATTTAACAACTCATCCGCCCCTGTTTGTTCCATAAAATCCTCAACCTGCCCTCTACTTACGGTAACTTCTTCTATGAGGTTGAATAAAGAAGCGTTATTTGTCCTCTCATCTATAGAAACTGATTCTGCTAAAATGCAATTCTTAAGATAGAAACTAGGCATATTGATTGTTATTAGAAGACAACAAATAAGTCTGTTTGGTATCTACGTCAGAATTTTTTGTTTTTAATTCAATACCCCCCAAAGCTTCCTGATTACCGTTCTTTAAATTATTATAATTGTTATCAGTTTCCTCTTTTTTATTAAACTCATTATTTCCATCAAAAAAATCATATACAGGGCTATAATAATCCTTCATAAAACCAAATAAAGGAGGAATGAGGTGGGTGTTTAAGGCTCTGGCTATCCTCTTTAGGGTATTAAGAGTAGGCAAACTACGTCCATTTTCTATTCTTGCTATTGCAGGTTGTTTGCTGCCTATCTTTTGAGCTAACTCCTCTTGTGTTAATCCTCTTCTGGTTCTAGCTTCAATTAAAATTTGACCCAATTCAAAAACGAAATCTTTTTTGAAGTAGGACTCTCTAAAATCATCATCCTCTTCTAATAATTGTTGTTTTATCCCTTTTGGTTCCATGGTATACAATTATTTTTAATAATATTCTTACTCCTTATATTTGCTTTTCTTTTATCCTGCTGAGGGATAACATCAGCTTTTTTCAACAATCCATGCAATAAAAAGCAGGAGCTCGGCTTACCTCTAATATCAATTAACACTCTTAGCTGAGTACCGCTCCACTTAATTTCTCCATAAAAGTCATCATATACATCATCCGAAATCTGCTTTATTAGTTTTGCGTCATAGCACTCCTGGTAGCTCTTATTTTCAATTCGATCCAATCTTCTTGCTATTTTCTTCTTCTGATAATTTTCCAAATCTTTTATAAAAGTTTTAACAGGAACTTCCCCCTTTTTGCTCCTCCAAAAATAAACATCCATCTTTATGATATAACAATTTTGTTATATTGTAAAGTCGTAAACAGACAATGTCAAACTTTTCAGGTAAATTTATGCACTTTTAGCGAGAAACAGGCTTGTGCTCAGGCTTGTTGATGTTTGGAACCGCCTTAAAGAAGAAATACTTTCCTACTACTACCAACTAAAGGAATTAGAAGGTAGAGCAGTGGTTTAGGTATTTAAGTAATATTTTTTATTATTAGAACCTTAGTACTACAGGAACAAAAAAAATAAGTAAAGAGTATAAACTTTATAACTAGTCTATAATGTCTTAAATCATCTTCTTTGCTTTAATCATTCAATTGTTCCTCTATCTTCTGCTTGGTTTTTTTGGGTACAAATAAATCCCCGCCAACTTTCTCAAGAGACTCTAAACCTTTAGCATTTTCTAAGTTATTCATGAAAAGATTCCTAC
>JBDGRJ010000016.1:0-24515 GCA_042218115.1 Minisyncoccia bacterium | reverse complement strand
ACCCCTGACCTCCGCCGTGCAAAAGCGGTGCTCTGCCAGCTGAGCTAGAGGCCCAAAAGCGGTCAAATTATACCAATATTCGCTTTGTTTGTCAATTATAACAAAGTAAACGGGAGTTTGCAGTTTTTATAGATACAATTTATAATATTTAAGGTTTATCCATTAATTATATTCATATGGATAAGGACTCTCCCGCTTTAACCTATAAGGACGTACTTTTAAAGCCCAAGCAAACTTCATTAACTTCTCGCACTCAAGCACAATTAAATAGCAGTTTTACCAGGAACGTTGAGCTAAACGTTCCTTTTGTTAGCTCAAATATGGCTACGGTAACTGAGCATGAAACCGCTATAGCCATGGCCAGAGAAGGGGGAATAGGGGTGATTCATCAATTTTTACCACCTGAAAAACAAGCCGAAGAGGTTAAGAAGGTGAAAAGAAGCACAAGCTATGTAGTAGAAGACCCGGTTACTTTTGAGGTCGGACACACCCTCAAAGAGGCAAAAGATATAATGTTTGAGCATGATGTTACCAGTCTTCTAATAACTAAAGACGAGAAGCTGGCCGGAATCTTAACAAACAGGGATTATAATTACGAAGAGGATTACTCAAAAACAGTCGATGAACTTATGACCCCCAAAGATGAGCTGATCACTGCAGAGCCGGAGATAAAACTAGAGCAAGCAAAGGAGATATTGTATGAAAATCGAATAGAAAAATTACCACTGGAAGAAAATGGGGAAATAAGGGGGTTGGTGACTAGTAAAGATATAAAAAAACTAGAGAAGTGGCCCGATTCTAATAGAGACGATAAGGGTAAGCTAAGAGTAGCTGCTGCTATGGGTGTGCAGGACCCGATGCAGAGGGTTGAGGAGCTAATCTCAGCTGAGGTGGATGTACTGGTATTGGATATAGCTCATGGACACTCTGATATGATGATAGATAGACTGAAGGAGATAAA
The DNA here is from genome assembly GCA_042218115.1 of Minisyncoccia bacterium. Lineage (GTDB taxonomy): Bacteria > Patescibacteriota > Patescibacteriia > Magasanikbacterales > UBA922 > JBDGRJ01. The sequence continues at coordinate 23,554 of JBDGRJ010000016.1, read as the reverse complement.
AAATAATTTCGATATAGATGTTATGGCAGGCAATATTGCTACTAAAGAAGGAGCAGAAGATTTGATCGAGGCCGGGGCTGATGGGTTGAAAATAGGTATAGGACCATCTCCGGTATGTACTACCAGAGTTAGAGCCGGGGCGGGCGTTCCTCAGTTTAGTGCTGTCAAAAAGGTTTCAGAGTATGCACAGAAGAAGGGGGTCCCAACTACAGCTGATGGGGGAATGCGTTATCCGGGCGATGCGGCGAAGGCTTTAGCCGCAGGTGCTAGTAGTATCTATTCCGGTTTCTTTTTTGCGGGTACTGATGAAGCACCGGGGCGTATCATCTTCAAAGATGGGCGCAGGTACAAGAAGTATATAGGCAGCGCCTCCTATGAGAACAGCCATAAGCGAAAAGAAAGGAAAAAAGATGAAAGAATAAAAGAGCGTTTGGATGTTTTTGTAGAAGGGGTATCCTCATTAGTAGATTACAAGGGTGCGGTGGCTGATGTTATCTCCAGCTTAAAGAAAGGAGTGCAAAGCAGTATCAGTTATTGTGGTGCTGAGGATATTCAAGAAATGCAGCAAAACTCGGAGTTTGTCCGCATCACCGCCAGCGGCTGGCAGGAGAGTAAATCAAGAGGAAAAGAAGAGAGGAGCTAGTCTGCTTCTTCATTATCTCTCTCTTCTGGTTTAGTGTATTCTAGCTTTAAGTCTTGTTCTTGTTTATCTCTTAGTTTTTCAAATTTCTTTTCATCCCACTCATGATGTTTTATTTCCTCTGCGATAAAGGACCCTCCCAGCAGGTGAGGTAGCATGACGTAATCAGCTCCGGCCTCGTACAGTCGGCCTAAGTATCGTGAGTGGTGGAGTGTTGCAATTATTTTTATATCCTCATCCTTTTCTTTTGCAGACTTGATTAATATCTCTTGGTCATCTGGTTCGGGTATGGTCGAGATTATCATTTCAGCCTCCTCGATCGGCAGTGATTCAATGAACTCAATATCGGCTGCATCTCCATAAAAAGCTGGGATCCCTCTTTTTTGTAGTTTTTTGATTGCTTTGGGATTAAAGTCAACTACTGCATAATTAGCCCCTTTTTCTTCGAGCGCGTCGCATATCTTCCACCCGGTTCGGTGATATCCAAAAACCCAAACGTCATATTGCTCTGGAATAGTATCAGTAGCTGAATGCTTATCTTCGCCAAATTTTTTGAACACAGGTAGAAGTAATCTATAAATTTGTTCGTCATAGGTGATGACATAAGAGGATATAATTATGGTAACTAGTGCAACTAATGTGAACACCTCCAGCTCTGATCCGGACAAAACTCCCATCTTATTGGCTGTAAATAGCAGTATGAAACCAAATTCACTTACTTGAGATGTGGTAGCAGAACAGAGAAAACTATTTCTGCGGGTAAATCCTTGCAGGCGGTAAGTCTGATAAATTATCAAGGGTTTTATTATTAATACAATAGCGGATACCGCCAACCCCGGGACGATTACCTCCTGTATGTTGGCTAGTGAGAGTTTGCTACCGAGGATGATGAAAAATATAATAATAAAGAAGTCTCTGAGCGGCTTAACTCTGCTGCTGATCTCTCTTTGATAAGTAGAGGTACCCAAAGCCAGACCGGCAACCAGCCCACCGATCTCAATAGAAAACCCGAGCCAATGTAGTAGGCTTGCTATCCCAAAACACCAGGTAATAGTAAAGATGAATAAGAACTCGGAAGATTCCGCAACCTCTCTTAGTAGATAGGGAACTATGTACTTGGCGGTAATAAATGTGAATGCCCCCAAAGATAGTATCTTTAGCACCAGCAGGCTCAAATCGGTTTGAATACTTCCCTGAGAGCCTAGCGAGCTCAAGAAAATCATTATTAATACAACGGCTATATCTTGGACTATCATCAGCCCCAGAGTATATCTGCCATAAACAGCTTCCAGGTCCTGCTTATCGGATAATAGCTTTACCACTATTATTGTGCTGGAGATACTGGATGCAACAGCTAAGAACAAGGCTGAGTAGGTGCTAAAGTCTAGATATGTAAGAACACCAAAAGCTAATAAACTACCTACTACTATCTGGACTATTCCTACTATGGTAGCTACTCTTCCTATTTTTTTAATGTGCTGAAAGTTTAGGCTCATTCCCACTACAAATAGCAGCAGTACGACCCCCAGATCAGCTAGTACTTCAAATAGATGCATATCTCCCGAGAGGAGGTTCAGCACAAAAGGACCCGCTACAATTCCAGCGAGAATGTAAGCCACCATTAGCGGCTGACGTAATAGCTTCGCCACAAAAGCCACAGTCGTGGTAAGTCCAAGTAGTATACTTATTTGTATGAATAAATCATTAAACATCATAGTGGCGTTATTATAACAAATATTGTGATTAGTTCACTACTTTAGAAGTGTTTAGGCAGTGTATTTGGCCTTTTCTATGATTTCCTCTTTTCTTTTAAGAGTAGTGTTAATAAAATGATAATTATAGCTCCGGCTGTAGCTATAATATATTTTTCTAGTTTGTTTTCGTTTTTGAGATTATTATTGCTTTGAGATTTATTTTGGTTGGTCTTTGCTGTACCTGTTTTTTCTAAATCATTTCTGCTTCTGGGCTTAATGGAATATTCACCTCCTCTGGTGGTGACTATACCCGTCACTCTCAGTAAGTCTTTTTGTTTAAATCTATCCGGATCAATATCGATATTTTCTTCTATCTCAATTTCTACTTCATCTGTTTGGTCGCTTAAGTATAATACGTCTGATCCGACCTCGGTTACTCTGCCGTGGACTTGCACCAGTCTTGCTAGTACATCCTGGTTTAGTTCCTCGGCCTGAATCTGTTTTGGTTTAGGCTGGCCCGGATGTGATATTTTGCGGATGGAGAATTTGTCCTCGGTTTTTAGTCTTATTTTCCCGTATGCGCGTGAGATTTCACCTCTTACTTCTAGCTTATCTCCGAGTTTTATCTCGGGAAATTTACCCTTGTGATTATATACCTGCAGGCCAGGGGAGCCTTGGATGTAAAATATTCTATTACCCAACACGTTTGGGCGGACTGATACAATACCTCTGGTAGTTATCTTTTTACCTTCTTTTAATTTACTTGTTTTATTGAGTGGTATGCGGTTGTATCCGGCTTTATTATTGTTAGTTTGTGTACTCTTTTGTGGTTGGTTGACTGCTAAAATTTCGTTTTTAAACCCGGGGGTTTGTATTTTACTCCATGTTTTACCATCGAAGCTTGCTCCTTGTTTTGCTTGTTGGTATTCCATAGTGCTGACCGCTTCGTTGTCCGGGTTTAATATTCTGACTTGATCACCGGAGTTATTGAGTGCAATATTGGTCTCTTTTCTGGGGAAGACAGCGTAGCTTTTTGGTTTGATCATTGTTCCGTCTTCAAGCTCATATTTATCCGAACTGTCTGCTTCATCATCTAGCTTGAAACCACCTAGATTTATTGGTTTTGTAGTTGGATTAAACAGCTCTATAAACTCTTTTTTGTCTGATCCTTTAGGGTTTGGTAGGATCTCGCTTATTATAATTTTGCTGGGCTTGGATGTGGGTATGAAACCTCCAGTGAAGTTTTGTTTTTTCTTTACTTTAAGTTGTGTGGTAGCATTTGCTGCTTTTCCATTTGTTCTGATTATCCATGCTGTTATCTCATATTTGCCCGTTTGTTTGAATCTGTGTTTTAGAGTAGTAGTCCCGGAGTTTATTTTATTCGTGTTTATCCTCCAGACTAGAGTCTTTAGTTTCCATCCTGAAGGTAGCTGTACTTCGAATATAGCTTGCTCTCCTTTAGCTATTGTTTTTGGTCCTGTTATTGTTGGTTTTGGTTGTTTTTCTTTAGCTTTGTCATTGTTATCAATTTCATCTTTTACTTTTGGGTTAGTGGTACCTTTTGTCGATGATATTACAGAGAAGTCCTTATCGTAAATATCCGTATCTTTACCGTCGGGGATACGAGCTAAAACCTCGCCTTCCTCGGGTGCTGGAGCTAGATTTTCTTCTTCTGTTTCCCGGCTTCCGTATATTAGCTTATCTATAGTCTTTCTTTTGGGGGATATTAACTTGATCAGATCGCCCCGGTTGTTTAGTAGGCTAGAGCCATAATTTTGCAGAAAATATTTTTTAGGTGGTATCTTTCCTGATAGATTCTTTTCATTTTCACTGCCGTCTACCAACTGCCATCCTTGCAGTTCTATTTTTTCGGTGGTGTTGTTATATAGCTCTACATATTCACTTCCCTTTTTTGGGCTGCTCATTACCTCATTTATTACCACATCCGATTTATTGTAGTTGCGACTATTATATGTTTCAGCTTGCTGTCGGTCTTGCTGTTTGGTGTTTTTGTTGGTGTTATTATTTTGCTCTTTTTCTTGGTCATCTTCGCTCTCTTGTTTATCTTCGGTTGGCTCATTTATTATATTTTCACTGCCTTTAGTGGTTTTGGTGGTCTCAAAAAAATTGCCACTAGCATCTTTTCTAGCTAGAGAATTGCCGGGCCGGGGTTTTGCTATATTATTTGTTTGGCCTTGGCTGTTCCAGTCTCCATAGCTAATTTTGTCTTTTAGTTCGTTGTTTTTGTTCTTTAGCAAAATGGTATCGCCACCATTATTTAGCTTTGGGGTATCGAGATTATGGGTGATGAAGCTGGATGAAGGAATAGTATCATCTAAGGTTGTAATTTTTCCCACTCCATCATGCAAGCTCCATCCCTGTAAGTTTATCTGTTTTGAGTCCTCATTGTATACCTCGATCCATTCATTACCTTGATTTGGGTTCGGTAAAAACTCGTTGATAAATATTTTATCGGAGCTGGTGGCGTAAGTAGTGGTCCCTTTTTTAGTTATGGTTATTTTTTGGGTGTCAGTAGCTATTTTATCAGTAGTCGAGGCGGTTAGTTTAATTTTATAGCTGGAAGTAGAGTGGAAGGTATAATCAGTGCTAGAGCCGACTTTTTCTTCTCCGTCAATGCTCCAGACATATTCAGCTGGGGTAGAAGTGGAAAGCTTACCTTCTCTCCTTTCGTTGCGGTATCTGGGGCTTGTATTTTAACATCTATTTTTACGTTAGAGTTAGTAGTGGAGACTTTGCTTAATTTTGGCAAAATCTTTATGCTGTCAGTCGCTATATCAGTTCCCATATTCTTGTCCTTTATTTTTAGTTTGGTCTGATAAGTTCCGGTGCTGGCGTAGCTGTGAGAGGTGTCTTTGTTGGTAGAGCTATTATTATCCCCGAAACTCCATAGGTAGTCGGTGATAGGGGCCGGAGAGCTTAATATATCTGCCTGAAAACTAACTTCGGTATTTACATTGGAACTGCTTGGTGATTTGATCTCAGCTTTTGGTGGTTTAGTCACCTCTATTTCAGTGCCGGTGGCACTTACGGCACCTTTATCATCATACCCTAAAAGCGTGACGATGTGATCTCCAGTATCTGAGAACTTATATCGTATCTTATTCCCGATTTTTTGAATATTGTTATCACCTTTGAGATTCCACTCTCTGCTTTTAGTGTTGGTAGAGTTTTCAACAAAGGTAGTGGTAACTCCCCTTGCTATACTTGTGCTGGAGTGAACATTGAAGCTAGGATTGAATTTATTTATTGACCCAGAAGAGCTTTGGTGGTAATTTGGTCTGCCCGGGGTGCTGGTAGGAGTAGAGGTGCTTGTAGATAAAAATTTCCAGTTGTCGGAGGTGTAGTCTAGGTCTTGGGCTGATACCCTCTCTAAGGAGGTGCATTCTTTATCTAAGTTGCAGTCCCCCAATGAGAGGTATTTAAATTTTTCAACCACATCAAGAAAGCTGGTAGATTTTTTCAGTGCGATTTCTTCACCCCCGGTTTCATTAAGAGAAAAACTAGAATTGAGCACAGGGGTGGAAGAAGATATATTATACTGATATTCGCAATTATGCTCTTGATTGTTTGGTGCTAATATAGAGGATGGTTTGTTGGCAATTACTGCATAATGCTTAGGTCTGATTATGGTAGAAGTGGTATGAGGTTTAGCACCATCAAGATTTATATAATGATTGACATTGTCATCCCAGAATATCCATTCTTTCAAATCAATTTTACGGCTGCTTTTATTATAAACTTCGAACCAATCACAACTTCTTTTTTTATAAGCAGAAATTTCGGTAATTACAATATCCTTACTTTCACTATTTGCTGGAAAGTAAAAGGCGCTTACAAAAAGAATAGAAATTGATAAGAGTAAAAATGACCCCGTTTTCTTATTTTTCACCTCCTTAAAGCTAAATATTAATTAAAACTTGTAAAAATTACTTATTAATTATGGCTAAGCTCGGTCTCATAGTAGTAGCTGTAGATAGCAATTACAGCTCTAAATAGTGAGGCGATAATAGGCCCTATAATAAAGCCTGAAATTCCAAATAGCAGAATTCCACCCAAGGTAGTAAACAGCACCAGAAGTGGGTGCATCTGGATATCTTTGCCTACTAGCTCTGGTCTTAAAAGGTTGTCTATCGTGCTGTTTACCACTGCACCTACTAGTAAAATGAAACCGTTGGTTAAATCGCCCGTAGATAAAAGGATAAGTGCAGCTATAAAGATTACCAAGCTAGCGCCCACTGTCGGTATAGCTGTAAGCAAGATCATAACTAAGGTCCAAATAAGATAACCTTTAATGCCGACCCACCAGAATAAAAAACCTCCAAGAGCACCTTGGATAGTTCCTATAATCAATGTGCTTTTTAGGGTGGCATTGGCAGTGGATGTAAATTCTTTGAACAATTTCTTTTCATATTTGTCTCCGAGAGGGGAGAGGTACATCATTCTATCGAGTATCTCCGGTCCATCCTTGAGAAAATAAAATAAAGTGTACAGCATAATCAAGAACTGCGCTACCACTCTAATAGAGGTGCTGGTTATTTGTCTGGCACTTTCAAATAGGGTTACAGTGGCGGTTCTAGCTATATTGGTCGCGCTTTCGACCAGATTTCTTTGAGCTTCTTGTATGTATGGCTCAAGAGGTGTATCTTTTACCAGGTCAACAAGCTTTGTAAGTTCTTCAATATAATTGCCGCTGACTATGGTGTTGTATAGTTCTACCGATTGATTCAGTACCAAGATTGATATTAAGATCAAAGGTAGGAAGACAGCTGCTATGATCAGTATTATCGTAAGTATTGAAGATAATATTTCTGATTTTAGATGAGCTTCCAACCATGAGTAAACCGGATAAAAAAGTATTGCTATAATAGCGGCCCAGAAGATTGGATATAAAAATGGGAATATCAAATAGATCATTGCGATACCGAGCACACCGATCAGACCAAAAAAGAATATTGACTGCACTTTTCCAAAGGAGATTTTATTCTTTTTGCTCATAATGGTTGATTCCTAAATCTTGTCAAAAATATTGAAGCTAGAGTAAAAGAGGTTTATTTTAAACTGAAATTATTATACCATCATTTTACAAGTTACACCAAAAATAACAAAATTCAATGGCAAAACATAGATTTATCAGAGATGAGTTTGACTTGTCTGGCGATAAACTAAAAATAAATGACCGAAGACTGGTTCATCAGATTAGTGATGTACTTCGGATGGATGCCGGTGATACAATTGGTCTCTGCGATGGTAAGTACAATGAAGCAGAGGGTGTGATTAGAGGAATAGATAAAGATGAGATCATAGTGGAGCTGACAAATAAATTTGAAAACAACAATGAACCCGAACTGGATGTGGCTCTTTTTTGTTCAATTGTTAAAAATAAAAATTTTGATTGGATAGTAGAGAAAGCCACCGAAGTGGGAATTAGCGAGATTGTTCCTATAGTCTCAAAAAGAACTGTGAAAACAGGTCTAAAGCCTGACCGTCTTAATAAAAAGATAAGGGAGGCCGCAGAACTTTCAGGTCGTGGTAGTGTTCCTAAGCTGAGAGAGAAGATGGAACTGAAACAAGCCTTTGAGATAGTACCGGAAGGTGAGACGGGGATATTTTTTGACCATTCAGGCCAAAAGATTGATTCAAAAGAGAGCTATGAAAGTAGTGTATCAATTTTTATTGGACCAGAGGGTGGTTGGTCTGATGCTGAACTTAAGAGAGCCAAAGACAGAGATTTTAAAATTAGAAAATTAGGACAGCTAAACTTAAGGACAGAAACCGCTGCCGTAGTGGGTAGTTATGAGGTTTTAAATTAAAAAAACCGGGCTTGCGCCCGGCCATTTGTTTTTGAATCTTTTTTAAAATGAGTGGACGTCTACGTCAAGCTCTACACTTGGCCCCATAGTGGTAGTAAGGTATACTGAGTCAATAAACTCTCCTTTCACGCCATCGGGCCTGGATCTTTTTAGATGCTCAATAAACTCTTCAATGTTTTTTGTAATTTTCTCGGAATCAAAGCTTACTTTTCCTACTACCTGATGGATGTTGCCTGTGTCATCGTTTCTATATTCTATTTTTCCTGATTTCAGCTCTTCTATCACCTCTCCTATATTCTCGGAAACGGTTCCTGTTTTTGGGCTCGGCATTAAACCCCTAGGTCCTAACACAGGCCCGGCTTTCGCCACTTCGTTCATCATATCCGGTGTAGCTACCGCTACATCAAAATCTATCTTCTTAGTATTGCGAATCTTATCGATCTCTCGTTCTCCCATTATTTTGTCAGCTCCGGCCTCTTTAGCTTCATCTTCGTAGTCTGCGCTTACGAAGGCTGCTACAGTCTTGTCTTGTCCGGTCCCATTTGGCAGCACCATACTGGTCCTGACTTGCTGGTCACCCTTTTTGGGGTCGATATCCAATCGTACATGCAGCTCCATGGTCTCATCAAAATTAGCGGAGCTAGCTTGTTGAAGCTGGTCTACAGCTTCTTTGATATCTAGTGCTTCGTGTCCGAGCTCTTCTTTTGACTCTTTTAGGTCACGTGCGTAAGATTGGTCTTGGTTAGTCATGATATTTTGTTACGTGGTAATAACCCCGCTGGAGAGCAGGTCCCACATAAATTAACACTATATTTATATAAAATTAACTGTTTTTTGTCAACTTGGCTATCTCTTATCTTTCCAGATCACTTGGCAGTTATTTTTTATAGAGCTCAGGTTGTTTGGGCATAGATTAGAGAAGTCTTTTGATGGATGGCATATGACCTCACCTTGCTTGTTATAAAGTGTACTTACCACGTTATTGGTATTATTTGTTTGCAGATACCTTATACTGTTGTTTGTAATACATCTCTTTATCTCCATCGGCGGGTTGGTCTTTGGGGAGTTCTTTACTAAAGCTACAACCATATTTATCCATTTTGGCACTTGTTGCTTTTTTTCTTTTTGTTTTACTATTGTATCCTTTTGTTCTTTTTTGTTTTGTCTTGGCTCTATGAAGCTGATTTCTTTATCTTTTTTTATATTTTCTCTGTCTTCTTTCTTGCAGGGTCCGGAGTGTTTTATATCTATATTCAGTTTTTCAGTCAGGCATTTATTAGCATAGGTCCTGCCATCGACTCCACACACGGGTTTGTACTCCTGGCACTTTTTGCTTCTGGGGGTGACGGTAGATTGAAATGATACCTTTTTTGAGCTTTTATTTGGACCGCATTTTCCTTGGGCAAACTTTTTCAGTCGACACTCAGTTCCATCATTGAATCTGCAGTATCTAATGTTTTTGTTTAGTTTTCGATCAAATCTGCTTACTACTTGAAAGCCTTGATCCATGCACTTTGAATACATTTCCTCCAAATTCATCTTATCTTTTTCGGGAGGTTTTTTGATTACTGCTTGTTGTTTTTTCTCCTTTTTTTCTTTCTCTTGTTTTTTGTCTTTACTGTGAAAGCAGCCAACCAAAAACAAAGATAAAGACAGAACTCCGATGAGGACAAAGTACTTATTGTGCCACGTTATTTTGTGTTTCACCTTGTAAGTATTTATCTATATTTTCGACTGTAGTTGTTATTATTCTTTTTATTGCCTCTTGTGAATTGAAGGCATTATGTGGAGTTATTAGTGTTTTTGGGTGGTCAATTATCAGCTCACTATATAAAGTCTTTTCTATATCTTCCGGATCAAATTGTTGCTGATAAAGAGTCTTGGGGTCTGATAAGATATGCTCCTCCTCCATCACATCGAGGGCCGCTCCTGCTATTTCATCATTTTGTAGTGCTTTCAGTAGTGCCTTGGATTTGATCAGTGCTCCACGAGCTGTGTTTATAAGATAAGCAGAATCTTTCATTAGCTCAAGTTCTTTTTTATCTACTGTGTACTTAGTTTCCTCCATTAGGGGACAGTGTAGTGTAATTATATCAGAGTTTTTAAATAATTTCTTCTTGCTGCAATACTTAAAGTTGAATTTATCTTCTAGATGCTCTTTTTGATAAGGGTCAAAACCCAAAAAATCTACACCAAAGTTTGATAGCTTTTCTATGATCTTCTCTCCTATATCTCCGGTGCCTACTACACCTATGGTCTTTCCGTGTATTTCTGTGCCCCGTAAACCTCTATAGGTAAAACTTCCTGATTCTACGCTCTCCTTGGCTTGGGATATTTTCCTCATCAAAGAAATCATTAATCCTATAGTATACTCGGATACGGTATCGTTTCCATACTTGGGAACGTTACATACCGGTATATCTTTTTGTTTTGCGTGCTTGAGATCTATATTATCGAACCCGGTCGCCAAGGTGACTATCAGCTCTAAATTAGGCATTTTTTCAATCCTTTCCGCTGACACCTCTGAGTCCGTAAACACACCCAAAACCTCAGTATCCTGTTCTATATTTTCTTCGTTTAGGGGGTCTGAGTAAATAGTAGCATCACAGACCTCTGGTAATTTTTGAGTCAGGAACTGCTCCATTTCAGGGGCTAATGACATATAGAAAGTGGTTTTCTTGCTCATACATTATTTCTTAAATACAAATACCCGCTATTGTGCGGGTATTATTATATTATATTCTCGAGTTAATTTCTATTCGGAGTATGGAGTTTTGACTCCCATTCTCTTGGCGGTACCTGCAATAATTTTCTTTGCCGATTCTATGTCATAAGCGTTTAAGTCCGGCATTTTTTTCTCGGCAATTTCCTCTAGCTCTTGATCCGAAAGCTCAGCTACTGTTTCAGTCAGTGGGTTATGAGCCGCAGTATCGATACCTGCTTTTTGTTTTATGAGCGCACTTGCCGGAGGCTCTTTGGTCTCTAGTTCAAAGGTTCGGTCCGCATAAACCGTGATAATCACCGGAACCAACTCTCCTTGTCGATCGGATGTCTTTTCATTAAAGCGGCTACAGAACTCCTGAATATCTAGTCCATATTGTCCCAATGCTGGACCGATTGGTGGACCTGCACTGGCTTGACCTCCTTTTATCTGCATTTTGATTTGATCTTCTACTTCTTTAGCCATTGTTGTTTTGTTTAATAATCCTTTTATTTTTTAAATAACTAAAATTATATTTCCTCCACTTGCAGTACATCCAGCTCGACCGGTGTTTCTCGATCAAACATATTCACTAATACCTTTACCTTTCCTCTTTCTTCGTCTATGTCACTAACCTTACCTTCAAAGTCTTTGAAAGGACCGTCTGTGATTTGCACCGGCTGACCTTCTTCAAACTCTATGTCGTGCTCCGGCTCCTCTATTCCGATTCTCTCCTGTAGTTCTTTCATCTCAGTCTGATCTACCGGAGTAGGGGTGGTGCCGGACCCTACGAATCCAGTAACATTCGGGGTATTCCTAACTACGTACCAAGAGTCATCAGTAACTATCATCTCTACTAACACATAACCCGGAAATATTTTTTCTTCTACCTGCTCTCTTTCTCCTTGATTAATTTTTATCTTATTCTCTTTGGGTACCATTACACTAAATACCTTGTCTTCCATGTCAAATGTCTCTACTCTTCGTTCTAGATTTCTTTTTACTTTATCTTCATAGCCGCTGTAGGTATGTAGTACGTACCACCTGCGACCTTGGTCAAGATTTTGTTTTGCCATGTTTTATTAAATTAGGACACCTAAGATAAGGTTGAAGATATAGTCAATAACCCCGAAGAAGACAGCCACGAATATGCTGATGGAGATTACAGCTACTGAGTAGCGAATAGTTTCTTGTTTGGTAGGCCATACTACTTTTTGAAGCTCTTTGTAAGCTCCTATTAGGTAGTCTTTTAGGGATTTTAGTGTTTCTGTTACGCTGTCCATCTCAATTATTTAAAAAAATTCTACGGGCAGTCCGTAGCAGTGGAATTATAGATTAATATGGGGCATTTGTCAAGTGTAGGCTTTAATAAAAAGTAAGCTGACCGTTTTTGTAGATCGTCGGGTATTTAATATAGGGGCTTGTTTGTAGCTCTGGCGCCTCTTTTGAGATCGGAAACTCATAGGGTGGAGTAAGCTTGAAGTTGGGGTTAAGCTGGTTATTGTTTAGAGATTGTTGGTCAGCTTTTAGCAGTTGTCCAAAGTGATTGTAGTATAAGCCGTGTTGCTGAACTAGGCCGGAGTCTGGTAAAAAGTAGCTGCTGTTTAACTGTAATTGACTGCTTCTTACACTCGGACTTCTTCCGGCTATAATATCCTCACTATCTAAGCTTCCGTTGTTGTTACTGTCTTTTTTGGTAGGGGAGGAGTTAAATATCTTGATTTCTTCGAAATCAGTGACCCCGTCGTTGTCCGTATCTTCATCTTGGTCAGAGGTAGAAAAATTGTCCTCAAGCTTTGCAGGAATTCCGTCTTTGTCTTTATCGTATACCCCATGATTTGGATCCGCGACCGATAAGCTTTCTTTGAAGTAAGGCGAGGTCCTGATTGAGCTAATGTCTAAGTTTATAACTCTCTTATTCCAGTTGTTGCCGAAAGCTAAGCTAGCGGCAGTGGGCGATCTTACCGGTTTTAGCTTACAGCCCGGCTGTGGTGTATACACTTGATTAGAGTTCATTTTTACCAGCCAGGTGCTGCTTTTGGTACAGATACTTCTTCCGATAGGGAACGAAGACAGTTTGTCGGACTCGATTGTCTGTACTTGGGAAAAATCATCAAACCATGAGTGGTAGACTGACAAAGAAGGGAAGGGGTGTAGCTTACGATCAAAACCCAGGTAGTATAGCCTCCAGCCGTATCCCGGGTTGGTTAGAATGGTACCTGATTTGATTTCATGTGAGTCTGAAAAGTATATTGACTCTTCAACCACCTTAGAGCTATTGTCGGATAAAAATTGCACAAATACGCTCTTGTACCCTCTGTCTGCTTGTAAAAGCCAAGGTACCTCGCTGGTGGCTTTGATTTTTCTGGAGGTAGAAAAATTGTCAGAGTTGCTGATACGTATATGGTTGAACCCTTTTGGTACAGTCAGCTGGAGCTGAACTAATCTATTGTTCGTTTCAGAGTCGTTATCATTTATTTTAAAGTCAGGCTGTTTGCGATAATATATATCCTCCTTAAATAATGAGCTTACCCCACCGTCTTCTTCTTTGAATTGTATATAAACTCTCTGTTTTCCATACTCCTCTTCTAGCTCCCAAAAAAACTCCCTGTCTATCCAGCGCCAATCTGTATCTTCAAAATCTGATCTGTTCGCTATTTTCATCTCGACTGCATCTCTGGGAGGAATAACCTCAACCTCTACAGTTCTGTTCGATGTATACTCATCTCCATCGTTCAGTTTTATTTCGGGTGCTCCGGAGGGTTTATAGAATATAGTATCGTAATATTCTCTGCTGACGTCACCATCTTCATCTTTAAACTGTATTCTGACTTCTTGTTGTCCATAATCATCTTCTAACCAAAACTCTCTTTCTTCTTGATACTTTATCCATCTCTGTTCTTCTATATCTTGGTCATTTCTTGCTATTCTCATCTTCTCAGTATCTCTGGGCCCTTGAATTTGCAGCTTAACCTTTTGGTTGTTTATTTCGGCTTGCTGGTTGTTTATTTTTACAAAGATGTCTCGTGCTTCTACAGGGGTAACTAAAAAGAGAAGCAGTGATAGAATAGAGAAGATTGTAATACTCGGTTTGCTCATAGTTTAGAAGACAGGGCGAATACAAGGGTATATTTAAATTATACATCCAGATTCTCAACCTCGGTAGCATTATCTAGGATAAATTTCTTTCTCGGGCCTACCTCTTTGCCCATTAACACATCAAAGACCTCACTTGCTTTTTCTGCATCTTCTACGGCTACTTGCTTTAAAATTCTGCTTTCCGGATCCATAGTAGTCTCCCACAGCTCTTCTGGGTTCATCTCACCTAGACCCTTGTATCTTTGTACGTTCAACTTCTTTTTTGCCTTTTCTGTAAGGCCCTCACCTTCATCATCTTCGATCCCTTGTTCTCTTTTGTATTCTTCAAGTTCTTCATCAGAGTAAAGCCATATTTTTTTGCTGCCTTTCTTTACGCTGTATAAAGGTGGTTTCCCGATGAATAGATGATCATCTTCTATAATCTTGGGGAAATACCTAAAGAAGAAGGTTAGAAGCAGAGTGCGGATGTGGGCACCGTCTACATCGGCATCAGTAAGGATCACGATTTTATCATATCTCAGCTCTTCAATATCAAACTCCTCTCCGATATTAGTACCGAGGGCTATTATTAATGATTTCAATTCCTTGTTTGAAACTATCTTGTCGATTCTAGCTCGCTCAGCATTTAGCACCTTTCCTCTCAAAGGGAGTATAGCTTGAGTTTCGCGGTCTCTGCCTTGCTTGGCGCTGTTATGAACAAAAACTCCACTAGCTAAGGCAAAGTTATGTGTTCCTGGTACTTCGGCGTCATAGACATCTATTTTCTTGTTTAGTTTTTCTACTTTTTTAACTTCGTGGTTGTAATTTAAAACAGCTTCTTTAGCTTTTGACTCATCCTCTTCGAAATATCTGTCACAAAATGTATCGAAACGAAGTAAAGAAGAATCTCCTGTTTCAATGCGATATTCTTTATATTTCTTCAGATTAATCTCATCTGTGGTACTAAATTCCTTTAACTTGCTAAGTGTTTTGTTATAGTAGGTTTCTCTGAGAGCTTTTTTTCTTTTTTCTCTAAACTCTTCGGTCCATTGCTTTTTTGTTTTTTGTTTTCTCCACTCCAATGATACTCTTTTTATGTTTGTGGGGTTATTGTTGTGTTTATCAAAGTCTATATGATGACAGTGACCCCCATCTTTTTCTTTGTATTTTTCTTGCCATAGGTTATACCAGTCAGCTAATTTGTGAGTAAAAAGCCATTTCTCTGACTTGGGGTCCCAGGTCATTTCGTAATTATCTATGGTTATTCCCTCTTCTTCACTGTCTGATTTTTTTCTATATAGAGGCATTAAAGAGTCCTTTGGTTTGAGGTTTTGTGCTTCACGATAGCTTCCATCTCTAAGCATAAATTCATGATCAGGGGTGCAGGTAATCTGTTCTCCATTATCGAGTGTGACCTTTATAACTTCTGCATCCTCTTTAGTAACTCTAGCATTTTGGAACTTTTGTAAACCTACTTTACCGTCTTGTCTTATTGTGTAGCAAAAGTGCTCTTTGCCTTCTTTTTGTTCCTCTACTATCTGTTTAAACTCTAAATTTCTTCCATCTGCAAGAGCTACTTTTGTATCTGCAGAAAAGCAACCTCCGGCTGAGTCGCCCTCAACTATGAACAGCTCCGAGTCTTTCGCTTTTCTAGTGGAGCAATCGGATAGCTTACCGGGCAAGGTAAGATTACCGGACAACGCCCCCTTTCTCAGCACCGACTCTCTGGCTGTCTTTGCTGCTCGTCTGGCTTTTGCAGCTAACATAGCTTTCTCCATAATAGCGTCCGCATCTTTTGGGTTCTCTTCGAGGTAAATCATTAATTCTTTGGCAAAACTTTTTTCCACTGCGCTGCGTACTTCCGGGTTACCCAGCTTTGCCTTAGTCTGACCTTCAAATTGCGGCTCTGGTATTTTTACTGATACTACTGAAGTAAGACCCTCTCTTACATCTTGTCCCTTGAAATTATCGTCATCATCATCCAGTATCTCTTTCTTGCGGGCATACTTATTTAAGGTTCTGGTCAGTGCTCTTCTGAAACCTGATACGTGAGTACCGCCATCTTCTGTGGCAATGTTATTGGCAAAAGGGTGTTGTGATTCTGTGCTATCATCAGTGTACTGAAAAGCAACCTCGATCGCTATATCATCCACCTCTTTGTCCATATAGAAAATGTTTTCGTGCTTTTGCTCTCGGTTTCTGTTTATGTGTTTTATATAACTTTTTATTCCACCCTCGAAGTAGAATTGATACTTATTTTCATCAAACTGATGTTCTATAGTTTCATCTTGTTCTTTTTCTTCTTCCGTTCTCTTATCATTTACTTTTATGTGTATGCCTTTTGTTAAGTAGGCTTGCCTACGTAGGTGTTCTAGGATAGTCTCCCACTTAAAGTCGAGAGTATCAAAAATCTCGGGATCAGGCCGAAACTCTATTACTGTACCGGTTCTGTCCGTTTTTTCTTTTTTCTCTACATCCGTTTGTCGCTTACCTTGTTCGTATTTTTGCACCCATTTGTTTCCGTTTCTATAGGAGGTCGCTGTGGCCTCTTCCGAGAGAGCATTTACTACTGATACTCCTACACCGTGTAGACCTCCAGATACTTTATACCCCCCTTCATCGAATTTACCACCGGCATGCAGGGTCGTCATCACTACCTCCATAGCGCTCATGTCCTTTTTCTCATGTTCTTCTACCGGGATGCCACGGCCGTTGTCGCTGACTCTTATCCAATGATCTTCCAGCAGTTCAATTGTGATTTCATCACAGTAGCCTGCCATTGCTTCGTCTATAGCATTGTCAGCCACCTCCCAGATCATATGGTGAAGCCCTTTCTCACCTGTTGATCCGATATACATACCCGGTCTCTTGCGTACAGCTTTTAGACCTTCTAAAACACTTATTTGATCGGCATCATAATCGATCTCTTCTGGTTGTTGTTCATCTGACATATTTTGTAGTTGGGTTAGTTTTAAGTGATATTAGTATATCATTTTAGAGGTGTTTAGGCAAGAATAAAATCAGTGCGTTGAAGTACTATTAAGTATAGGTTCGAACACCTTTCTGGGAATTTTAATTTTTCAGCGGTCTTGAAGGTATGAATTATGTTGGAGAAAATTTAGTTGAGCGGTATATTTTTTTGTATACTATATACTACTATGAATTTCTTTGGTGGCGACGACAATTCGGATGACGTATCTCGTTATCAGGCGGGAAAAGAAGACCTCTCCAGCAAGGAGCTTAGATTCGGTAAGTGGTACCTTCAGCATCGAGTGCAGATTAGAAAAGGTATTATCGCTGCTTTATTTTTATTTTCTTTGATTACTTTAGGTGGTAGTTTGGTATACTGGAGTTATTATTTTGCTAGTGGATACTGGCAGGATCAGGAGATAGCTGTCCGAGAGGCACGTCAGTTTCAAAACTATCAGAGACTTCACCCCTTGTATGAGGCTAGATCACCTGAGGTAAGTAATATAGAGATAGTCCAGGCTGATAGTGGTGAGTATAATATCGTGGCTGATGTGGACAATAGGAATGAAAGATGGTTAGGAGAAATGAGTTATCATTTTAGTTTTCCTGGTGGTGAGACAAAAACTAAGCAAACAACTATACTGCCTCTGAGAAAAAATACCACTGCTATCTTCGGAGTAGAAAATAGTTCGGTTACGCAAGGGGCGGAGTTTGTTCTGGATAATATAAAGTGGAAGAACATAGATCCACACAAAATCAGAAATATAGATAATTACTCTAATGCTAGACTTAACTTTTCAGTTAATAATTTCAGCTTTAGCCAAGGAGATGAGGACACGCCTGCCAATGTTTCCTTTGGGGTGAAAAATGATACGGCTTACAGCTACTGGGACGGCAGGTTCATTGTAAAACTTTTTCAAGGCAACTCTTTGGTCGCTGCCAGAGAGATAAGTATAGATAAGTTTAGGACCGGGGAAGAGAGAAGCGTCAACTTGACATTTTCTCAAAATGTGAATATAACAAGGGTGGAGCTTAACCCGAAAATAAATATCTTCGACCAAGATGAATTTATGGGCCCACCCTCACAGTAAAGTTTATGTGGAGTAAAATCAGATATTATCTGCAAGAATATGACTGGCTACTGGTAGTTTCTGTAATATTTTTAGTATCTATAGGTTTGGCTGCTATATATAGTGTAGACTTATCTCGTGGAGACCAGCTTAATTTTATCTATACCCAGCTTGCAGCTGCAGGGCTGGGTGCGGTAGCTATGATTGTGGGAGGTAGTATGCATATAGCGGTCTATAAAAAATACAGTCGGCTGTTTTATTTCTTTTCCATTCTTTTGCTTGTGGGGGTACTATTTTTTGGAGTTACCGTCAGCGGAACCAAGGGCTGGTATCGTTTTATGGGTCTATCTTTTCAGCCGGTAGAAGTAGGAAAAATAGGCCTGATTCTTATTATGAGCTTACTAACTACTGAGGTAGGGAGAAGGTTCTATGAACTTAAATTCTTTGCCTCCAGTATTTTTTTAACTGCACTGATAGTGGGGCCGGTTTTGCTACAGCCCGATTTGGGGTCTGCTATGATATTGATCGGTATTTGGGTCAGTTATTTATTGTTTACGGGAGTAAAGAAAAAGTATTTACTTGGTTTATTTGTAAGTTTTGTAGCCGTGGCCTTGCTGGGTTGGAGTTTTGTGCTGGCAGATTATCAAAAAGAGCGTTTTGTCACATTTTTAAACCCACAGAAGGACCCTCTGGGTGCAGCCTATAACCTCCGTCAATCTATTATTGCGATTGGGTCGGGCGGATGGTTCGGACGCGGGCTAGGTTTTGGGTCTCAAAGTCAGCTCAAATTTTTGCCAGAGGCTCATACCGACTTCGTGTTTTCAGTGATTGCTGAAGAGCTGGGGTTTATCGGCTCCTTGTTGGTAATACTGCCTTTCTTTGTCTTGGTTTGGAGGTTGATTAAAATTGCTGCTGAGAGTAAAGATGAGTTTGGTTCTTATCTAGTATTTGGAATAGCGGCCTTCTTTTTAATTCAGTTTTTTTTAAATATAGGATCAGCTATCGGCCTTGCTCCTATTGTTGGTGTGACTCTACCTTTCGTAAGTTATGGAGGATCTTCTTTAGTGATAAACTTGTTTTTGATAGGAGTCGTCGAGAGTGTAGTAAGGTACACCTCAAAAGAGAGGTCTGACGAAGCGACATTATCTTGACTTTTCGTAATTTTGATGCTATAGTTTTGTTGCATTAATTAAGGGGTATGAAGCAATCTCAAAACCCAAACCAAGGTGAAGAAAAAGCCGAGCAAGCGTTGAGCTTTATTCAGGAATGTCCTGTATGTGACTTAGATTTTGAAATAGACGGAGCTCGGATTTTGCGTCAAAAAGGCAATGTTAGTTTAGTACACATTACTTGCCAAGAGTGTCTCAGCTCCGTGCTAGCTGTGGTACTCATGACTGATATAGGGGCTAGCTCACTGGGTATTTTGACTGATTTGGAGCCGGAAGATGTACTAAAACAAGAGCACGCTCCCAATCTAAACCACGACCATATCTTAGAGTTACATCAATTACTGGAAGATAAAAATAAATTCGAATCAGCTATTATGGCTGAGGCGCCGAAGATAGATTAATCTAACTATAACCTATGTCATACTCAATCGCTGCATCTATAAGAGAAGAAGACCCGGATCAGCTGCGAGACCAGGATAGGATTCCTGCAGTAGTTTACGGTCCGGATATTGATTCTACCTCAATAAGTGTAGATAATCTTGAGTTCAGGAAGTTGATCAAGGAAGCTGGGATATCTAATCTTGTTGATTTGAATATCGAAGATGAGGATGAGTCTTTGAAGGTGTTGGTGCAAGATTTGCAATATGATCCGGTAAAGAATAATGTTATTCATGCCGATTTCAAGCAGATCCCGATGGACAAAGAACTTACTACCGAGATCCCGGTAGAGTTTACGGGTACTGCTCCGGCTGTAAAGGCTCATGGTGGAGTTTTCTTATCTGAGATGGAAGAGTTGAAAGTCACTTGTCTACCGGAGAATCTGGTCGATCACATTGAGGTAGATATTTCTCAGCTGGAAGAGATCGACGACTCGATTTTTGTGAGAGATATAGAAGCTCCTGAAGGGGTAACTCTAGAAGATGACAAAGATCAGCTGGTAGCCAAGGTGGCTGAGGTCACTGTAGAAGAGTTCGATGAGGAAGAAGAAGACGAGATGTCTATAGAAGATGTAGAAGTGGAAGGAGAAAAGGAAGAAGAACTGGAAGAAGAGACAGAAGAGGACGAGACAGAAGAGGACGAGACAGAAGAAGAGGAGCCGCAGGCAGAGTAAAACAAGCCCGAACTACCAAATTGGTTGCCCGCCCACTACGGCGGGCTTTTATATTTTGTTACAATAAAACAACCTGATATCAGTAAGAATTACTAATTATTTTTAGCTCAATGAGCAGTTCTGACGATAATATTTTCGGTTTAACCAAAGAGCAATATCTTTATGTATTGTCAGCTATAATAACGCTGACA
This sequence comes from Minisyncoccia bacterium, assembly GCA_042218115.1. Taxonomy (GTDB): domain Bacteria; phylum Patescibacteriota; class Patescibacteriia; order Magasanikbacterales; family UBA922; genus JBDGRJ01. The sequence continues at coordinate 3,099 of JBDGRJ010000016.1, read as the reverse complement.
GCTATTGCGTTGTTAGCTTGGTTTGCTTGGGGTTTTTACAGTAACCCTGAGGTTTCCTTTGGTGAAAAAGCAGAGCAAAAAAATAATTCTGAAACAAAAGAGTGTGAAAAAAGAAGAAGGCTGGATGGGTACTGTATAAAAGGCACGGAGTTTGAGCAAAACCCTAAGCTTGCGGGAATGATGATAGAAAATCATGTAGAATCCCGCCCCGCTTCCGGTCTGTCTGAGGCTAGGGTGGTGTATGAGGCTCCGGTAGAAGGTAATATCACCAGATTTCTTGCTTTGTATACGAAAAATCAGACAGTAGAAAAAGTAGGTCCCATACGTAGTGCCCGACCTTACTTTATTGACTGGGTTAGAGAGTATGGGGATATGATGTATGCTCATGTTGGGGGTTCACCTTCAGCGCTTGACTATATTAAAAATATAGATATCAATGACCTGGATCAGTTCTCTAAGGGGTGGTATTTCTGGCGTTCCGAGAATAGAGATCAGCCTCACAATGTATATACTTCCAGCGACTTATGGCAGAAGGCATTAGAGGAGTATTCTGGTTCTTATGAAGATAAGGATTATAACAGCTGGGCCTTTGCTAACAAGGAAGAATGCAGACCGAAAAATACTGCTACCTCAACTGAAGTCAATAATTGCTCAGGCAGTATTAATCTTAATTTTAGCTCTCCACATCATAAAGTAAGGTGGCAGTATAATAGCTCTACTGACAAATATGAACGCTTTCAGTCTGGTAAGATACACAGAGATAAGAGTGGGGATGCTATTACAGCTGATACAGTGGTAATTCAGCATGTAGATACGGAGGTGATAGATCAGGTTGGACGACTGAATATGAGCACTACCGGAACCGGGAAAGCCGTGTTTTTAATGAAAGGGCACAAGATAGAAGGTGAGTGGAAGAAAGATTCTAGGTCTAGTAGGACTAAGTTTTTTAATTCGGAAGGTGATCAGATAAAGCTGCAGCCCGGAAAAATCTGGATAGAGGTCGTAAATCAGAGAACTTCTGTTAAGTTAGAATAATTATGTACATACTTCCGGTAGTATTTTTATCCTTTTTAGGTTTTTTAATCTCTTTTTATATCTTCCAAAAAAAGAGATCCAAGACCCATCTCAAGTGCCCTTTGGATGCGCAGTGTGATCAGGTAATTCACAGTAAGTTCTCTAGTTTTTTCGGCATCTCAGTGGAAGTATTGGGTATGATTTATTATGGGCTGGTGGCTGTAGGTTATGGATTAAAGTGGTATTTACCCTCTTTTTTCATTGGTTGGGTCGGTGTTATTTTACCATCTATTACCATCGGGGCTGTTTTATTTTCACTTTATTTAGTGTTTGTGCAGATTTTTACTCTAAAGGAGTATTGTAGCTGGTGTATAGCCTCTGCTTTCATCTGTGTTTTGATAGCAGTATTAGCCTTGGCCGCCGGCACTGAGACTTTGGTGCCTTTTTTGAGTGAACACAACCGTGTTTTGTTAATATTTCATATAATAGGCTTGGCACTGGGTGTGGGAGGGGCTACGATCACCGATGTTTTCTTTTTTCGTTTTCTCAAAGATTATAAGATATCACACAAAGAAGCGGATGTGCTTGATACTGTTTCTGAAGTAGTATGGGCCGGCCTTGCTATTTTAATACTAAGTGGCTTGGGGCTTTATCTACCAAGTGCCGATCAGCTTACCCAAAACCCGAGATTTTTGACAAAAATGACAGTAGTGGCAATAATAACACTGAACGGAGCTGTGTTGAATCTAAAAATTAGACCGCATTTGATGCAGATCGAGTTTGGTAAGCACGAACACCAAGAAGGCGAGATGGTATTTCACAGGCGATTGTCTTTTGCTCTGGGAGCAGTATCCTTCGTCTCTTGGTACTCGGCTCTATTTTTTGGTCTCGCAAGAGGGTTGCCGGACTCATTTTGGGTTCAATTCGGGGGGTATTTAGTTGTGATAGCCGTAGCTGTGGGAGTAAGCCAAATTATTGAGAGAAGACTAAAAAGAAGTGCGAATCAAAAAAAATAAATTAAAACTGAATTACTTAATTTATAAATGGACAGTAATATTGAAACAGGTCACAACCCGGAACGAGAAAAACTGCTTCCCAGTGAGGATTTGAAGCAAATATATGAACAGCTTGATTTTTATAGCAATAGAGAAGGCAAAGAGGAAAAATTAAGACAGAAAAAAGAGATGGTAGAAAAGATTAGGTCAAGCGAAGCTTTTTCTCAGTTAGAATCCACCTTGCAAGAAAATCCTATGCTATATATCGGTTCCGGCTCGGACATTGAGCTGCCTTTGCTTTTAGGGGCGAGAGAGGTAGCGATGGTAGAGAGGAAAGAGATAATAGATGAGATAAAAAGTAAGCTGGAAGACTTAGGTAAGGATTTTGATACAACAGAGAAAAGTGATTATATTGAAATTGAGTTCAGTTTTGATTTTGGCGACGGTGAGGAAGAAGTGCAATTTAAGATATATGAAAACGAAATATATGGCAGTGAGGACTTGGTAAAAGATCAAAAAAAGCAAATACAGGAATTACAAAATAAACTTAAAGGAGATCATGATCTAACATCTCGAGTGAACCAGATAGATAGATTTGAAACTACAGAGGAATTTGGTGCTATTCTTACTTATAGTTTAGTGGGTCAACAAATTGACCATGATAGTCAAATGTTTTCTAAACTGAAGGATGGTGGTTATATAATATCGGACCGCAAAGACAATCTAACCCGAACAACAGAAAAAGACTTTGAGCCAGTAACAGAAGAAGATTTTTTATTTACTAAAAAACCTTCAAGTGAGCAAGGTTAAACCCGGAAAATACAAACATTATAAAGGCGATTACTATGAAGTGTTGTATGAAGGTTATTATGAGCCGACTGAAGAAGAGGTAGTGATCTACAAGGCGCTTTATGATTCACAAGAGTTTGGAGATGAGGCAATTTGGGTCCGACCTAAAGATGAGTTTTTAGCTGATGTAGAGTGGGAAGGAGAGATTGTGCCCAGGTTTGAGTTTGTAGGTGAGAATTAATTTATTTCCAACCCGCCCCGAGGCGGGTAGAATACCCCGACCGTAAGGTCGGGGATGAAT
>JBDGRJ010000015.1:0-1656 GCA_042218115.1 Minisyncoccia bacterium | reverse complement strand
TTTCCGCTGGCATCCTTTTTGCAGAGAGAGAGAGAATTGGTGCCGTCTTGACAGAAGCAGCTTACTCCTGCACCTTCGAAGCCACAGGCATAGAGGTTTGAGGGGCATTTTCCCTCATCTGGAAACCTTTGGTTGGGACCTAGTATTTCATAGTGGACTTTCCCAATTTCACCAGTTTTTTTATTTTTCCATTTTTTTCTTATGTCCGTTTTTAGAACCGGCTTGACATCCACTTTGCCGTCCGCTACTTTCACTGACACAGGCTGGTTGATCTTTTCATCTCCCAGCTCATACTGAAACATTCCCTCACGCTTGAGGAGCACTTTGTGAGTACCCGGCTCCACTTTGAACTCAGCGGGAGAATCCGGTTTCACGCGGGTGCCCATCATGTTTCCGTCCAATTCTACTTTCGCCTCGTAGTCACTTTTGACTACGAGCGTGACTTTTTTCTGTTTGTCGGTATCTTTTTCGCTTCCGTCTTTTTCTTTTATGTCACTTGACCCGTCGATCCCGGAATCGACTCCGGCATCGAACGAGTCGAAGCTATCCACGAGAACGTCGTGGTCGCCGTTTTCATTTCCATCGTTGTTTCCGTTTCCGGTCGGAGCCTCACCGCCACAGGCGGTGAAGGTGAGAACCAAAGCGGAAAGAATCGCAAAAAAAGTCTTGCGGACAAACATGGTTTTACCTCCGAAATGGAGAGTCGAAACTGCAGGAAACCTGCGGCGATGGAACCCGCCCACGAAGGAGCGGGCATCAACGCCGCAGGTTTTACTCCACACGCATTTTCCTCCTTTATTCTAAAGAGCTTTATCCTAATCTTAGGATAACAATAAAACTTAGCATAAATAAAGGGGTTTGTCAACGGCGGTTTTCCACAAATGCAATAATTTTTCCTTGTATAAAAGAAAAATAAAGCATATTTTTGCTAAACTGGTTGACCGAGTAAATAAGTTTGTGTTAGTATAGAATTGTAATAAGACATTATGACCCAAAAAACAAAACAACCCAAAACTAAAGAAGAGATTATAGAGCAGATAAAACCTGTATTGAGAAAGCATGATATTACTAAAGCGGGAATATACGGCTCTTATGCTAGGGGTAATACCAGCCCTGACAGTGATGTTGATTTATTAATTGATTTTAATGATAGAAAAAACATCTTTGATTTAGTTGGTATAGAGCAAGAATTAGAGAATAAGTTAAATTTAGCAGTAGATTTATCCACCTTTAGGTCACTTTCTGATAGATTTAAGCCATATATCACTTCGGATTTATTTATTTTTTACAACAACAATGACTAAAGACCCCAAACTTACTTTAGAACAAATGTTAGAGAGTATTAAAATTGTGGAAATGTATTTGGAAGATATAGATAAGAGAGATTAAAAAGAATTTGGAGGACTAAAGATAATTGAGGAAATTTATAAATATCATTATTTAGGGTCTTGTCTAGTTTAGTTCCAGATTCTTTACCTTCGCCGAGCCAAAATTCTTTAGATAATCTCCATATTTTGACAGGGAGATTTGTTTAATTAATCATAAAGAAAAATTTATGATAAGATAAGCTTGTAATAAAAAATATGACCCAAAAAACAAAGCAACCCAAAACTAAAGAAGAGATTATAGAGCAGATCAAGCCTTTGCTCAAAAGCA
>JBDGRJ010000014.1:20299-27726 GCA_042218115.1 Minisyncoccia bacterium | reverse complement strand
CGGATATATATACCCACAACGTTTGCTTTTGTTTATTCATTGCAACTGCTGTATGACTAAAGGTAGCTCCTAAAAAGACCCCGAATACTGCCAGAGCTAGAATTTGTAGAGGCTCACTTGATGCAGCAAATTTACCCCCCGCGACTAATACCATTATCTCTTCAGCTAAAATGATGGCGCCTACTACCAGCGGTACCCCCAAGGCCATCATTAAGTTAAATGATTTTTGTAATCTTTCTCTGAATTGTTTCATATTCCCTCTCGACCAAGCATACGTGATCAACGGTAGCAGCAACCCCATCATCATCATAGCTGACTCTGTGAGAATATCTATTACTTTATAGGCTGCACCATAAATACCGACCTCGCTTTGAGGGCGAAACAGCGACAGTAGTACCGTATCGCCTTTTAGATAAATTACATTGAACATAATAGAGATTGCTAGCGGCCACATTTTTATAGCAATACTTTTCCACATTTCTTTATCATAGCTAAATCCAGCAAACCCCTTCTTCCAAGCATATATAAATAAAAACAAGGCATAGGCGATACTAGCTAAGGTAACCACTACCATGAAAGGCAAAAAAGAGCTGCCAAAATATACCAAGCCCCAGACCCCTCCTACCAGTACTACCCTCCCCAGCACTTCACCGATGGCTTGAACATACATCTTCAGCTTCTTTTGGTAAAAACCGGTGAGAACCTGTCGAAGCGAGATAGCAAGAAAGGAGATATTGGTGAAACTGACAGCTATTTTTACTTCGATCGGATACGGAAAAAACAGCACAATCAGCGGTGCCAGACCAAAAGCTAAACCGGCAGTGACCAGGCGAAATCCTAAAATATTTTTCATTACCTTTTTGTTGTCAAAATCAGGCTCACTTAGCATCTGTCCCGTTACCGGTGTTAGCCCGAAATCCACCAACACACCTATAAACTGCAGGAAGGCCATGGTGGTCGTATACCAACCAAACATTTCTTGTCCAAGGTATCTAGTCATCATAGCGACAGCCACTAGGCCCAGAGCAGTTGAGATAGCCTTACCTGCAAACTGGATTATAGTGTTGTGTGCTACTTCTCGTGTTTTAGACATTTTTAATTGTTGCTTTTAGCAACTAACAAGTTATCAATTTTTTGTTTTTTTAGCAAAGAGATTTAGCTGAACTTCAAAAATAAATTTCTTAATTTGTGAAAGACCGTTAAAATACTATTTTAAGTTGGGTTCGAACACTTCGGGCATCGCTGATGAGACAAGCTCAAGGCTTCAGCCCGAAGATGCTCTACACTTTTCTGAGTATTATTAGTTTTCAGGGGGTTTAAGTATACTCTTGGGCTCTTCTGCTTTTAACGTTAAATGTTAAGTTTTCTTATTTCAGTACGCTGCTTTTCGGGTTTTTGTCATAATAATTCGGCTCAATTTTAATTTTTGGTATAATACTTAGGCTTGAAATAAATATATCTGGATGTATTCAATAATTACAAAACTAAAAACTAAATACCACCTCTGGTCGTTATTAATTTTATCTTTTCTGTTATTGTTAATGCCTTCAGTTGCTGAAGCCAGACCAGATTTAAAGATTACCGACCCGGGATATCAGGCTCAGTATATATCTCAGAGCATTTCTGATCCTATAGAAATAGAAGCTGGAAGCAGCAGGACAGTTACGGTAAGTTTTAAAAACACGGGAGCTAAAGCGTGGGGTAAATCCGGGCATGGCTTTGTCTCTGTCTACACTGTAGACCCTAAATACAGAGACTCTAAATTTAGTAGCAGTCAATGGTTAAGCTCAAATCAGCCTGCAAAAATAAAAACTATAACGCCTCCCGGAGACACTGGGAAGATAAAATTAAAGCTGTCGGCACCACAAAAGACCGGTAATTACAAAGAAAAATTTTTCTTAGCTTCAGAAAATAACACCTGGATTGAGGGTGGTTATTTTTATTTACAAATACAGGTAACACCTCCTAGTAGAGAACCGACTAAGCAAGAAAAGAAAATAAAAGATCCGCAGTTAAATGTGTCAGATAGCTCTTATAGGGCTCAATTCATCTCTCAGTCTGAACCCGACCCCATCAAGATAAAAGCAGGCAGCTCAAAAAAAATAGACGTAACCTTTCAAAATAACGGCTCAACTACCTGGTACCCTAACTCATCTAATTATGTCTCAGCCTATACCGTTAAACCTAAGTACAACGACTCTGAGTTTAGCGGCTCGGGTTGGCTGCGGCCAGAACAACCGGCAAAGCTTCAAAATGCAGTAAGACCAGGGGGGAGAGGAACTTTGAGCCTAAACCTAAATGCCCCTGAGACTACAGGAACCTATGTAGAACATTTTCATTTAGCTGCTGAAAACCATACTTGGATTGATGATGGCTATTTTTATCTAAAGATTAATGTAGTTTCACCTGAAGAATACAACGAACAAACAGCTCAGCCACAAAAGACACATGAACCAAAAGATCAATCAGAACCGAGAGGTGAGAGCCCACAAGCTGAACCTGATGCAGAAGATAGCTCAGACGAACCACAACAAAAAGTAAACAGTCCCTATAGAGGTAATGATATGTTTATAAGCAAGCAAAAGGTTACAGCTGAAGGTGGGGAAAAGATTAAACTGATTCTAGCAGCTCAAAATACAGGCGATGAAACGTGGAATGGATTTTCACTTCGGTTGGATGGTGAAGTTAAAAATAACTTTGCCGATGATAGCTGGGAATCAAAAAAGGTAGTACTGAAAAATGATAGAAGGGTAGACGAAATGGGGGTAGTAAGAAAAAAAATATACTTTCGTGCTCCACCGAACTCCGGAACTTATGATTTAAGCCTAAATATGATGACTGATGGTCGAAAAATATCCGGTGCCGAGTTTAAGCTTCCTGTAGAGGTAACTTCTAGCGCAGCCCCGGATTACACCCCTCCGTTCACCCAAGATAGAGACTATAAGTGGGAACAAGAGCCCAGGATTAGAGTCGGACTTAAAGACATTGAAAACAACTATACTTTATTTACCCCTGTTAATGATGAGTATAAGATCTTCAAAGGAAAAAATACCTTGGTTGGTACTTTGGATGAGGGTGAGACCGTAACATTGCGCAGAGAAGAGGGGCGGTATGAACTAAGAAATAACGATTTCAGTGTAGAGTCTGAAAAATACATTAGATTAGAGCCGGAGGATAGTCTTCATTCTAAATTTGAACTGGGCCACTTTGATCGTAGAGTAGACTGGAAAGGGTCCGATAACTTTGATACTTACCGAGGTGCATTTGAGTATAGGTTATCCGATGACGGGGAGACCCTTTTTGCTATTAATGATTTGCTAATGGAAGATTATGTAAAAGGAATAGCTGAAACCTCCAATAATCCTCCGATGGAGATGCTCAAAGCACAGGCGGTAGCAGCCAGGACTTATGCTCAACACACTAAAAAGACTAACAAACATAAAGAAAGAAACTTTGGTGTTATCGCTCATACTGGAGATCAGCTGTATTTGGGCGTAGAGAGTGAAAAGGTGACTCCGAGATATGTACAAGCAGCAGAAGCAACAAGGGGATATATGATCACGTATGAAGGTGAGATAGTCACAACTCCTTATTTTGGTCACAGCAATGGTTATACCTCCAGCTGGGAGCAAGTATGGGGGGAAAGAAAACCTTGGTTAGTATCTGTTCGGACTGAGTATGATGATGGTTTAAGTACAAATGGACATGAAGTGGGAATGAGTCAAAGAGATGCTGCTATAAGAGCTAGAAAAGAAGATATTACTTGGAAGGAGCTGTTAAAACATTACTATACTGGAGTAAAAATTGAGAAGTTTTATCAGTGAGTTACTTTAATGTTCTAGAATTTAACCCCTAATTTTTCTTCTTCTGTTTTTAGCTGTAATTATCCCTATGTGTTTATAGCAGCAGCTAAAAAGAAAGACCACCCTGGATCCAGGGTGGTCTCAGAACGTTGAATAGGTTGGCGGCTTACTTTAGTTTAAGAGTGGTTAGTCTTCCTGTTCGTCCTCTTCTTCGTCTTCATCTTCCTCTTCCTCCTCTTGTTCATCATCCTGCTCTTCTTCGTCTTCTGTCTTTTCTTCATTAATCTTATCTAATATCTCTTCTCTTATCTCCTCCATGACCTCCGGATTTTCATTTAAGAATTTTTTAGTCTTTTCTTTTCCTACTTCCAGCTTCTCTACATCATCTAATTGATCACCTTCATAATAATAAGTGTGACCTCTCTTTTCGATGATGTCGTGCTCGATTCCGACCTTCATAGTGTCTCCGGCAGTTGATATACCTTGGTTGTACATAATATCAAACTCTGTGGTCTTAAAAGGTGCAGCAACTTTGTTCTTTGCTACTTTTGCTTTTACTCTGTTTCCTATTACATCTCCCTGGTGTTTTATTTTTGCTCGCCTTCTCAGCTCTATTCTAACTGATGAATAGAATTTGAGTGCTCTTCCGCCCGGTGTGGTTTCAGGATTACCGAAGTAGGTTCCGACTTTCATTCTGATCTGGTTGAGAAAGATAACCGTGGTATTGGTTTTGCCTATGAAGCCTGTCAGCTTTCTTAAAGCTTGGCTCATAAGTCGTGCTTGTAGTGCCACATGTGAATCACCCATCTCTCCTTCTATCTCTTCTTTTGGTACCAGTGCCGCGACCGAATCTAGCACCACTACATCCAGACCGTTTGACCGAACTAGGGTTTCTAGAATTTCTAATGCCTGTTCACCGGTGTCGGGCTGAGAAATTAGCAGCTCATCAACATCTACACCAATCTTTTCAGCGTATTCGGGGTCTAGGGCATGCTCCGCATCGATAAAGGCTGCTATTCCATCCTCGTCTTGTGTTTCTGCTATTATGTGTTGGGCTAGTGTCGTCTTTCCGCTTGCTTCCGGACCGTAAATCTCTACTACCCTACCTCTGGGTACTCCTTGAATTCCCAAAGCTAGATCCAGCGATAAACAGCCAGTAGAGATTGAGCTAACATCATCAGGAGTTGCGTCTCCGAATTTCATTATCGATCCTTCACCATACTTTTCTTTTATTTGATCTACGGCCGCCTTGGTTGCCTCTTGTTTGTCTTTTTCTGCCATTTTAATCTTGTTACTAAGTGACAGGTGTAGCTTAGTTTTTGAACTGTCTTATGTCAAGTGCATAACTTTGGGTTCGAAACCATCCTGACTCTCGTTGGTGAGTCAAGCTCAAGACTTCGAATCAGGGTTGTTTCTGCACCCCTGGAACATTTTTTAAATAAAATTATATTTCTTTGTTTTTATTTTTAAGAGAGAAGCGTTGTTTTTGTTTTTTTACTACGTGTCTGATTTTGGTGGTTGTTTTCCCGTGCTCTTTTTTTGCTTTGATTATTATAGTATTAAGACCCTCATTTAATTCTATCTCCTTTTCAAACATACCCTTTGTATTATGTGAGATTTTTTTTCCGTTTATAGACAGCATTACTTCCTTTCCCGTTTTTCCTCTTATGGATATTTTATCTTTTGAGGTACTGAAACTTTCACTGGGGGCTGATAGGGTCAAGGGTGGAGGTTGTAGTATCTCTTCTACTTGTATTCCTATGTAGCCGAGCAGAAAGCCTACAACTATAGTTAGTACAGAGGCCTTTATCATTAGCGGTATATTCTTGTCGAATAAGAATCCGGGTTTAGAAGCAAAGTATTCGTCGTCTTGGTGTATGTATTCTTCTATCTTTTTTAGATATTTTCTCTTATCTACATCAAATGCACTCAAATATCTTTTGATGAATAATTTTTTATAAACTCCACCTTCTGGAAGTTTGTGAAAAGCAGAAGATTCAATAGCGAGTATATGGTCCCTTTCTAATTTAGTAATCTCCTCCATCTCCCGGATGTCATAGCCGGCTCTTTCTCTCAGTCTTTTCATTTCATCTCCTATATTATCTGTTTTTTGTATCTCTTTTTTGTTAAAAAATTTCATATTAATTTTGTTTTGGGTTTTGCTCTTCGTGATCTTGATCTTTATTATCTTCTTGTTCTTCTTCATCTTGCTCTTGCTGGTCCTCGTCCTTTATATTATCATTATCTTCATCATTTTTGTAGACATTTTGAGCGCCGTCTTTATCCAGCTCCTCTACTATTTCCTGTTCTGATAAGGTTATCTCCCTAGCTTTTGAGCCTCTCGCTTCTCCTACTATACCTTCTTCATGAAGCTGGTCCAGAATTCTAGCAGCTCGGGCATATCCTATCCTTAGTTTTCTCTGTAGTAAAGATGCACTTCCTTTTTCTGCTTTCAACACTGTTTTTTTCGCCTCATCAAATAGCTCATCTTTTTCTTGTTCTTCATCTTCGAACATCTGACTTGTCTTTGACTGTGATTCTACGATGGATTCGTCATAATTTGTTTCTCCATCCTCTGACAGATAATCTACCACTCTTTTTACTTCTTGTTCAGAAATATACGCACCTTGAATTCTGGCCGGTTGTGATAGGTCAGAGGTAGAGAGAAGCATATCTCCCTGTCCTACCAGCTTTTCTGCACCTGGCTCGTCTAATATCACCCTAGAATCGGTGGCTGAAGCTACCGAGAAAGATATTCTAGCTGGAATATTAGCTTTCATCAGGCCTGTAATCACATCTACACTTGGCCTTTGTGTGGCCAGTATCAAGTGGATACCTACAGCCCTAGCCATCTGTGCCAGCCGGATCGTGGCCGATTCTATCTCATTGGAGGCTGCCTGCATTAGATCAGCTAACTCATCAATAATAAACACAAGATGCGGCATTTTATTATCTGGATGCTTTTTGTTGTATGAATCTATATTTCTGCTTCCGCTCTCCGAGAGTACATCAAAGCGCCTTTCCATCTCTTTTATGGTCCACTCCAGTGCATTTACTGCCTCTTTTGCTTTAGTGATAACAGGTGTCAGCAGATGAGGAAGTCCATCATAATCTTTTAGCTCGACTCGCTTGGGGTCTACCATTATAAATCGTAGAGTTTCGGGGGTGTTTTGATAGAGCAGGCTCATTATTATAGTGTTTAGGCACACTGTCTTACCGGAGCCGGTGGCACCCGCTATTAGGAGGTGAGGCATATCAGGCAGATCAGCAAACCATACCTTTCCGGCTACGTCCTTACCCAGTGCCATCATCATATCATGTTCTCTGTCATTAAACTCTTTGCTTTTTAGCAGTTCTTTGAGAGTAACCTGAGCTTTGGTTTCATTTGGGACCTCAACCCCCACTAGTGATTTACCCGGTATGGGGGCCTCGATTCTAATCGGATGAGCAGCTAAAGCCAAAGAGAGATTATTGGATAATGATGTAATTCGCCCCAGCTTAACCCCCTTGGGCGGCTTTAAGGTGTATTGAGTCACTGTAGGTCCGACTTTTACTTCGCCCATATCAACCTCCAGATCAAAGTTTTCTAAGGTTTTATCTTTATTAAGATTGGACTGCTTAAAA
>JBDGRJ010000014.1:0-20289 GCA_042218115.1 Minisyncoccia bacterium | reverse complement strand
TTTGCATTTTTCTTAATATCACCACTAGAAGGTTTTTGGCTCTTAGAGGATAGTAATGATATCGGAGGTATTTCTTTTGAGATTACTCCTTTCATATAATCTGGCTGATCAATATCTATATCCTCACTACTTTTCTCTTCTATTTCAGGTTCAGTTTCTTTAGCTTGTTCTGGCTCTTCTTTTTTTGCAATATCTTCTTGGGCCGATACCTCTTGTTCATTCAGGTCGGTAGTAGTTGAGAACTTCGGTTTTCTTTGTTCGGGCTCGGTATCCCGGTGAAACTCTTGGTAGTCATCGATCTGCTCCCCGTCATCGAAAGTGTTGTCTATATTATCTTTTACTACCAGGTTTTCGGTCAAGCTATTAATTATTTCTCCGGTTTTGCCTAGTTTGTCCATAAGCTTTTTATGTGCCAATACGAAGTTAGCAATGGAGTTGTTGAAGATCAAAAGTATTGATATCAGTAGTAGTCCGATAAGTAGAGTGACGCTGGCGATAGAACCCATGTATTTCCCTAACAGCCAGGCGGGCATACCAAAAATGCCACCACCAAGCCCTTCTAGTGCTTTCATTTTCATCTCGTCAACGGAAAATTGTAGATGGAATAAGCTGCAAGATGCCACTAAAAAGAGAAGTATTCCTGCCCCGTAAGTTTGTCTGTATTCTTCTTGCTCACGCAGACTAAACCATAGTAGAAGCAGCATAACGATCGGAACCGAGTATTTCATCTGCCCGAAAAGAGGTCCGAGCAAAAACATATTTATTGCTCTCCCAAACTCTCCTGCTTTACCTAAAAAACTCAGTATTATAATTAATACAGCCACCACCGATAGTATGGAGGATATAGCTTTAGCTGTAGAAGGGTTTAATTGGCTTGTTTTTCTTTTTTTGGCCATAGCAGCATTATTTTACCAAAAAGTAGATTGACATAGCAACCATTTTCAGCTATAATGCTGGTATTGAAACTACTCAAATAACAAACAAATGAAAGATCTATTTAAAAAATTCGGCGTAGTAATTTTATCTCTCTTGATTATTGCTTCAGCTCTGAGTTTTTCGCAAGTAGGGCAGCAGCAAGCGAAAAAAGTGGGAATAAATACCTTGGTTAATGAAATAAAGAAAGAGCAGGTCGAGAGCATAAAGGTTCAGGGAGACACTATGAGTGTGAAGCTGAAGAACCAAAAAAGGAAGCTGGAAGTCAAGAAGGAGCAAGATCAATCTTTCTCTGAGCTGATGAGTAACTATGGGGTTGACCCGAAAAAGTTATCCGCGATTAAGGTTACTATAGAGGGTCGCAGCGGTTGGAAGTACTGGCTGAATGTTTTGGCTCCATATATCTTCCCTCTGTTAATTCTTGGTGCGATTATTTACTTTATGACCCGACAAGTTAAGGGTATGAATAACCGGGCCATGGGCTTTGGCAAGGATCAGTCCAAAAAGGCTGAAGAGACAGAAGATACGAAGAAGACTTTTGATGATGTAGCAGGGCTAAAAGAGTCAAAAGAAGAACTAGAAGAGGTGGTAGATTTCCTTCAGCGACCAAAGCAATTTAGTGATATGGGGGCCGAGATCCCAAAGGGGGTACTGCTCATGGGGCCGCCCGGCACGGGTAAGACTTTGCTAGCTAAGGCTGTAGCTGGTGAAGCAGAGGTTCCATTCTTTCATATCAGTGGCTCTGAGTTTGTAGAAATGTTTGTTGGTGTGGGTGCATCTAGGGTTAGAGATCTATTCAAAAAAGCCAAGAAAAAAGCTCCGGCTATCATCTTCATAGATGAACTTGACGCTGTTGGCAGGAAGCGCGGTGCCGGCGTGGGAGGTAGCCATGATGAAAGAGAGCAGACTCTCAATCAGATTCTAGTAGAAATGGACGGTTTTGATCCTCATTTGGGAGTAATTGTAATAGCAGCCACTAATCGTCCTGATATTCTTGACCAGGCGCTGCTAAGGCCGGGTAGGTTTGATCGGCAGATTACTATTGGGAAGCCTGATATTAAAGAAAGAGAGGCCATTCTAGAAATTCACGCAAAGGATAAGCCGTTTAAAGATAGTGTTGACTTTAGAAAAGTAGCAGAAAGAACACCTGGCTTTTCCGGTGCAGATTTAGAGAATCTGTTAAATGAGGCTGCTATATTGGCCGTAAGGAAAGGTAAAGATGAGATTGGACAGGAAATGATTTTTGAGTGTATTGAGCGGGTATTGATGGGGCCGTCTAAAGAATCAAAGGTAATGACAGAAGATGAACGTGAGATGACAGCATATCACGAAGCCGGGCACGCTATAGTAGGTAACTTCCTAGAGCACTGCGACACTGTACGAAAAGTATCTATTGTTGGCAGAGGGAAAGCCGGAGGCTATACTTTAGCTATGCCGGATGAAGATGAGAATTACAAAACGCTAGAGCAACTAAAAGATAAGTTAGCTATGATGATGGGTGGGTATGTAACTGAAAAGAAGATATACGGAGACAATAGTGTATCGACCGGACCTTCAAATGATCTTAAGAAAGCAACTCAAGTGGCAAGTAAAATGGTGAAGAGATATGGTATGACAGATTCGCTTGCCCCTAGAAGTTATGGAGAAAATGATGAGACTATTTTCTTAGCCCAGGAGATTCATGAAGAGCAAAACTACAGTGAGGAGACAGCGACTAAAATCGATGAAGAGATAAATAATATTCTTCTTGAAGCTAGAGATAGAGCTAGAAAGATATTGGACGAGCACGAGGACGAGCTTGAGGAGCTAGTTAGAACTCTCTTAGAAAAAGAGACCGTGGAAAAAGAAGAGTTCGATAAAATTATGAAAGGTGAGGTAGTGCTAAAAGATGAAACAGAAACTGATGAACAGCAGGAAGATGCAGAAGATGAAAACAGCAATAAAGATGAAGATGAGACAGAAAAGTAGTTCGATTATTAGCTCAAACTAGTTCTATTTGAGAAAGTAGTTATAGCTTCATAAATATAAAAACGCCCCGTTTGGGGCGTTTTTGTTTTTAAGATTTTTTATTTAAAAATGGCTTTAATTATCCTGGTTTAGAGCCTCTTTTAAGTATTTTCCCGTAAAGCTACCATCCGTATTTGCGACCTGTTCTGGTGTTCCTTCGGCTACTACCTCTCCACCCTTTTTTCCACCTTCAGGTCCCATATCTATAAGCCAGTCAGCACACTTTATTACATTTAAATTATGCTCTATTGTCAGTACTGTATTGCCTTTTTCAACTAGCTCATTTAATACCATTAGTAGTTTCTTTATATCTTCAAAGTGAAGCCCTGTAGTAGGTTCATCCAAGATGTATAGAGTGTCACCTGTATCTCGTTTTGACAGCTCTTTTGCTAGTTTGATCCTCTGGGCTTCTCCGCCTGATAGAGTAGTGGCGGGCTGACCCAAACGAAGGTAGCCTAGACCGACATCTCTAAGGACTTTCAGCTTTGAGGCTACCGATTTGTGGTCATTAAAGAAGCGATACGCTTCGTGGATAGTCATATCGAGTACATCAGCTATATTTTTTTGTCTGTAGTGTACTTCTAGTGTTTCTTGGTTATATCTTTTGCCTTGGCATTCAGGACATTTAATATATACATCTGACATAAACTGCATCGATATTTCCTTATAGCCATTTCCACTGCAGGCTTCACATCTTCCCGCCCCTTTTACATTAAATGAGAAGTAGCCCGGATCCATCCCTTTCATCTTTGCTTCGGGTGTGTCGGCAAATATCTCTCTTATTGGTGTAAACAGTCCGGTGTAGGTTGCTGGGTTGGAGCGAGGTGTTCTGCCTATCGGGTCTTGATCTATTGTTATTACTTTGTTCAAGTATCCGGTTCCCTTGATCTCTTCGTGCTCAGCCGGCTCACTTTTTGCTTGGTGAAACTCCTGATGCAGTGCTTTGGATATAATATTTGTTACTAGAGTTGATTTACCGGAGCCGGAGACACCGGTAACACAGATAAATCTCTCCAATGGCAACTCGACATCTATATTTTTCAGATTAAAAGCTTTTGCCCCTTTAATCTCCAGTGAGCTATCGCCTTCTGTTCTTCTTTCTTCTGGCACCTCTATCTTTTCCCTTCCTGTTAGATAGCCTGCTGTTACTGATTTTTCTACCTGTTTAATCTCTTCGGGACTGCCCTCAGCTATTACTTTTCCGCCGTGTTTTCCGGCTCTAGGACCCAGATCGATTACGTGATCGGCGGCTTCTATAGTTTGTTCATCGTGCTCTACAACTATGACAGTATTATTTTTTTCTTTTAGTGTATTTAGAGTATCAATTAGCTTTTGGTTGTCCTTAGCATGAAGCCCTATTGTAGGCTCATCCAGTACATAAATGATATCAGTCAGACCAGTAGAAATCTGAGTAGAGAGCCTTATCCTTTGTGCTTCTCCTCCGGCTAGTGTATTAAGTGACCGATCCAGAGTCAGATAATAAAGACCGACCTGCATCAGATCTTCCAGTCTCTGTTTTATTTCTTTTGCAATAGGTTTAGCTATATTCAAGTCACCTTCGTCGATGTTTTGATTCAGATCATTTTCTTCATCAGCGGCTAATTGTTCGAAAATATTTTTTGCTTCTTCTATGGTTTTTTCAGTAATATCAGCGATAGAATAATCTCCGATTCGTACTGATAAACTGGAAGGCTTTAGCCTTTTTCCTTCGCATACCGAACAGACCCTTTCTTTCATATAGTTTTCCACTTTCTCTTTTACATAGTCTGAGTCGGTCTCATTGTGTCTTTGGGTCAGATCAGGGACTACACCGGAGAAAGTCTTAGTTTTTCCGTTAATTTCATATTCTTTATCGTCACCGTAAAGAAGTATATTCATTACCTTATCTGATAACTTCTTTACTTTAGTTTTCATTGAGAATCCGTGTTCATCAGCTACTTTCTCGAGCAGCTTTTTCTTTTGTTTTTTATTGCCCGTAAGGCGGGCCCAGGGCTGAATTGCGCCTTCGTCTAAGCTTAAGTCTTCATTGGGTACTGCTAGATCTGGGTCTACTTCCATAGTGTATCCTAAACCATTACATCTCGGGCATGCTCCATAGGGGCTGTTGAAGCTGAAAGATCTGGTCTCTAGTGATGGAAACTCTTTTTGGGACTTCTTTGCATATGGAACTGTCGAATAAATAACCTCAGAATTATTTTCTTTGTCATATATTTTTACAAAACCATCGGACAGATCCAGGGCTTTGTCCGTAAGCATCTGTATGTTTTGTTTTTTGTCCTGCTCCAATGTCTCGATTACTAGTTCTATAGAGTATTTCTTATCTTCTTTAAAGTCATAATCCTGTAGTTCATGAATAGTCATAAACTCTCCGTTTACTCTAAGATCAGAGCATCCTACCGGTTCAATTCTGGAAATTAATCGATCTGGATCTATCTCTTCTTCTTTTACTATTGGGGATAGTAATACTAGATCATTATCTTTATCTTTTTTCATCTGTCTTACTAGCTCAGTCACCTCACCTTTTGAGTAGCTTTCAGCTTTTTCGCCTGTCTCAGGATCATACTGTGTGCCTGCTCTGGCAAAGAGCAGTCGCAGTAAATCATAGATTTCAGTCGCTGTACCTACTGTAGAGCGCGGGTTTTGGTTATTATTTTGCTGACTGATGGCTATGGTTGGAGATAATCCTTCGATATCATCTACATCCGGTTTATCTTCGATGTCCATAAACTTTCTTGCTTGAGCACTCATACTTTCAGCATAACGTCGTTGACCTTCTGCATAGATGGTATCAAAGGCCAGAGAAGATTTTCCGGATCCGGATAAGCCGGTAATTACAGTCAGCTTGTTTTTGGGTATCTCGACAGAGACTTCTTTTAGATTGTGTACGCGTGAGTTTTTTACTTTTATTTTTTGGTTCATGACTATCAAGATATTACTAATTTTTTAAGTATGTTTCAGCATCGGCTTCTGTTGCGGCACAAACTCCTTGATATTTATTTCCTTCTTGTATTTCTTTAATTTGCATTTGCCCTTGAATTTTTCCTGTACTGGCCCAACAACTTAAAGGATTTTCACATTGTCCAGAGGAATTACACCTACTTCCTTCTTCTTTTAAGTCTCCCTCCACTTTGGCCTCTTCGGGAATGCACTTTTGGCCCGAGCCGCAAGCTAAACCAGGACCACAATCTTTTTTGTTGCTGCAAGGCGCCCCCTCTTCTCCATTGGAGCACATTTGTAAAGTTCCTACATTAGTAGTAGCTAAATCACTGCCTAAATTAACTTTTATGCAATTTCCATTGCAATGTTTATCTTTTATACAAGCAGATCCATTGCTACCGTCTGAGCAAACTCCAAATTCATTTGAAGCCCCTAAAAAGCATTCTGAGAACATGTCTTTACCCCAAGTTTTTATGCAGTTCATATCTCCGGCGCACATATCCTGGTTTGGTACACAAAAATCACCATTTCTTCTTTTTCTGAGATCTTTGACGCAAATACCATTTTGATTAAACTCTTCTTTTACTGCTGAGATAGCGTACCCTCCGGCGTAGTAAGCAATGGCTCCCTTCACCCCGCTTTTGATGGGGGTTTTAACAGCCGATAAAGCCTTGCTTCCACCCCATTTTACAGCTCTCCAGCCAGCTTTTCCTGCCGCGGAAAGTACGCTTTGTGCCCCTGATGCTGAGATTCCGGTTCCTAAGCTAGCTGTTGCAGCTAATATTCCAGTTGCACCAGCTATGCCGCCACCTAAAGCGGTTGAGGCAATTTGAGCACATTGTGCGACATCATCATAGTCGCTAGTCACAGGAGCACATCTAAAGTCTTCACCGGGACAGCTGTTTTTTTGGTTAGGGTTGCATTCTTGTCCTTTTGAGGATAATTCTGGTAGGCTTTCTTTTTTAACCATCCAAACTTGCGGCAACCTCATATTTACTAAAGCTGGATTTATAGTGCCTAGTATAAGGTAGGTTGATGCTAGCAGTACTAGTCCTGCTATAGCTCCAGCAATTCTACTTTTAGCTGATTTGATAACTTGTGATTTTCCGCCGGATATTATCCACTGCATAGCGGAAACAAGGATGACCAATATAGCAAGCACAGAGCCTGCTATTACTGACCATTTATACATAACTTGTATAAATTCACCCATATGAGCGAATTCAGCCTCATCACCAAAATCTATTTGGGTGGAAATTTGACCTGCAGCCATACAGAAGCCCATTTCTTCATTTGGCTCCTCTAGTCGGTTACATATCTCTGCATCAGTATTATTTTCACTACTGTAAAACCCTGCAGCTGGGTCTTCAGCCCCTTCTTCTGCTCTTTTGGAGACACATTCATCTCTAGTAAAACATAGAGACTCTGCGTTTTTTCCAAAGTTCTGCCCTGAGTTATCCTGTGCTTTTGTCAATAGTGGCGCAAACAAAAAAGATGCAATAAATGTTGTAAAAAATAAAACCTGAAATATTATTTTACCCATCCTCACCTTTTATTTTATTAAAAATTAGCTCCTTCCATCGCTTTTTACTTACTACACCTTGTAATTTTTTGTTTTCTACAATAAATGTAGGTGTTCCTCTTACTCCTATTGAGATACCGTCGGACAAGTCCTTTTCTACTCTTTTAATATTTTGTTGGTTGTTTAGACATCGTTTAAAAGTCTCTACATTTAGATTCAGGTCTTTAGCTATTGTAATGTATGACGACTTATTTAAACTTTTTCTTTGATACAGCTGATCGTAGTAATCCCAGAACCGGTCTTGGTCTTGTGCGCAGGTAGAAGCTAAGGCAGCAGGTTTTGCATTTGGGTGTAACGAAGAAAGTGGGAAATGCTTGAATACCACCTGCACTGCCGGTTTATATTTATCCATTATTTCCTCAAGTATGGGATACTGCTTCTGGCAGTAAGGACAACCAAAGTCCATAAAGGCAATTATAGTGACCTCATCCCCGCTTCCGAACCTAGGGTTATAGTCTCGTATTATTTTTTTAACCTTGTTTGGTTTTAGCTCCTTTTTGCTTGCTTTTTGGGTCACTTTTTGGCTGGTTGAAAAGCCACCTTCAAACTTTTGTACTAACTGCTTCTTTTCTTTTTCAGATCCAAACTTAAGCTGATAGCTATAATAAAGAATCTTTCCGCCAATACCTAGTAGAAATAAAAAGATCAGTCCTAGTATAGTTAAGAACACTTTCCCCGAGGCAGTTTTGTGAAACGGTTTATCTTGACTCATTTTTTTTGATTACAAGCATATTATAGCAAAAAAAGATAGTTGTCAACAGCTGGCACTAAATGAAGAATAAGGTTCAGTCTTTCATATTAGCTATATTTTTGATTAGTTGTATTTTAACACCTGTCGAGCTTGTTTCGTATTGACAATAGATTGTCTTTTTCTTACACTATGGGTGTTAATTTAAAAATCACTCGCCCCACTGCCTTACAGTGAAGTTTCCTCTGCCCTTGCGGGCGGCCCAGGGCGAGGTAGTTAAAAGGAAATAATAAAATATATTATGGAAGTACCTTCAATTGTCGAGATGCTGAAGGCGGGTATGCATTTCGGACATAAAACGTCCCGCTGGTATCCCAAGATGAAGCCGTACATTTTTACTGAGAAAGAGGACATTCATGTAATTGATCTAGAGAAGACCCAAGAGATGTTGAATGATATGTTAGAGCAAGTAAAGGACAGGGCAGCAGACGGGGATACATTTTTGTTTATGAGCACGAAGCCTCAAGCTTCTGATGTGGTAGAAGAGGCTGCTCGAGAAGTAGATATGCCCTACCTTACAGAAAGATGGGTAGGAGGCCTTTTCACCAACTTTCCCGAAGTTAAAAAGTCTATTGATAAGTTTTTGGATTTAAAGCAAAAGCAAGCAAGCGGGGAGTTGGAAAAGTACACGAAAAAGGAGCAGATGGAGTTTGCAAAATATATAGAAAAGAAGGAGGAATATTTAGGTGGTTTGACCTCACTAGAAGGGGTGCCCGAGGTTCTGTTTGTCCCTTCTGTTCAAAATGAGAAGATTGCCACCAAAGAAGCAAAAAAAGAAGGGGTTGATGTGATAGGAGTTTGCGATACTAATGCCGACCCAAAAGAAGCCGATGTGTTTGTTCCCGGCAATGATGACGCTGTAAAGTCGATTGAGATGATTGTGAACTTAGTTCGTGACGCTATTAAAGAAGGGCTGGAAGAATATGAAAAGGAGCAAGCTATAAAAGAAGATCAACAATCTTAATATAAATAAAATGTCATCCACAGAAGATGTAAAAAAACTCAGAGACCAAACCGGAGCCGGTATGATGGATTGCAAAGAAGCGCTTGACGAGGCTGATGGAGATATGGAGGAGGCCAAAGAGATATTGAGAAAAAAAGGAATAGCTGAAGCTTCTGATAGCGATGCCACAACAGCAGAAGGCAAGGTCGAAAGTTATATTCACGGAGGCGGAGAAGTAGGAGTATTGCTGGAGGTTAATACTGAGACTGATTTTGCGGCTAAAAATGATGAGTTTGAGGACTTGGTAAAGGATATAGCTATGCATATAGCGGCTATGGCTCCAGAATATGTATCGAGAGAAGATGTTCCCAGTGAGGAGGTCGAACAAGAAAAGGAAGTATATACTGAACAGATGAAAGAGCAAGGCAAGCCAGATGATATTATAGATGAGATTGTCGAAGGAAAAATGGATAAGTTTTATCAGCAGGTATGCTTGCTGGAGCAGGAGTTTGTAAAAGATGAGGATAAGACTATAGAGGAGCTGGTAAAAGAAAAATCAGGGGAGATCGGAGAAAACATCTCTATTCGTAGGTTCACTCGTTATGAGGTTGGTGAGGGCATCGATACCGAAGAGGAGGATTTTGCTGAAGAAGTAGAGGAGCAGCTTTAGTACTTTCTTGTTGACAGAGTTAACTTCTTACTGTTATACTACTCACCGTTAATTTAGCTTAGACCCCGGCCGGCGAGAGCTAGCTGGAGGCCTAACCAAAATAATTATGTTAGATGAGAAAAAAAAGCAGGAGATTATAGAGGAGTTTCAACTGCATGAAGATGACACAGGATCCAGCCCTGTACAAATTGCTCTTCTTACCGCTGAGATTGGTGAACTTAGTGAACATTTGGAGAATCATCCCCAAGACCATTCTTCAAGAAGAGGGTTGCTGAAAAAGGTGGGGAAAAGAAGAAAATTAATGAAATACCTACAAGAGGAAGACCCGGAGAAATATGCTGAAGTTGTAAACAAGCTGGACTTAAAGCAAGCTAAGAACGTTAATACACAACAAGATTCTGAAGAATAAAATGTCCAACTACCAAGAAGACCCACTAAAACACCCCGATCAGCGTGTAGGGGTGTTTATTGATGTACAAAACCTTTACTACAGCGCCCGCAATCTATTTCAATGTAAGGTTGATTTTGGCAATGTAGTTGAAGACAGTGTTGACGGAAGGCAGCTCATTCGTGCTATAGCTTACGTAGTTCGTACCGACTCGGAAGATGAAGAGGCTTTTTTTGAGGCACTTTATAATTTAGGGATTGAAACCAGAGAAAAAGACCTTCAGGTTTATGATAGTGGTAACAAGAAAGCGGACTGGGATGTGGGTTTGACTGTGGATGCGATTAGATTAGCTCCAAGTCTGGATTCGGTCATAATCTGCTCTGGTGATGGAGATTACGTACAGTTGGTGGAATATCTTCAAAAGAGCAGTGGTAAGCAGGTAGAGATCGCTTCTTTTGGTAAGTCCACCTCTACTGCTTTGATTGAGCAAGCCGATAATTTTTTAGACTTGTGTGATGACCCTCACCGCTATCTGATCGGTTATGACGGAGACTAAGCTTGGTTGGTCCGAAAGACTAGACCTTTTTTGGTCTGGATCATTCGGATCAGCCTCCTTTCATTTAATAACTTAATATTTATGAATAACTCACAAGTAAACTCTTGGAGTATAGAGTGGGCCGGCAGAGAGCTGGAAGTAGAGACGGGCAAGCTGGCTTTGCAGGCGGATGGAGCCTGTACGGTGCAATATGGAGACACAAAGCTTTTAGCTACAGCGGTCAGAAGTGATGAACCTCAAGAAGGACAAGGTTATTTTCCACTGACAGTTGAGTTTCAAGAAAAGCTCTATGCTTCAGGTAAAATCAAGGGTTCGCGATTTGTAAAAAGGGAAGGTAAACCTGCAGATCAGACAGTAACAACCTCTCGTGTTATTGATAGAGCAATTAGACCACTGTTTGATCAGGATATTCGTCACGATGTTCAGATAGTAATTACTCCCTTTTCAGTGGATGAGGAGACAGATACAGAGGTCACTGCTTTAATTGCTGCAAATATAGCTTTAACTATTTCCGATATACCCTGGGCTGGACCTATCGGGACTGCAAGAGTGGGGCAGAAGGAAGGAGAGTTTGTGCTTAACCCAACGAAAAGCGAGATTGAAGAAGGTGATTTGGATTTGATTGTTTCCGGGACACCGGAAAGCTTGATTATGACAGAGGCGAGAGCCGAAGAGATTCAGGAAGATAAAATGAAGCAGGCTATGCAGTGGGGGTGCAAACGGGTCGAACCTATAATTGAGCTAACTAAAAAGATTAATAAAAAGGTAGGAAAAGAGAACATAGATCTATTAGCTGATATGGAGAAACACCAGCCTGACAGTAAATTTCAGCAAGCAAAAAAAGAAGCTGAGAGATTTTTGGATAACAACTCAGAGGAGTTAATGTATGATCGAGAACGATCGGGGCGTAAAGAACGGATAGCCATGGTGGAGAATGTAAAAGATCATGCTAGAAATGAGCTTTCCAAGCAGGATTATGAAGATGAGCATATAGATTTTGCACTAGATAAGGTGGATAAAATGATTTCGAAAGAAGTAATGGAGAAGATTATTGAAGATCAGGTGAGATTAGACGGCAGAGATTTAGATGGAATCAGACCTTTGACAATAGAAACCAATCTTATCCCAAGTATTCATGGTTCAGCACTTTTTCAAAGAGGTGATACCCAAGTTTTGGAAACTATTACTCTGGGAGCTCCCGGAAAAGAGCAGACCTTAGAGACTATGGAGTTGGATCGTAAGAAAAAATATATGCACCACTACTTCGATGCTCCATTCACTTATGGTGATACTGGATATATGGGGGCTCCGGGACGAAGGGAGATAGGACACGGAATGTTAGCTGAAAGTGCTATGCGTCCTGTTCTGCCGGACGATGAGACTTTCCCCTATGCTGTTCGTGCTGTCTCCGAGGTGTTAAGTTCCAATGGTTCAAGCTCAATGGCTTCTATCTGTGGCTCATCTTTAGCTCTTATGGCAGCTGGAGTTCCGATAGAAAAACCTGTAGCCGGTATAGCTATGGGTCTTGCCTCGACCGGAAAAGTTTCCGAAGGAGAGGGTGATTGGAAAGTGTTGACTGATCTACAAGATGTAGAAGACGGTCCTGGTGGTATGGACTTTAAAATCGGCGGGACAAAAGATGGTATTACTGCGGTACAAATGGACACTAAAACTCATGGTCTAAACTGGGATATAGTAGAGAAAACCCTTGAGATGGCCAAAGATGCTAGATTTGAAATTTTGGATGAGATGAATGATGTGATTGCTGAACCCGCTGATGAGATCTCCGAAGATGCTCCCAGGATTGAGACAATCGATATTGATCCTGACAAAATAGGTGATATCATAGGACCCGGAGGGGAAACAATCCAAGAAATCACAGAAAAAACTGGAGTTGAGATCGATATAGAAGACGAAGGCAAAGTCATAGTAACTGCGGAAAATAAAGAGGATCTAGAGCAAGCAATGAAAATTATAGAGGTAATTACTCACGATGTTGAACCTGGGGAGGTCTACACCGGTGAAGTGACTAGGATCGAAGATTTCGGTGCTTTTGTAGAGATTTTACCAGGTAAGAAAGGATTGGTTCATATAAGTGAGATGGAAGAAGATAGGACTGAAAATGTAAGAGATGTGGTAAATATGGGGGATGAAATTAAGGTTAAAGTAAAAGAGATTGATGATATGGATCGGATAAATCTTACTATGCTAGGGGTTTAGCTTAGGAGTCTTTTAGATGTAAAAAGACTCTTTTAAACTTATTCTTGATTTTTGGTAAATCTGAATATACTTTTTCTGCATTTTTCTCACTGTATATGTGAGTAGTTTTGTTTCTTTTATTGCAAACCTCGATCCAAAAATCTTCATAATCCAGTATCCCTTGTTGATAAGCTTCACGAAAACAACTCTTAGGAGACCTACACTCGACTCCATGCTTTTTCTCTAGGTATGCTTTAATAAATTTCCAAAATAAATCAAAACAAAACTCGAACCTTTGAATTGCGGCATCTCTGATATATTCATTTTTTTCCTGTTCCAATACATCTTCGAGCCTCTCCAAGGCCTTGTTAAGTTGTTTTTTCTTTGTTTCAAGTTTGGTCATGCAATTGGTTCGGTGTTTTCTAGAGCTACTTCTCTAAAATCTTTACTTGTGCTTTGAAAATCAACTACGTCGATTTTATAAAGTACTGGCAGCTCCTTCACTTCCTCTTTTATCTTTTCTAGCTTTACTGGTTCAACCGGGTGTTTTCCATTTATTCCTACATCTATATCGGCTCGATCACTGACTTCGTGTGCTTTGGAAACTCTGGAACCAAAGAAAAAAATATCATATTCGTCCAAATCGAGATAATCACCAATTATTTCTTTTAATTCTTGTTTAATTTTTTGTTCCGACGCGTGTTTTATAAACATACCTCTTTTTATTTTTAGGTTACCTCTAAGCTATTAAAACATAAAAAATTATAAGAAACAAGATAAAATTAAATATTGTTGAAAACTTAAAGATTTTTTGTTACCATTTACCCGCTAAGCTGGAGTGGCGGAATTGGCAGACGCGCATGGCTTAGGACCATGTGCCCTTGTGGCGTGTGGGTTCGACTCCCACCTCCAGCACTGTTCGATACACTTCTTGTTGCTTGCTGGTGAGACAAGCTCAAGGCAAGCAACAAGAAGTGTATCTGCACTCATTTTTTAAATATGACAAATAACTCTTCCTTGTTTTCTGCGGCGGAGATGGATGACAATTGTCCTACTATTGACCTGCATAGTTCACAATCAATACCTGAAGCAATAGACCAGCTCGAGCGTGAGCTGTATTTTTATTATGATGATGGAGCTGAATATTGTGAGGTTATATACGGTGGTGGGACTGGCGCGTTGAAGAAAAAAGTGTTAGAAGAATTGGAAGATAATCCTATGATAGAAGATCTTAAAAGGAAGTGCGGTGGGAGCTGTGTTGTTCTTTTTTAGTTTATAGGTCTTCTATATCGTTTTTTATTTCTTCTCTTTTTGCTTCGGCCTTAGCCTCATCGATCTTATCTTTAATATCTTTTCTAAGCTCAAATCCCTCTTGTTTGATTTCTTTTATATCTTTGATGATTTTTTCCATTCTTTTAAGTAATTCTTCTTGTTTTTCTTCTTTTGACTTTGGCATACTGTTTTGATAATATTAAATAAACCAATTAAATAATAACACATATATTATGCCTGGTGAAACACCTTCAGAAGAAGAGCGCGCAGCAGCTGAAGCAATGGAGGGCGAAGAGGAAGCTGAAACTAGGGAAGGTGCTGCAGAGGAAGCGGAGGTGAGTCAAGAAAAACAATTAGAACATAGGCAAGACCAAGTTGAAGATTCACTTAAAGGATTAGATGAAGAGGAGCAGGAAATAAGAGACGAATTAGAGGATTTGAGAGAATCAAGAGATAGTGTACCTGAATCATTACAGGGTGATTTAAATGAAAAGATCGAAAGTTTTGAAGAACGTTTAGGTGAGATACAACAAGAAAGAGAACAAGCGCAAGAAGAATTGGAAGAAGTGCAAGCAGAAATAGAAGACTTAAAGAATAGTCAAGAGGCTGAGGGAGATTCAGGAGAAGATGAATCTGCAGAAGAGACAGAAAAAGCGGAGATTGGAGAAGATGAAGATTTAGATGAAAAAATGGAGGACTATAAAAATGAAATAGAAGCACTACAAAAAGAAGTGGAGGAAAACCCCCCAGAAAACGAGAAAGAATTAGAAGAGATGTATTTACGCCAGCTGGAACTTAGAACTAAAATTAATGGTACGGACCATGAATTAGGAAAAATAACAAAAGAGAAAAGCCCAATAGGTCAATTAAGAGATGCCGATATAAGTAAAGAAAAATATGATTATGATAAGCTTTATGAGTCTTTTCATGAAATTGAGTCAAATCAAGAACCTGAAGACTTTAAACAAGCATTAGAGAAGTGGAGTAATGAAGCTCCGTCAGGTATAGAAGTATCTAATGATTATATAGAAGCACGAAGAAAAAGAGTTGAGTTACAGAATATGGAAGAGGAGGCACGTGAGGCTTATCAAACAGCCAGAGAAGAGTTTGTAGATGATTTTGTTGAGAAATTAGTTAATCCTGAGGAGTGTTCAGATGAGATGATAGAGAACTTACCTCCCCAAATTGTTATGCGTGAAGCAAAATTAGGTGGGGCTCTTACAGATGATGAAAGGTTTCAAAAAAGAGCTAAAGAAGTTGCTAATGACCTGAAAGGAGCCTTAGATGAAGCAGGTGAGCTTGATACGTATGGTTCTGATTATGGTCTTGATACAAAAATGAATGACCTAGCTATTGAGTTGGAGTTTAAAAAGGATATAGATAGAGGATTTAAAGCAGAAGATAGAGAAGAAAGATTACAGGAATGGGAGGAAGAGGCTCAAGAAGGTCGAAGATTGAGAGGCCCCACTGAAAAATCCATAGAAGAATTAAGCAATGAAGTATTAGAATATGCTGATATATTAGACACACTGCAAAAAATTAAAGATAGTGGTCATTCTAGGGGCAGTCAAATTGAAGAACACTTAAGAAACCTGGAAGAAGTTACTGACCCAGCAAGTAACAGCTATCAAATGGGCGGTAATAAGGGGGAACGAGCAGAGAGAGTGCTGGAATTATCTAGCGGAAGGTCTGATGAAAAAGAAAGAGAAGTTAAAAAAATTCAAGACCAAATAGACGATATTTTTAGCTTTGAAGAATGAGCACCCGAAATTTTTATTATCGGGTAAAATATCTCGGTTGTTCCGCGTGCGGGTCTTGTTTGACAACTTTCGTAAAATTTTATACAATTATTGAGCAATCGAGTTACAACTTAATCGTTTAACCAAACTGCATGTCCGAGCGCTTCGGACCACTGAGTTTAACAGAAATTTTTATGAAGAACCTTTGCACAATGAACTCGGGGTAGAAGATAGCTAGGACATATTGTTTGTTCTAGCCGCTTTAAAGCGGCTTTTTTAAATGATTCGGCTTCTAAATGCACAGTATTACTACTGTATATTTATGAGGTCGAATAGTTGAATCTGAAAGAAAAAGAAGTTCATTACAATTGAGAGAACCAATAAACACACGGAGAACAATTGTATGTTCTCGTAGTGCGCGTCAAGGGTGTATGGTGGATGCCTTGACATTAACGGGCGATGAAGGACGTCGCAGCCTGCGATAAGCCTCGGGGAGCTGGCAAGCAAGCTTAGATCCGGGGATGTCCGAATGGGGTAACCCGGCTTGGGTCATACCAAGCCACTGTGTATGGAAATATAGTACATACATGGAGCAAACCCGATGAAGTGAAACATCTCAGTAATCGGAGGAAAAGAAAATAACAAACAGCTTCCCTTTTGTATTTCTGGTTATCCGGCGTCTAGTATTAGGCGCTGCTTTCAGAAATACTGGGAAGTATGATTCCCCTAGTAGCGGCGAGCGAACAGGGAAATCGCCCAAACCTATACTGTGTGGGGTTAAGCAGCAGGAACCTTCGGGTTCGCTGGCTTAACCCTTAAAGGACAGGCCGTTGCAGTATAGGTGTTGTAGGGTACAACATCGGCTTCCTGTAAGGCCGGAATCTAGTAGTGTATATAATCGAAACCCTCTGGAAAGAGGTACCAAAGAAGGTGATAGTCCTGTAGATAAAATATACTCTCCTAGATTTGTTGTACTCCTGAATCGGATGAGGCACGTGAAACCTTGTCCTAAACTGCCGGGACTATCCGGTAAGGCTAAATACCCGTTAATGATCGATAGTGAACCAGTACCGCGAGAGAAAGGTGAAAAGTAGCCCTGAAGGGCTGTGAAATAGTTCCTGAAACCATACACTTACAATGAGCTGGAGCTCAAACCGACTTTGTCGGCGAGTGACAGCGTACCTTTTGCAGTATGGGCCTGCGAGTGTGTATATGTCGCTAGCCTAAGGGCTTCTGGCCCGGAGGCGTAGTGAAAGCAAGCCTGAAGTGGGCGCACGTGGCATGTACACGACCCGAAACTAGGTGACCTACTCATGGCCAGGTTGAACCTCGGGTAATACCGAGGGGAGGACCGAACCCACTGGTATTACAAAACCACGGGATGAGCTGTGAGTAGCGGTGAAATTCCTATCGAACCTAGTCATAGCTGGTTCTCTCCGAAATAGCTTTAGGGCTAGCCGTGGAATCGTTTTCTGGGGGTAGAGCACTGGATGAGCCGGGGTTACACCTGGCTCAACCAAACTCCGAATACCAGAAAAGCAGTCCGCGAGTTACATGCTGGGGGCTAAGCTCCAGCGTGGAAAGGGAAAGAGCCCTAACCGCCAGTTAAGGTCCCTAAGTGACCACTAAGTGTATCGAAGGCAGTGTTGGCTCTTATACAGTCAGGAGGTTGGCTTAGAAGCAGCCACCCCTTTAAAGAAAGCGTAACAGCTCACTGACCAAGAGCCTTCGCACCTAAAATTATACGGGACTAAGTGGTCCACCGAAACTGCGGGTAGTTGGATTTTTCCAGCTGCGGTAGGAGAGCATTCTCATTGCGTCGAAGCCGGATCCGTGAGGACTGGTGGAGCGGTGAGAAGAGAGACTGCAGGCACAAGTAGTATAAATGTAGGTGGAAATCCTACACGCCGAAAGCCTCAGGTTTCCAGGGCAACGTAGATCGGCCCTGGGTTAGTCGGTCCTAAGGTCAACCTACGATAAGTAGGATAGCCAATGGATAGCAGGTCAATATTCCTGCGCTTGTTGTAGTGTTGCTATAGTATGCGCACTTTGGCGATATGAGCGCTCATATGGCGAGCGTCGCGCAAGCGAAAAGGAGCGCCTTCGGGCAATCCTGATTCATATCAAAAAAGTGCCAAGAAAAGTACTATAGTTTATAGCTACAGCAAACCGTACCGCAAACCAACACAGGTAGGCAGGTCGAGAAGACTCAGGCGCTCGAGCGAAGCACGGTTAAGGAACTCGGCAAAACAGCGGCCGTACCTTCGGAATAAGGTCTCCCTGCAATTAAGTTTGCAGGGTGCAGCTAACGATTCCAGATGACTGTTTATCAAAAACACAGCTCTCTGCTAACTCGAAAGAGGATGTATAGGGGGCGATGCCTGGCCAGTGCCAGAATGTTAATGGGAGGAGTTAGCCCCTTGTGGGCAAAGCTTCAAACTGAAGCTCTGGTGAACGCCGGTCGTAACTATAGCTTGATCGTTGTAGTTACGTAAATAAATCCTGCTGTATGCGGGAAAGTCTGATTAGATCTAATGCTACCCAATAGTTTATTGTTAAACTAGTAAATTTTGATTAGAAGTGGTATAATATAGTTGTAATTTGTTGGGTAAAAATGCATTAGTGCAGGTAACCCGCAGGAAACCTTTATGAGTCAAAACTGGTTAGATAATGTAAAACCTAAATTGGGATATTATATAGCTGGATTTGCTGACGGAGAGGGGAGTTTTAATGTTTCGATAAAGAAACATGAAGATTATCGCTTGAATTGGAAAGTATCTCCTTCATTTAATGTGTCTCAGAGAGACCGGAAGATTCTTGAACTTATTCAGCAAACATTAGGTTGTGGAACACTTAGAACAAGAAGTGATGGGGTTGTATACTATGAGGTAAATAAGCTGAAATCTTTAGAAGATAGGATAATACCCTTCTTCAGAAAATTCAGCTTTGAGTCTGAGAGTAAACAACGAAACTTTGATATCTTTGCTGAAATAATGAACATGATGTCAGAAAAGTACCATTTAAATAAAAAAGGGATAAAAGAAATTCTAATCTTGAGAAAGAAGCTAAATGATAGTAGAGGTAGAAAAAGGAAATACACCATGAAGGATATAGTTCAGAAACTAAACTTATAAAGGGATCCTCAGAGACTATACGCAGGAGCCGAACTAAAAAAGGCATGATATAGTCCGACCCTTATGGCGACATAAGGTCAATCTGTCATTTTAAAGATAGATTGTATAAAACTTATCAGAACGATCCTAAGGTAGCGAAATTCCTTGTCGGGTAACTTCCGACCCGCACGAACGGCACAACAATCTGGAGACTGTCTTGACCGTGTACTCGGCGAAAATGCATTGGCTGTAAAAATGCAGCCTACGCGCAGCAAGACGAAAAGACCCCGTGGAGCTTTACTGTAGCTTGATATTGGTGTACTGCTTCGCCTGTTCAGAATAGGTGGGAGCTTCGGCGCCCGTGAGATACCACCCCTGCGTTGCGGTGCATCTAACCTTAAGCCAGCTCAACTGGTTTAGGAGACAGTATCAGGCAGACAGTTTAACTGGGGCGGTTGCCTCCCAAATTGTAACGGAGGCGTCTACCAAGGTCAGCTTGTCTGGGATAGAAATCCAGATGGACGTACAAACGCATAAGCTGGCTTTACTGCAAGGGTTACCACCCGCGCAGTTGCGAAAGCAGAGGTTAGTGATCCGACCGTACGAAATAGGACGGCGGAAGCTCAACGGATAAAAGTTACCCCGGGGATAACAGGCTAATAGTGCCCAAGCGTCCACAGCGACGGCACTGTTTGGTACCTCAACTTAAGCCGACGCTCCGGTTTTCCGGAGTTTGGGGTACGATAGTGAGTAATCACTATCCAGCAAACTCGACTCATAACGGTGGAACCCTCTACGTGTAGTTCTTATTATTATGTTATAATAAGAGCATAAACGTAAGGGCAATACCGTGGGAAGTCTTACCGAAAAACAAAAGTCAATTATTGTGGGATCGAATTAGAGTATTTAAAGATAGTGCACATAAACTAAGAAAATTAGTTGAAAGCCACTTAATTCCTTCTATGAGATATAAGCTCGGTAAGACCCTGTAGAGACTGGAATGCCTTATTGGCATGAAGGTAGCAGTTATTTTTCTTAGACTGCTACAATACGTCGAGCCCCAATACACAACTAAAAGTATTGGGTGAAGGTATAGTCCAAGCTTACTGGAAACAGTGAGGTTTGATACACTACGTTGTATCTTTAGCGATGTCGGCTCGTCGCATCCTGGGGCTGGAAGCGGTCCCAAGGGTTGGGCTGTT
>JBDGRJ010000013.1:21585-47408 GCA_042218115.1 Minisyncoccia bacterium | reverse complement strand
ACTTTTCTCATGGTGCGGTAGTGGCAGCTGGCGGCTACTTGTTTTTCACTTTTGTCAATTTGGTGGGGCTGTCTCTTATTAGCTCAGTGTTGTTGACCCTTATTTTTTCGGGGGTTATTGGTTTAGTTATTTATTATGGGCTTTATCATCAGTTGGAGCTGAGAGGCGCATCTATGGTCATTTTGCTTATAGCAAGCATAGCGCTGATGATATTGATAGAAAATTTACTCTTGTTGTTTTATGGTGCTGATGTAAAATCGATGGATCTTATCCCGGTCGAGACCGGCTTGACTATTTTGGGGGCGAATATAACTAACCTGCAGATAGGAATATTAGCTGTGTCTGTAGCCTTATTTGTCGGTTTGTATCTATTTGTTCGCTTTAGTAAACTGGGCAAAATCATGCGGGCAGTGGCAGATAACCCTGAGCTTGCTGAGATCTCAGGAGTGAACCCGGTGAAAATGAAAGCTTATAGTTTTGTTATCGGCTCGATGCTGGCAGGTGTAGCCGGAATTTTAATAGGGCTGGAGCAAAATTTGACCCCGACAATGGGGATGGACTTGATTATAAAAGGGTTTACGGGAGCTGTCATCGGTGGTATATCTTCGATTCCCGGTGCGATTTTGGGTAGTTATCTACTGGGCTTTGTCGAGAATTTTGGAATCTGGTATCTACCTTCAGGCTACAAGTCCGCTATTGCTTTTACTTTATTGCTCATATTCTTACTATTTAAACCAAAAGGTATCTTAGGAATTAATAAAGGAGCAAAGAAATAATATGATATCCGTACTGGTTCACATAGCAATTTTAATTTGTGTATTTGCTGTTGTCGGCGTTAGTTTGAATCTAGCTTTGGGCTATACCGGAATTATTAATTTAGGACACATTGCTTTTTTCGGCATTGGCGCTTATACCTCTGCAATCTTGACTGTAAAGGCTGATGTCCCTTTTGTGCTTGCATTTTTAGCTTCGGGTATACTTGCAGGACTCTCAGGCCTGCTACTGCAGAAGTTGATCAATAAATTAGAGGGTGATTATCTGGCTTTGGCTACCTTAGCTTTTGCTTTTGTGGTCCACTCTGTGTTTGTAAATTACAAGGAGCTGACCAACGGTCCTTTGGGCATACCCGGAATTCCCAAGCCGAATTTATTTGGCTACCAAATAGTTGGGAACCCCACTTACTTGCTGTTTGCTTTTGTGGTTGCTGTTGTGTCTATTTATATTATGTATAGGTTGGTAAACTCACGCTATGGTAAGCTGTTGGAGGCTGTTAGAGATGATATGCTTGGGCTGCAGGCACGAGGCAAGAATGTATATAAGCTGCGTTACCAAAGTATGATGGTATCCGCTTTTTTTGCCGGTGTAGCCGGCAGTGTATTTGCACATTACCTCAGCTACATTGATCCCACCTCCTTTTTTATCGCTGATATAATTCTTGTCTTGAGTATTGTGATAGTCGGAGGTCTTGCGTCCGTGCGAGGTAGTGTGATTGCTGCGATTGTGTTGGTAATTTTGCCGGAAGCATTGAGATTTGTAGATCTGCCTTCCAGTGTAATAGGGCCGATGAGGCAGATAATTTATGCGGCAATTTTAATTGGTATTCTGCTTTACAGCCCCAAAGGGTTTTACGGTAAAATAGAACTGTAATTATGCTTAAATTAAATGAAGTTACAAAAAAATTCGGTGGAGTCACAGCTGCAAAAGATGTTAGCTTCGAGATCGAGCCAAATAAAACTACCGCACTGATCGGCCCAAACGGAGCGGGGAAGACCACTGTATTTAATATAATTGCCGGGTTAATTGAGCCGAATAAAGGCAGTGTATTGTTTGAGGGTCAAGATATTTCCGACAGATCAGCTGATGAGAGGATCAATATGGGAATCAGCCGAACTTTTCAGAAGGTAAGAGTTTTTGAGTACCTCACCATACTGGATCATTTTCAAATGACGGAAGATCACGAGGATATGAAAATGTTAAAGAATATATTTGTAAATTACCAGCCCGAGCGCGAAAAGTATCAGAGAGTACTGGAACGGTTTGGTATTGATAAAGATCTTGATACCCGAGTGAAAGACCTAAGCTACGGCCAAAGAAAGTTATTGGAGATGGCGATAGCTGTTCAGATGGACTATCAGCTATTAATGTTGGACGAGCCTGTGGCGGGAGTGAATAAGGTCATCCAGGAGCGAATAGAGAAGCTACTATTGGAGTTTAAGCAGGATGGTGAGACTATGTTAGTTATAGACCACGATATGAACTTTGTCCGCAAGCTTGCGGATTATATAATAGTACTGGACTCAGGCGAGCTACTCTTGGAAGGCAAGCCGAAAGAAGTGTTGGAGCATCCCAAAGTTTTAGAAGCTTATCTAGGAGAATAATGAGCTCAATCTTATCCATAGAACAACTAAATGCAGGCTACGGTGATTTTGAGATTCTGGAAGATATTGATCTGGAACTGGAAGAGAACTCAATCTCAGTATTGATGGGGCCCAATGGTGCGGGTAAAACTACACTACTTAAATCCGTTTTTAATCTTACGGATGTATATGATGGTAAAATCACCTTCAGACAAGATCAAATAACAGGCTGTTCGGCTCATGAGCTGTTGGAGCGAGGTATATCATTCGTATCACAAGGAAAAGTGAACTTTGATAAGCTAACTGTAGAGGAGAACTTGTTTATGGGCGGACATTTTATGGACGAAGAACAGCTAGAACAGAGAAAAGAGGAAATATATCAACACTTCCCGATGTTAAAAGAGAAGAAAAACGAATACGCCTTCAGCCTCTCCGGCGGCCAACAGCAGATGCTGGCTATAGGTAGAGGTCTGATGAGCCACCCCGAGCTTTTGCTTTTGGACGAGCCCACTTTGGGGTTAGCTCCAAAATTAGTACAAAAGGTATTTGAACACATCAAAAAAATCCGCTCTGAGTTTGATACTACCATTCTAGTGGTAGAGCATAACCTCAAGAGTTTAATGGAGATAGCTGATTATGGCTTTATCCTGGTCGATGGTGAGCTGATAGCGGAAGGTAAATGCAGTGAACTTAAAGACAGCGAGGTAATGGAGAAGGTTTTTGTAGGTGAGTTTGATTAATCTAAAGTCTGTTTAAATATACAAGCATAAGATAGCTTATGCCCAAGATAGACTCTTATTCTTTTGGAAATATTAGAGTGGATGGTAAAAAATATTCTGATGATATAATTATCTCCTCGCAGAACGGGGTGATAGAAGATTATTGGTGGCGAGATGAAGGTCACGAGCTGCAAAATCAAGATCTAAAGCAAGTTTATCAGCTAAACCCCGATATGTTCATAATGGGCATCGGACACAACGGCAGAGTAGAGGTGGGCTCTGAGGTGAAAAGGAAGATGGAGCAAGAAGGTATAGATTTTAAGTACAAAAAAAGTACAGCAGCTGTTGATTTGTATAATAATCTTGCTCGGAAGAATCCGGATAAACATATAGTAGGAGGGTTTCATTTGACTTGTTAGTTTACTTATAGCTTTAATATAAGAACCCTCAGTCATTTTATGGAAACTTCTACTTCTGAAATTAGGTCTACCCCAAAGTCTCCTGAAGTCGATCAGATTATGGAGGGGGTGAAGACGGATATTGAATCAGAGACCGGACGTGAGATTCAGAGTATGGAGAAACTGTCAGAATCTAGTTTTAAGAAAATTTTTTTGGCTGAAGACAAAGAAGGGCGAAAATTTTCAGTTTATTTATATTCGGGCAGGCAAAATTCGGAGATACAATTAGCAATAAACAATTCCAACAAATCTGAAACTATCTTAAAAAGCAATAAGGATATTAACATACCGAAGGTATACGACAATGACTTTATCACTTTATCTGAGCAGGGAAACAGGGGCTTTTACATAGTGAAGGAGTACCTCGAAGGACAGCCTTTGCCTGACAATATATCTGATTTAGCGACCTTATCAGACCAAGCTAGTGAGCTTTCACAAGTTGAGAGAATTGCGGAAAAATCACTGAAAGAGCTAGAGGATATGGTCAGACCCGAGGAGCTAAAAAAAGTGGAGGAGAATGCGAAAAGAACTGCTTCCCAGTTATTCCCTGATGAAAGCTTTGAGCAGCTAGACGAGGAAACTAAAAATAATCTTTTAATAGGGGAGATAAAAGCTTTGCTCGATGATAAAACTTTCGTCAATATTGAAGATAGACAAAAAAGAGTGAATGAGCTTAAAACCAAAGTATGGTCGAAGTTAAGGGAAGCTGGAGAACAATTATCTCAGCTCCATGATCTGGGTTTATCATTTGGTGATTTTAAACTCGATAATGTTTTTGTATCAGATGAAGATATTTATTTTTTAGATTTGGATACAATTTCCGATCAGTCAGATACGCAAGACTCTGATCTGTCTCGAAAAGTAGCTACACCTCATGTTAACTTAGAACCGGGGCTTTACACACAGGAGACTCAAGCAGCGGTTAGATTATTAAGGGAGCTACGGAGAGACTTTTCTGAGAAATTACAAGAAGGGGTTGAGACAGCCGTTAAGTACATAGAAAATAGCCGAGCTTTACAGTCTGATTATTTATCAGGACGGTTCAAACAAGACTTTAAGACGCAATTGGAGAAAACCTCTTCAGGAGAAAATGAGCCCATGCTTGCACGAAGCAAGCTGGAACGTTTGTGTTATGATTACTTGTTTAGTTTAAAAAGAGGACGAGACTATCAAAGCGAAGAAGCTAAAGATTTTTTTAACAATCCCAAGCGCGATATACGCTCCTACAGTGTATCTATTTTTGATTTAATTACTAAAGTTTTGGGGGCTGAAAATTATGGGCCGGCTCCGGCTGTTTCTTTGGCAGATTTGGGCTTATCACAACGAGGGGAGGAAGACGGCTGGCATTTCGGCGTTACAGAAGAGAAGGCCCAAGAGCTCTCCTTTGGTTTGCTGCATGAATATGGCGAGGTGCCCGAGCAAGCCTTGAGAGCCTTGTTTGTGTCTTCAGATCTTGAGCAGATAGAAGAGGTCAGGCCCCGGCTGGATGCAGTGGTTGATGGTTTCGAGAGCTGGCTTGAGGTTTTGGCTCAAGATGAAGGTGCAGTAAAAAATACTATAATTGTTATGAATCTTATTGGAAACAAGGAGAAGCTATCTAAGGTTATGGACCAAATAATTAAACAAGATTCAGACCGGGGTTACCCTTATGAGTTAAGATCAACTCTTGAAGATTTGGGTTTAAAAGTGGAAGGTGATGCTGAATTAAAACAGGAAGTCGAAGAGATAATGAATAAAGGGAAAAATATAATTAGTGCTAACAATAGAGAAGATGAAAAATAATTATCAAAAGTTAAACAAAGAGTTAATTTCTAAATTTGAACAGAGTGGAGTTGAGTTTTGGGATCGAGAATTTTCCCTGGATCAATATGATAAGAAGTATATTAATCTTGATTTTTTAGAGGTTAGGACGATTTTGTTGGTTAAAATTAATAATCGTTTTGCCAAGATTATCTTCTATACTTACACTGAACCGAAACCGAATGATGAAGGGGAGATGATAAACCACCCTTTTTCCGATTACGAGGGGGTTAGGTGTCGAGTCAGATTTTTGAGCTCAAATGATTATTCTCGCGAGTACCTAATAGAGCAAGAAAGTGATTTTGGGTCTTTCTTAAATTATTTATCCTAATTTTAAATCTATGCCGGAGCTGCCTGAAGTGGAGACAATTCGTAGAGATTTAACAGATAAGATTTTAAACAAAAAGATAGATTTAGCTAAAATTAAAAAAGAAAGTGCTATAAAAGGTGATATTGCTAAATTCAAAGATATATTATCTGATAATTCTTTTTCCGATCTAGAGAGGCATGGAAAATTATTGAATTTTAAGCTGTCTTCATCAGATTATGAAATTTTATCTCACTTACGAATGACCGGTAAGTTGATTTTTGATCATAGCGGAGAAGGGGTGTATGAGTTTCCTCGCAAACATACCGGTGTAGTTTTCAATTTTGCAGATGGATCCGAGCTTTACTTTGATGATATCCGCACCTTCGGCTATATGCAGCTAGTGACACCAAAGAGAAAAAAAGACATATTATCGGAGAAGTTAGGAATAGAGCCCTTGACTGAGGAGTTCACCTGGGGGAATTTTACTGATGTAATGGAAAATAGGAGGACGAAAATAAAAAATATACTAATGAAACAAAGAGTCATTGCCGGGATCGGTAATATTTATGCCGATGAGATCTGTTTTGAAAGTGGTGTTCGACCTGACACGAAAATTCCGGATTTGAGCGATAAACAGTTAAGGAAAATATTTAATTCTTGTGAAGAGGTGCTCCAAGATGCTATCTTCGAGCGTGGCACCAGCTTTAGAAATTATGTAGATGCTTCCGGTGAAGGTGGTAATTTTGCCAGTAAACTTAAGGTGTACAATAGAGAAGACGAGCCCTGCTACAGTTGTAACAATCCAATAAAAAAGATAAAATTAAACGGACGAGGTACTCACTTTTGTGTTAATTGTCAAAAATAAATATGTATTTAGAGTTACTTACTCACTATAGCCTCTGGGGCAATACAGCTTATGATTATCTATTGGCAGTTGGTATTTTCCTGTCTTCTTTGTTGGTAATGAAGGTATTCGAAAAAATTATAGCCTCTAGGTTTAAAAAAGCGTCTTCCTCGACTGATAATAAGCTTGATGATATATTAGCTTCAGTAGTTAATAATATCGGGTCTTTGTTTTATCTCACTACTGCTTTTTTTGTTGCCTTTCAGTGGGTTCAGGCAGGTAATACTATCTCGAATGTGGTGAACATAGTATTTGCGGTAGTAGCTGCTAGAGAAGGTATAAATGCCATTAGTCGGTTGATGAAGTTTGGTGCAGAAAAATATTTAGATAAAGTGGAACAAGAAGAGACAGAGCTGGATGCAGAACATGCTACTACGATTGTTAGCCTATTGCGCAAATCTGTAGTAGTGGTCTTGTGGCTCGTTCTGGCTACCTTTATTTTATCCAATTTTGGGGTGAATATAACCTCTTTGATTACAGGCCTGGGAGTAGGTGGTATTGCGATAGGTTTTGCACTGCAGAATATTCTCGGAGATATATTCTCCTCCGTCTCTATATTCCTAGACAAACCCTTTAAAGTGGGTGATTTTATTCAGGTAGGAGAGGATGTCGGTACTGTCAAAAAGATAGGTATAAAGTCTACACGGATAGAGACTTTGCGGGGCGAACAACTGATAATTTCCAATAAAGAACTAACGTCAGTTAGAGTTCAAAACTACTCAAAAACAGAGAAGATAAGAGATCAGATCACAGTAGGTGTGTCTTATGGGACTGACCAAGAAACACTTAGGCAGATTCCAAGTATGGTTCGGAAAATTATCGAAGATATGGAAGATATGACTTTTGACAGATGTCGGTTGATCAGCTTTGGCGACTCTTCGATTAACTTCAAAGTGGTGTATTTTGTAAATTCAAATAGTTTTGCTGATCTGGATAAAAAGAAAGAAGAGCTGAATTACGCTATTTATGATAAATTCAAACAAGAAGGGATCGAGTTCCCATTCCCTACTCGTACTGTACACTTGAAAAAAGAGTCGTAATAATATACAATAAGGTCCAAAATTGAAAAGCCACCTTAGCTCAGTGGTAGAGCGCATCCATGGTAAGGATGAGGTCTCGGGTTCGATCCCCGAAGGTGGCTCTTTTTTATTGCGGGTAGTTCGATTATAATCAAATGCTTATATATAAAATTTAAGGAGTCAAATTATTAAGCCAAGATCAATTGGATAAGAGACCATAGAATAAGAGACAGAATAGGGACAACCACAAAGACAACACTCCAAATTCCCCATTTTTTTCTATCTTCTACAAAGAAATAGATAATGTGGCCTATGGGAGCCACAAAAAATATCAAAAAAGCCCAGAGAACTTTATTGTTACTGGTTTCTTCTCGACGAACCAGATCTATAAAAGCATATACCCAGGCTACTATTGAACCTAAGACACATATTATTGCGATAGCACCAAAAATAACACTAATTATTTCAGATATGAAGCCTGAATTTTGGGCTGCCGCTTCAGTGCCTTTATCGGCATTTTCGGAGATCTCTCCCGCGTCTATGCCAAAGTCCTCCCCGTTTGTGCTTGTTGCTTGGGCTAATTTATCTAACATTTTAATCTAGTTAATTATTGTTAAGCGTATTATAGCAAATTTAGATTTTACAAAAAATGCAAACAAAAATTATTATATTTTTGTAAACTTGATTTTTGACGGCTTTTTATTTATAATGGAGCTACTAATTTACAGTGCAGTGCAACAGCCAGACAGAGTTTTTGTTGTTGTCTGTTGAGTAGCTCTTGAGATTAGAAACTTTTGTAATATATAAACTTAAACTTTCCATTAACAAACACAGCCACCATTTTTCTTTTGACAACGATTAGCTGTTAGGCTCAATTCTCAAGGTGGCTCCATACTTGCTAGTAAATAATTAACTTATGGAACAAAGTAACGAAAGCCGAAAAGAAAGGAGATCAAAAACTAGATGGGGGATTACTGGGATCTTGATTATGTTCATTGCCGCTGCATTTTATGTCTTTCCGGCTTATGGAAATCAAGCGATAGATAAGATTAATAATACGGTTCCTTTAGGTTTACCTCATGTACCCGAAGAGCCGTTTAAGCTTGGCTTGGATCTACAGGGTGGTATTCATTTAGTGTATGAGGCGGATCTGTCCAATATTCCACAGGAAGACAGAAAAAAAGCCATCCAGGGAGTACGAGATGTTATTGAAAGACGTGTAAGCGGGGTCGGCCTCAGTAATGCCTCTGTGCGTACTTCCAGGGCCGGTGATAAATTTAGAATCAATGTAGAGCTTCCCGGGATAGAGGACAAACAGAAAGCAAAGCAGAAGATTGGTAAGACACCTATTTTGAGGTTTAAAGAAGTTAGTACTACTACACCACAACGAGAGTTAAGCGAAAAGCAAAAGCAAGAGATGCAGAAATTTAACCAACAGGCGAAAGACAAAGCTAAAGATGTACTATCAAAAGTAAAAAATAATCCTAATAATTTTGAGAGCTTAGCTAGAAAATACTCAGAAGATGAAAGCACTAAAGAGAAAGGTGGGTATATGGGGTTTGTCACACCTTCATCGACTAAGTTACACGGCTGGGCTGAGCAGGCACGACCGGATGAAATCAGTGAAGATCTGGTAGAAAATGAAGAGGGTTATAATATACTCAAGAGAGGAGAGTCAAAAGCAGGAAAAAAGAAGGTGAAGTTGAACCATATTCGGATCTGCTATGTTGGGGCTTCGGGTTGCGAAGATCCTCTATACACTCAAACTGAAGCGAAGGCCAAGGCTGAAAATATTTTCAATCAGGCCAATACCTATAACTTTGAACAGCTAGCACAAGAAAACTCTGATGATGAGAACACAAGAGAGGATGGCGGAAGTTTGGGCTTTTTGACCAGAGAAGAGGTAAAGGATAAATTCAGTGCTCAGTTTGCCACCGATACCTTTAAGTCTCAGCCTAGGATCTTGGGTCCGGTAAAAACAGATAGAGGCTTTCATATAGTCTATAAGGAAGATGAGAAGACGATCCAAAAGTATGAATTGTGGCGTATATTAATAGAGAAAAAGACAAAAGAAGATATTCTGCCTCCGTCAGATCCCTGGAAAGACACCAAACTTTCCGGTTCACAGCTGGACGGCGCTTCGGTAGTTACAGATCAGAGAACTGGCCAGGTCCAGGTTTCACTGCAGTTCAACAGTGAGGGGGCAGAGCTGTTTAGACAGATTACCAAACGGAATATAGGAAAACCTGTAGGTATTTTCTTGGATGGTGAGCCGATTAGCACCCCCAGAGTAAATCAGGTCATATCAAATGGAGAGGCTGTAATTACAGGAAACTTCTCCGTAAAAGAAGCACAAGACCTAGCAGAAAGACTGAATGCCGGAGCTCTTCCGGTGCCAATTGATTTGATTTCACAACAATCCGTAGGAGCCAGCCTCGGTCAAGAATCACTGATGAAAAGCTTGAATGCGGGCATAGTGGCTATTCTGCTGGTAATGGTGTTTATGGTTGTTTTCTACAGACTACCGGGGCTGTTGTCAGCTGGAGCTTTGCTGGGGTACATAGCCTTTACTTTGGCACTGTATAAGCTTATTGGTGTTACTCTAACTTTGGCGGGTATCGCCGGGTTTATACTATCCGTAGGTATGGCTGTAGATGCAAATGTCCTTATATTTGAAAGGTTTAAAGAAGAGTTAAAGTCAGGACGAGCCTTAAAACCGGCATTTGAAGAAGGGTTCCTCCGAGCTTGGCCGTCGATCCGAGACGGTAATGTATCGACATTGATCACCTGCTTTATGCTGCTGATGTTTGGAACCAGCTTTGTAGAGGGGTTTGCAATTACTTTGGCTATAGGAGTCCTGTTGAGTATGTTCTCCGCTATAACCGTGACTAGACTATTATTGAGACTGGTGGTGCCGTGGTTCAGCAGAGAAGGAAACATTTTATTTCTAGGCGCTAATACAAATGAAGAATAATATGCTAGATATAATTAAGTACAGAAAAATATTCTTTACGATCTCCGGTCTTCTTGTGGGAGCGAGCCTGGTTTTACTATTGATGTTTGGGCTTAACTTCGGTATTGACTTTACCGGCGGATCTTTGATTCAATTAAAGTTTGATAATAGACCGGAAGTGCAGCAGATAGAAGACACACTCAAGCCTATGAATCTGGGTTCTTTGAGAGTAAAACCTACAGGAGAAAACTCCACTATTTTAAAAATGGAGTTTATCAAAGAGGACACTCACCAAGAAATTTTATCTAGGATTAGAAAAGATTTTGAAACAGAAAATAACAAAGTGATTGAGGAGAAGGTGAACACGATCGGCCCGGCTATAAGCTCAGAGCTAAAGGAGAACTCCATCTATGCTGCTATAGGTGTTATTTTAGCAATTATTGGTTATGTGGCCTATGCCTTTAGGAATGTATCCAAGCCCGTGGCTTCTTGGAAATATGGGCTCACCGCTATATTTGCATTAGTTCATGATGTGTTGATCACTATGGGGGTATTTGTGATCTTAGGTCAAGTGGTGCCGGTAGAAGTAAATATACCCTTTGCCGTTGCTATGCTGACAATCTTAGGTTATTCTGTAAATGACACGATAGTGATATTTGATAGAATTAGAGAAAAGTTGAATAAATTGGGTGTTGCTAAGTTTAGACAAAGTATAGTTGAGGGTGTAAACAGCACATTGGTCAGATCAGTAAATACATCACTAACTACATTGGCGGTATTGTTTGCGCTTTTCCTCTTTGGTGGTGATTCTATTCATTATTTCTCTCTGGCCTTGATTATAGGGGTAGCTCTGGGAACGTACTCTTCTATATTTCTAGCCAGCCCTCTATTGTACGTCTGGAATCAGATCAAATAGAATTATAAATTGGTGTTAGTCGAGGTGTAAAGCTAGCTTTGCACCAGCTCCGCATAAGTTATGCGGAGTTTTTGTTTATATGTTATACTAAAAATACTTTAAATAAAGCTAAACTATGACTCAAAAATTTGTAAGACACCTGATATCTTTTTTGGCTATGCTGGTGACACTGATAGCCTGGATATCCGGTTATTTTTCCGCGGCTAGAGAATGGTGGTGGACCGCTTTTGGTGTGATTTTTATCTATGCGGCGATTTATCAGATCCTAGAAATGTAACCTGATTAATAATGGAGGCCATACTTCAGCAAATCCTGCTTACAATAGCAAGCTTTATGCTCCGCCCAGTGCCGGTGGTAGCCTTTGATTTGTTTATTATGGGCGGGTGGGTTATTTTTGCTTTTGGTCTGTTGCATGCCATTGATTATTTGTGGGTAAAAGAATATAAGGAGCCACAAGCTAAATC
The DNA here is from genome assembly GCA_042218115.1 of Minisyncoccia bacterium. Lineage (GTDB taxonomy): Bacteria > Patescibacteriota > Patescibacteriia > Magasanikbacterales > UBA922 > JBDGRJ01. The sequence goes on along the minus strand of JBDGRJ010000013.1, from coordinate 35,508 downwards.
GGAGTTTAACTGGAAGCTGTTGGCGATAGATGTCCCCGAGGAAAATATACAGACTCCAAAAGCTGTAGAGCAGATGTTTTCTCAACTTTCCGGTGCTTATGCTTCGAAAAATATTGCTATGGTCTACAGACAGGGCTTCAAGCAAAGGAAGTTCTCTTTGGAAATTGTAAGCATTGAGGGCTATATTCAGTTTTTAATCAGGACTGAAGAAGGGCTGCTGGATCTGACTGAGTCTGCAATTTATGCTCAATACCCGGAAGCGAGAATCACTGAGGTCGAGGACTATGTCGATGATGTACCCGGGCGCTATCCGAATGAAACCCATGAGATATGGACTGCAGAATTCACTCTTACTGATCCGAATGTTTATCCTATTCGTACTTATGAGGACTTTGAGCACCAGATCTCTGAAGAGGAGCAGTTCAAAGATCCGATGAACTCCTTTTTAGAGACTTTCTCTCGGATTAAAGAGGGTGAACAGTTGTGGTTTCAGATTGTACTGAAGCCGGTGTCAGATGACTGGAAAAAAGAAGGGATAGAGAAGGTAAAAGATATTATAGATGCCGATGATGTCAGCTCCGGCAATAGTGTTGCAGATGTTATGAATCAGTTTAGGGATGAGGCTATGGGTAGAGCTAATGAGCAACAATCTTCAAATGACGGTCCTCCAAACAAAATGTTGTATTTAACTCCCGGGGAGCAGAATCTAGTAGAAGGTATTGAGGATAAAATTACTAAGCCAGGATTCTTTTGTAAAATTAGGGGTATATATGTAGCCAGAAAAGAGGTATATCAATATGAAAGAGGCGCTAATGCATTGAAGGGTGCTGTGAATCAGTTTAATGATCCAAGTAAGAACTCTATCAAACCTGAGTGGACCTCGGATACGTCCTTCCTTTTTGCTGATTGGAGGTCTAATTATATTAAAAATACAATATTAAGAAACTACAAGGGTAGAAGCAGAAAAAGGGGTATCCACTATGCTATTTTAAATGTAGAAGAGCTTGCTACTTTGTGGCACTTCCCGATGCGGGATGTAAAAACCCCTATGGTGCAAAAATCAAAAGAAAAACAATCCGAACCACCGTCCGGTCTCCCGACCGAGGGTATGTCTTCGGGTACTGCTCCTGAGAGTATATTATCGGGCGAGGAAAATGAATCCGAGACGGAGACCAAAGAAGAGAGTTCAGAAGGTAGAGACTTTGGCTAGAGGGTTGCTGATTTTACTACATTCTCCAGTAGCTTGGATACCGTAATAGGCCCCACTCCGCCGGGGGTGGGTGTTATAAACTCAGCCTTTTCTTTTAGGTTTGTCTTTTTTATATCTCCATAAGACTTCCCGTCTTTATAATCTATACCCGCATCAATTACGGTGGCATTTTCTGAGACCATATCTTCTGTAACTAGGTGTTTTTTGCCTACCCCGGATATTAATATATCAGCCCCTAAACATTTCTCTTTTAGGTTATTGGTATGTTTGTTGCAGGTAGTAACTGTCGCTTCTTTGTTCATTAGCATTATAGCTGTAGGCTTTCCCACTAAAATTCCGGTACCCACTATGGTGACCTCTTTACCTATCAGACTGTCTGTAGTTTTGTCTATTATCTCCATTATTGCTCCTGCTGTAGGGGGTACAAAGTTTTCAGTACCTTTCACTAGCTGACCCAGGTTTTCACTCGTAAGACAATCCACATCGATCTCCGGTCGTACCAGATCCAAGATATCGGGATAGAGCCGATCCGGTACCGGAAGTTGTATAATTAATCCGTCCAGTCCACCCTGTGGAATCTTTTTTAGCTGGTTATTTATCTCTGAGCGGCTGATATCATTAGGATACTTAAATAGCTCAAACTCAATGCCCAGCTGCTGGGCCTTTTGTCTTTTTTTGTTGATATATGTTCTGGAAGGCTTGTCTTCGCCTATATACACCACCCCCAGCTTTGGGGTTGAACCTTTTTGCTTTAGCTTTTCTACTTTTTGTTTACTTTTTTGTTCTATTTTTTTAGCTATATTGTGTCCGTCTATTATCTCTGCTGTCATTTGTTTTTGCTATAAATACACACTAATTTTACCAGATTTTTACCTCTCTGTTAAGCTTTATCCCGAATTTTTTCTTTACTTCATTCCTCAGATTCTCGCTGAACTCATAGACTGACTGTCCTGGTCTTTCACCCGGGTTTACAATAGTTAAAGAATGGTTTTCAAAGGTATTGACGCCTTCTGGGGGTCTTAACTTATCTTCGATTTGCTCGATCAGCCATCCGGCCGAGAGTTTCACTCCTCTGTTTGTATTAAAGTAGGGCATATCCGGAAAGTTTTCTTGTAGTTTTTTTAGTTTTTCTTTATCGATGAAGGGGTTTTTAAAAAAGCTGCCTGCTGTCGGGGTCTGCCTCCAGTCGGGCAGTTTATTTTTTCTGATTTTGCACACTTCTGTGAATGTGTCTTCAATAGTGGGATTTGATATATTTTTATCCTCGATAGCTCGGCGTAAGGAGCTATAGTCTAGATTTGGCTTTGGGTTTTGCTCTAAGTTAAATGTGGCGGAGATTATAAAAAGATTTTTGTATTCTTCTCTTTTAAAAATACTATCTCTATATCCAAACTCACACTCTTCTTTTTTCAGCGAATACATTTCACCTTCATTCAGATCAAAAACCTGTACCGACTCAAGACTGTCTTTTATCTCCATACCATAAGCGCCTGCGTTTTGAATGACAGCGCCACCGACTGTACCGGGTATCAGGGCTAGATTTTCTACACCGCCCAATCCATGCTCGACTGAGTACTCTACAAACTCATGCCAGTTCTCACCTGACTTTACTTTTATAGTAACATCGGAGTTGTCTTCTTTAATTTTTTCTAGACCTTCAATCTCATTTTTTAATACCGGCTGTTCTATCTCATTTACCGGCAGCACATTACTACCCCCGCCTAAGATATAAAAAGAGCTCAGATTTTTTTCAGCTAAATCTTCTAAGTCTTGTTCATTTTCTATTACATACACTTGCTCGGCTTCTGAGTCGGTTTTGAGGGTATGCCAGGGTTTTAGAGGTTGGTCTCGTTTAGTTTTCATTTTAGTAATTAAAAAAAGCGCTATTACTTTAACATATAAGTGTTTTTTTTCAACTGAGATGATATTGCTCCCCTTACTAGAAAAGCTTAGAACCAAGATTAGAGATAGTAAGTTGCCTGGGTTGTGTCTTTCTTAAAGTTTGTGATTGTATCGTCATTGGCGTCATTGGTGGTATAAATTAAAAAACAAACCTTTTCTTTGGGTTTGTAGTATAGAGTGTGACCGCCCCGACGAACGCTCTCGCGTTGTCGGGGCGGTAGTTTTTGTATAGCCAGTCACCTGGCGTGCCTCCTTCTCGAAGGCCCTCAGGGCTCTAGGCATCGGTAGGCTTTGGCATCCTCCTCTTTGGTGCGTACCTCGACGAAAGCTTTTTCTTCCCACTCATCGAGGAAGTGTTCTATTAATTCCACATTGGCCTCAGAAACCGGCCCCAGGGAGCCCCCTCTGATCTGGCCTCTCCCCATTCTTATGTGCGACCACGTCCACTCCCCCTCTTTTTTCCTGAACAGGAGAGTATCGAACTCCCTGAATCTGGAAGAGCTCCGATCCCGAGCTGCCAAAGCTGCGAATATCGCAGCCAACGCTGGTGGAGCCCCCCTCAGGACATGCAGCCAACTCAAAGAGTCAACTGCCTGAAAAGTCATGGGGTCATACATAACAGGGAACACGGTCAAGATGCCGATCAGAAAGACCAAAATCGCCCACATTGTTTTGCCCCACAGTACGAGGAAATGAGCAGCGAGCTTCTAACCAATATTAAAACAATAAAATATTATTTGTCAACCATTTATGTACTTTGCCAACCTCAATACTAATCGCAACACTTATGCTAAGATACATTTTTCATTCTTAACATAAGTGCATTATGTCTACTTCACACTTAGAGGCAACAAGGAGAAACAATAAGCAAGCACATGTATCAGGGGCTAGAAACGATCTAACTTTCTATGAAACAACAGTTGGTACTCATATGTACAAATACTTACGCAGAAAAAGTACTGCAAGACGCAAAAGCTGGCAGGGAAGAAGTAGTAGTACTGTAGGAAGTGTTATAAGGATAAAGTGCCGATAAAAAAACGTCCGCTAATGGCGGACGAAAGAGAAAGGTTGGGTGATCTGGAAAGTGATACCATGGAATGTAAGGGTGGTCACCTTTCCGTCCAGATAGACAGAAAGAGTAGATTGGTCGAGCTAAACAAACTATAAGATAAGTCAGCTCAAGAAACTCTAGATGCCCTTAGAGCTTGTGGCAGCTCTCTTTCTCTTTTTCAAGTTATACTATCACATTTGATCGCGGAACCGAAAATGCAAAGCATATGAAGCTAAGAAGTAAGTATGGTATTGACACTTATTTCTGTGACGCTTACTGCAGTTGGCAGAAAGGTTCGGTAGAAAATGTTATTGGCTTGATTAGACAATATTTGCCAAACAAGACAGATATGTCTAAAGTGTCTAGAGAAGAGATAAAACAAATACAAGAAAGGTTAAACAATCGTCCACGTAAATGTCTTAATTACTTAACCCCCAAAGAGTATGTTAACCAAGAGTTAAACACGTAAATTAGATGTTTTCTTTGTTCTTTTGTGGATAAAGTGTTGCGTTAAATGCTTGAATTGAGGATTTTATCCTTAATTTAGAACAAAAACAATGGTTCGAACGTAGTTGCTCGGGAGCCTGGATTCGAACCAGGATTTCGAGGACCAGAACCTCGCGTCCTACCATTAGACGACTCCCGAATGGTTTAGCAGTTAAATATTAACAGAAAAGTGTAGTTTGTCAATTTACTACCTCACCTCCTAAAGCAGCTGCTATCTCTTCTACTTCCTCGTCGTCCTCACCTTCTGACTTTACTGCTACACTCATCGATACTTCCTGGTCTATAGCCGCAGATAGCGCCTGTTCCACCTTTTGTTGGTTTTCTTTTTGGGTTAATTTTTGTTTGTGGAATCCATATTCTACTTCTATCTTGACTGTATCTCCATTCGTATCTATTGCTCGGGCCATCTTTAAGATGAAGACCAGAGAAGGGGAGCGATCTTCTATCTCCTCTATGAATTTACCCCAGTTTTGTTTGGCTTCACTTAGAAGCTGGGAAGATGATGAGTCTTTATCTTTGTCTGGCTCTTGTTGATCTTCTTCTTTTTCTTGTTGTTTGTTTTTTTGTGATTGATTTTCATTTTCTGGGCTATCTTCTTTGTCTGTTTCAGTTTTTTGTACTTTTTGGTCTTTTTGATTATTATTCTGATTTTCTTTTTGTTTCTCGCTTGCTTTCGCTTTCCTTTCTTTCTTCTTTTGTTTTTGCTTGGAATTTTTATCAGCCGGATTGTTTTGATCTCCACTCTTTGAATCTGGCTCACACCACTGCAGTACCAACAGTTCTATGGGAAGCTGAGGCAGTGGTGCTTGTTTTATCTCTTCTTTTCGGCTTAAAAATAAGTCTATCAAATTCACTATGTTATTGTAGCTGATCTTTTTGGAATACTTATTAAGTGTCTTTTTTACTTGTTTAGTGAAATCTACTCCGGCTCGGTTGCTTTTAGCATTTGCTTTTTTCATCATCATATACCTAAGCAGCTCGATACAATCTAGGGTAAACTCGGGCATATGCACACCCTCTTCAGCTAATCTATTTACTTTTTTTAGCCCTTCTTTAGTATCTTGGGCTATGAGTATGTTTAAGAACTCCAGTGCATCTTCGTTTTTAGCTTTAGGGAGCACCAGAGATGCGCTTTCTTCAGTAATCTCACCGTCGCTTGCTGCGTTTAGCTGATCTAGTAGGCTGATGCCGTCGCGGATACAGCCGTCACTTTTGTTTATAATTCTATCGAGTATATTTTCCGGTACCTCTATATCTTCTTGTTTGCTTATTTTCTGTAGATGTTTTTTGAAAATATCGTGTGGGATTTTTTTGAAGTCGAATCTCTGACATCTTGAGATTATAGTATCCGGCAGCTCTTCTGGCTCGGTGGTAGCTAAGACAAAGACTACATACTCAGGTGGCTCCTCTAATGTCTTTAGTAAAGCATTGAAAGCGCTTTTTGAGAGCATATGCACTTCATCTATAATGAAGACCTTATAGTCAAGTTTGGTAGGTTGGAACTGGGCATTTTCTATGATCTGCTCTCTTACGTTTTGTACTCCGGTATGGCTGGCCGCGTCGATCTCGATCACATCTATCGATCTGGATTGTTCTATTTCTTTGGCGCACTTAGTATCATTGTCCGGCTCTACGCTATCCTCTTGCGGGCAGTTTAGAGACTTAGCTAAAATCCTGGCCGTGGTTGTTTTACCGATACCTCTAGGGCCTGAAAATAGATAAGCGTGGGCAAAATCGTCTTCTTTTAGTTGGTTTTTTAGAGTTTTAGTGACATGGTTTTGTCCTACTATTTCTTCAAAAGTCTGCGGTCGGTATTTATGATAAAGCGCCATTGAGAATATTGTTTTTAGTTTGAATATCAGAGTTATTATATCTTAAATACCTGATTGATTCAATTTTATTGCATCTTAATTTTAGGTGTGGTATACTTATTTTAGCCAAGCTATAAGGCTTTAGCCTGTCAGCCTTAAGTTTTAATTAATTTTAATATAATATTATGGCTGACGATTCACCATTGATGAAGCCTATGGACCTGTCTGACGAACTGCAGGAGGTCGTAGGTGAGTCATCTCTACCTAGAGGTCAGGTTATGAAAAAGGTTTGGGAGTATATTAAGTCTAATGATCTTCAGGTCGAAGACAACAAGAGACAGATCAAGGCCGATGATAAGCTTAGACCTATCTTTGACGGCCAAGATCAGATTAGTATGTTCGAGATGACCAAACTTGTTTCACAACACATGACCGATCCGGACGAAGCATAAGGTTCAGTTGTACGACAACCAGGCCCTGCTGAGTGCAGGGTCTTTTATTTTACCCTAAAAACAGTGAAGTATTTGTTTTGGAGCAGAAACTCTATACTTTTGATTTGCTCTAGAGTCTTTTTAAGTAATTTGTCTTCTTTTTGTAAGATAATATAGTCTACTTTGAGCTGATTTAGGCCTTGCTTGATCTGTGTGTGGTGGTTATTAACGCTCTCTGTAGGGCATAGATCTGGGGATTTGCAGGCTTGAGCGTGAGTTGATAGGTTCAGCCATAACCAATATTTTTTCGGGTTGTGTCTATAGGCGAACACCGGATCGAACCCGGTAATATATCTATTTTTCTGGTTGTAATAGAAAAATTTTGGGAACAGGGACCAGTTGGTAAAAAATATTAACTCCTTATTTTTACTTACTTTGCTTATATTTTCAGCTACCTCTCGGTAATGTTCCGGCTGTGCTCCACTTCTGTGCCGTTCTATTCTTTTGGCTGTAGTAGCAGTAGCATTGATAACAAGTAATATGGAAATGACGAAGACCAGGAAGGCTTTGGTGATATAGCTTTTGTCCCAATAGAGCTTGTTTTTTATTCTATCCCAAGCAGCTTGTGGTATTTTTACATTTGAAAAAATAACGGCAGAGAATAGGATCGCAAACGGGTGCCAGTACTCGACTGCTCGGGGTATAAAGGTCATCAGCAAAAACCAAAACAGCGAAATTACAAAAAGAGGGGAATATTGCTTTAACTTTTGTGTTTTGTAGCCTCCTAAAAATACAGCTATGGCTGGAAGGTAAAGCAATACTGTAAGATAATTATTGAACAATAGATCACTAAAAGAGCTAAGATTTATCTCGGTACCTGTGGGTAGCTTCACGCCTATGGCCTTTAGATAAAAAATATCAACAGTGTGAATATAGATTTGATAGAGGTAGTTGAGGGATTGGGGGTGTAGCGCTATACCGAAGGATATACCCAAAAAAGAGTAGAATAAAGGACGCCAATAAATCTTTCCTTTTTGGTACATCATTACTGCTGTGAATAGAGTTTCAATAATAAGTACAAAGACACCCAGGGTATAGTATAGAGAGTAGAAGAAGCTGGTAATGAATAAATAAAGCCACTTTTCTTTTTTAATAAAATAATAGCAAATCAGAATTAGTGGTATAGCTAAGAGAAAAGAGCGGATCAAAAATAGTCTGGAAAAAAAGAAAGGGGAAGAGAAAAGAAAGAATATAGTCCAAAGGTTAGCTTTCTTTACTTGTAGTAGTTTTAAGATAATAAAAAATACGGATACAGCTATACCAGCGAGGATGGATCCGTATATTTTAAAACCCAGATCTTTTCCAAATAGCTCTATAAATTCTCCGCCGAACTTGTGGAATAAAAAATAAGGATCTACAGGCCGAGAAGAGAAGAAGTGAAGCTCAATCCAGTTTTCAACATAATACCAGCGGTCAAAATAATAACTGCTGTGAGCTGCGTGATAATAAGGGTCGGAACCAAAGAAGCCGTTTATGGTAGTGTGGACAATAAAAAAGAAGAAAAAAACAAATATAAACCAGCCTGCAGCTGAAAGTATATTGTTTAAGCTCAGGTTAGTTTTAGAAGACATTTTCTATCGCGGCCCAGTTACTTTTTCCGTGTTTCGGGACCAGGATTACTACCTTATTTCCTTCTTCTATGTTTTTATTCTCGATAAAGTCTCCTCTAATTCTATATTGGTCCGACTCTACTTGAGCATACCACTTTTGCTCAGAAGTGACCACCTGTCCAACCAGTCTTTTTCTATCTACAATCTCTACGGTCTCGTAATTATAACCACCGCCCCCTTTTACATTTAACTTCAGAAGATCTCCTTCTACTAAGTTTTTTTCATCAGCAAATTCATAGGGGACTTCATACTTGCTGGTGTCCGAACCAATCATATGCTGTCCGTCGAATACACCCTCGATTTCTTCGACGACCTGGTTCTGCTCTTCTTTTGGGGTTTGCTGTTCGTTGTTTTTATTTTTTGAGTTTGCCAGCAGTTGTATGATTTTGTCTAACTTGGAGGATATCTCTTGAAGCTCAGACTTCAGTTGTTCTGGCTTATTCTGGGTAGTTTGTTTTTGTTTAGTTTTTATTTTTTCTAGCTCATCTTGAGCCTGCTTTTGTTTCTGTTTTGGTTGTGGGCTGCTTCCTGGTTTCTTTTGTTTGTTGTTACTTTTTGTGGTGGGACTATCGGAGTCATTTTTGAACTGAGATAAGTCATCTGAGTTATCCTGCATAATTTCTGAGATTGAATCCATGATATTTATTTAGTTAATTAGTTTAAAGTGATGGTTCTGACAGATCCTTGTCACCCTGCTCCATCTTTCCGAGCTGGGTTCGTTCCAAGATTTCTTGTTCTACTATCTCACGATCTGTACCATATTTCAACCTTGATAGTTCTTTTATCGACTCAGCTAGCTCTTTGTTGCCTTTTTCAGGTGGTGGAGCCCCCATTAGGAATGGCTTAGTGGGGTTGGTATCCACTATCAGCTTGGTGTACCAGTGATATTTTGGTGGTTTGATCAGATCTTGTGATCCAAAGGTGGGCGCAAATTCTTTTGCTAGAATCTCAGCATCATCAGGCCCGATTCTACCCGACATAATCGAGCCTACGTTGCCTAAGACGGCGTCCCGCACCGAAGTGTCACCCTGTTCATCCTCTAACTGCCCCATATACTGGTGGGCCATGATTAGGGACAGCCTGTACTTTCTGGCCTCGGAGAGTATGGTGGATATTGACTCGGTGACAAAGTTTTGGAACTCGTCAATGTAAAGGTAAAAATCATTTCTTTCTTCTTCGGGCATATCGGCACGAGCCAATGCTACCATCTGAAGTTTTGCTACGATGATAAGCCCCAAAAGTTTAGCGTTTACTTCACCGGTTTTACCTTTAGCTAGGTTTATAATTAATATCTTCTCCTCATCCATTGCTTTTCTGAAATCAAAGCTTGATTCTTGTTGACCCAGAATGTTTCTCATCATTTTGTTTTCAGCAAATCTACCTACCTTAGAGATCACGTATCCGAGCATCTCGGATTTGTGGTAATCAGATGTTTGCTCCATCTCCTCCTCCCAGTAGTTTCTCACCACCGGATCATCCAGATCATCCATAAACTCATCTACATAGTCTTCATCTGAGAACATCCTCGGTATATCGATAACTGTGCCGGGGTTGTCCAGATCGGCCATCAATGTCAACATGCAGTTTCTCATATGATGCTCAAACATAGGTCCGATCATATCGGGCGGGAACAGTTCATAGAAAATACTTACCATCCCCTGTACTGCCAGGTCTTTTTGCTCTTCCGTATCTGCTTCCAGCATATTGATCCCCATGGGGCGCTCCATATCTGCTGGGTTAAAATAGATCACATCATCTGCCCTCTCTTTGGGGACAAAACTTAGAGCCTTCTCTGCTAGGTCTCCGTGTGGGTCGACTATGGCGCATCCATTACCATTTCTGATATCTTGTTTAGCCATATTTTCTATATGCACTGTCTTACCGCTACCGGTTTTACCGACCATATATAGATGCCTTCTTCGGTCTGACTTTTTGATGTATACGTCTTCTTTTTCGCCTCTGTAGTCTACAAATCCTACTTTGAGCCCTGTTTTGGGTATATTGGACGGTGGTGCGGATCTTCTCCCTGAAAGCCAGTCTATATTTGGAGCTTCAGTGGAGGGGAGTGGAGGGTGCCACAGAGACGCCATCTCTTCTGTGTTGGCAATGAAGGAGTTCTTCTCTTTGAAGGAGCGGTAGATATAATCTCTGATAACCTTTTTTTGTTTTTTAGGTATGTAAGCTTCGAGACTATTACCGAATCTGTATATATTATATTGACCGAAGGCGTTTAAAATATTATCCAGGTTATTTCTGGCTACACTCTCACTGTCAGCTGCACTTATTACTCTCAAAGTTACTTCCAGACCGCCCTTTGATATTTTCTCTTCTATTCCTTCCAACATTTCTTGTTCTTTAGAGGACAGCTGATAATTATCTTCTTGGTCCATCTTCGACTGCTCTTCTGGGGATTGAGCCTGCTTGGATAGTTCCTTGAAGAAGAATTTTACTCCTTCTGCGATCTTATCCAGTACTGTTTCATTAATTACTTGCTCAAACTTTTCACCTTCTTTCACCTCTCGTACTACATCCGTGCCTTCCTGTCTCCACTTGGGGTTTGCCGGACGAACTACATACTGGATTGCTGCTCCTGCATTATTTGCTTGGATACTGGAGAGTGGGTTCAGCAATGCATCCAGCGGATCTGATTCCGCATCTTGGTAAGTCTTTAGAGGGAAGTAGCCTGGTTTTTCTGTCTGTAGATATGCCCCCATGATATGACTGTCTTCGTCAAACAGGTTATAGTCCACCTTCTCTTCAATCTTTGCATCGGGATATTGGCTGTATATCTGTTGTTTTATAAACTCCTTTTGGTCAATCGGGACGTCTATATAAAATTTTATTATCTGATTTTCTACTACTATCTCAAAGGAGAAATCTTGTTCACCACCTGTAAACCAGTCTTTTATTCTTTTTAGTCCCTTTCCTCGGGATAGACCCGCTACGGCTGAGAAAAAAGTTTCTGCTATAGCTATATTTTCCTTTATCTGCTCCAGTCTCTCATCCTCTTCTACTTTTCCACCTTCACCCTCGGATTTTTTGGTAGAGGGTACCAGCACTTTTAGTGCAACTGTGTTGAAGGCCTGTGCTTTCTGGTATTTTTTATATAAGATTGCTCGTAGTATAAAAGCGCAACCAACAAGAACCGCAACCGCAACTATAGCTATTACTGCCCAAGTGAAGTAGACGGACTGAGTGATAGTTTGTATGAACCCGTCTATGGTTAGGGTCTGGTTTGAGGGTTGTGCAGCAAACTGAAAAAGAGGAAGAATCATTTTATCCTTCTTTGATATTTATATTTTTCTGTTGTTTTTCTTCAGTCCTCTTTTGTTGTTCTAGTTTTGCTACTTTATCCGCTTTTATCTTTGCTTCCTGTTCTATGTAAAATTTATTGACACCCGGTAAAGTTTTCAGCCAATCAAATATGAGCTCAAAAATTTTCTTAACCTTAGCTTTTCCTGTTTGGATCATCTCTCTTATTTTTTCGGCAGTTTCTTCTCCTTTGATCTTAAACTCTTGTTGCTGAACCGGTGTCATCTCTCTATATGCATCTTCGAGCCCTTCCTCTAGAATTGACTCAATCTCTTCGGTCAGTTCATCTTTTGGTTGAGCCTTAGCCGAGCTTTGTTGGCTGGTCTGTTGCTGCTGTTTTTTTATTCCACTTTTCTTTTTTTGTATCTCTTCTTGTGGTGCTTTTTTTTCTTTTGTCTCACTGACCTCTTTTGTTTCGGATTCTGACGGTGCACCGGACTCTCCCTCGGTGCTTTCTGCACCTTTCTCACTCGTCTGCTCCGGAGTAAAAGACTGACTAGGTTGTTCCTGTTGTTGGTCTTGTGGCATGTATAATTATTTCAACAGTAGTATATCAAAAAAGAAGGGCGGGCCGAAAACTATTTCATCCTCTCGACCCAGTGACGATCGTATTCTACTTCCAAATCCAAGTATACTTTTTTATTTAGAGCATATTCCAGCTCTTTGCGTGCCATCCTTCCGATTTGTTTTATTTTTTGTCCGTTTTTGCCAATAAGCATACTTTTGTGATTTTCTGTATTGGTCACTATTTTTGCTTCTATCACAAACATATCTTCACCGTCCTCATCTTTTGTGCTTTCGATTTTTTCTACCTCTGCTGTGGTGGAGTAGGGGATTTCTTGGCGCATAGCATCATATATTTTTTCTCGTAAAATTTCCTCCACCCAAAATTCTTTGGTAATGTTGGTTAGCTGGTCTTCTGGATATAGCTTTTCCCCTTCTGGCAGCAGCTCCATTATTTTATCTTTGAGTGGCTCCAGACCCTTATCTTGTTTGGCGGAGATCTCAAAAGTAGCATCAAAATTAGGCTCCCATATCTTGTAGTCTTGTTTGTATTTAGCCTTTTGTTGGTCCATATCCATCTTATTTATTGCCATTATCTTTGGCTGGTCCAAGTGTCTGATCATACCATATACCGTTCTTTCCTCATCACCGATTTTTCTGGTCGGATCTACTACATAAAGAATTACGTCTACTCCTTCTGTGGCCTCTTCGGCTTTTTCTACTAATTTTGAGTTTAACTGAGTTTTGGCTCCTTTAAAAATACCCGGCGTGTCTATAAACACGGCTTGACCTTCTTCAGTGTTCATTACTCCATGGAGGTGGTGTCTGGTGAGCTGGGGGGTGTTGCTAGTGGCTGCAATTTTTCTTCCAACCAGTGCGTTCATTAGAGTGGATTTACCAGCATTTGTTCTTCCTATTATTGAGACCAGTCCTGATTTCATTGTAAATTTAAGTTAATTATTATTTTGCTAGGGTAAGCACTATGATAGCAGTATTTTGCTAAATATACAAGTTCGTGGTAAGATTTAAATATGAAGAACATATTCCGGAGTTCTTTAATAAGAATTCCCAGCATGAATTTTTATAGGTAATCACCTTCGCTCCTGCTCAACGAGATGTCGAGCAGTCCGTGCCCGCTTCGGTGATTAGACCCGACTCAGGAATATGTTCTTCATTAATTAAAATTAAGAAATAATGCAAGTTATTTTACTTGAGAGGGTGGATAAGCAAGGCGAGGAGGGAGATATAGTGGATGTAAGCTCCGGTTATGCCCGAAACTATTTGATCCCAAACGGGCTAGCTAAACCGGCTACCGAAAAGAACATTCAAGAGATAAAGCAAAAGAAAAAACAAAAACAGAAACAAGAAAATAAACAAAAGCAACAGGCTCAAGAAAAACACTCAAAGCTAGATGGGGCGACCATCAACTTACAAAAGCCCGCAAACGAAGACGGAAAGCTATATGCTTCTGTGGGGGAAGATGATGTTATTTCTGCTATCAAAGAGTTTTGTGGTGAAGATATTG
>JBDGRJ010000013.1:397-21557 GCA_042218115.1 Minisyncoccia bacterium | reverse complement strand
AAATAAGCTTTCCGAGTGAGATCAAGACTACCGGAGCAGGAGAGGTCAGGATAGATCTGGCTGATGGAAGTGCGGCTTCTGTTACACTAAATGTACAACCGGAATAATTTATTTTTATGCAACAACAACAGGCTCCTAAATATATATTTGTAGTTGGGGGTGTAATGAGTGGAGTAGGCAAAGGGGTCACTACTGCATCTTTGGGCACAATTTTTAAGGCTAAAGGTTTTGATGTGACCGCCCTCAAAGCGGATCCGTATGTGAACGTGGATGCAGGCACAATGAGCCCTACCGAGCACGGGGAGGTTTTTGTTACCGAGGATGGTGATGAAACAGACCAGGATATGGGAAATTATGAGCGGTTTCTCAATGAGAATCTTACCTCCACCAACTACATGACTACCGGTCGGGTATATAGAAGCGTAATAGAGCGTGAACGCAGCATGGGCTATGACGGAAAATGCGTGCAGGTGGTCCCTCATATACCCGAAGAGATAATACGCAGAATCGAAAAAGCGCAAGAAAAAGCCGGTGCCGAGATCACTATCACGGAGATCGGGGGAACCGTGGGTGAGTATGAAAATATACTTTTTCTAGAGGCGGTGAGAGAGATGCAGCTAGAGAACCCTGGGGATGTGGCGGTAGTGCTGGTAAGCTACCTTCCTATTCCCGAGCATATAGGTGAGATGAAAACAAAGCCGACCCAGCACGCATCCAGACAGCTTAATGAGGCCGGTATTAATGCTGATGTAATCATAGGTAGAAGTAAGATAGAGCTGGATCAGCCCAGATATGAGAAGCTGTCCGTATTTTGCGGTGTGGACAAAGATCATGTAATTTCAGCTCCGGATGTAGACTCGATCTATCAGATTCCCATTAATTTTGAGCGTGAAAATCTGGGTAATAAATTGTTGAACTCTCTGAATATGAAAGGCAGAAATACTGACCTTAAAGAGTGGGGGAATTTTGTGGACAAAGCTAAGAATGGAAAAGAACAAAAAGAGATAGCTGTGGTGGGTAAGTACTTTGAGACCGGAGACTTCACACTTTCAGACTCTTATATCTCCGTAATCGAGGCAGTCGAGCATGCTGGGGCATATACGGATATAGATGCTCAGCTAGAGTGGGTGGACTCGGAAGAGTATACGGAGAATCCCGATAAGGCTCAAGAACTAAAGGAATTTGATGGTGTAATTGTACCCGGTGGCTTCGGCACTAGAGGAGTGGAGGGTATTGTAACAGCTATCGAGCAAGTGAGAGAAAATGACACACCCTATCTGGGTCTTTGTTATGGAATGCAGTTAGCTTGTATAGAATTTGTACGTAATGTCGTAGGGATTGAGGAAGCTACCACGATCGAGCTAAACACGAACACAGATGAGCCGGTAATTGATGTGAATCCACACCAAGAAGAGAATTTAAACCACAATCGCTATGGTGGCACTATGAGGCTGGGATCATGCAAGGCAGAGCTAAAATCAGACTCAAAAGTTCATCAAGCTTATGGCAAAAGAGAGATTGAAGAGAGGCATAGACACAGGTTTGAGTTTAATAATGATTATCGAAACACAATAAATGAAAATGGGCTCAAAGTAGTAGGTATAAATAAAAAAAGAGACTTGGTAGAAATTGTAGAGCTAAAAGACCACCCTTTCTTTGTGGGGGTGCAGTTTCATCCGGAATTTAAATCTCGTCCGATGCGACCCCATCCTTTGTTTTTAGAGTTTTTAAGATCGACCAAATAAAATTTATTTTTCGGATACTTGCTGCCCCTGATCCGTATCCCTTATTTCATAACCTTTAGCTTTAATTTCAGCTCTCAGCTTATCACTTTTTTCCCAGTTTCCTGCTTCACGTGCTTCTGCTCTCATATCCAAAAGCTCTTGTACTTCTTGGGGTATATCTATCTGCTCTTCTTTCAGCTCCAGCAGGTCTAGACCTAAGATTTTATCAAACTTTGAGATTAAATCTTTATTTACTCGACCCTTATCGAACCCTTCCCAGACTACAGATAGTGCTTTGCTGGTATTTAGATCATCGTTTATCGCTTCTATAAATTCTTGTTCCAGTTTTGGATCTCCCGGCTCACGATCACCAAGGCTGTTTGTTTTTCTTCTTAATTTTTTCAGACCGTTTTCTGCTGCCTCTAGTGCTTCCCAGGTAAAGTTAAGCTCCTTTCTGTAATGTGATTGCAGCAGAAAGTAACGGAAAGCAAGCGGGTCTATATTTTCTTCTTTAATATCTTTCATAGTCACAAAATTGCCTTTTGATTTGCTCATCTTCTCGTCTTTCACTTGTAGAAACTCTACATGCATCCAGAAGTTCACCCACGGCTTTTTCTCGGTTGCTGCTTCTGATTGGGCGATTTCATTGGTGTGGTGAACCGGTATGTGATCGACGCCGCCCCAGTGTATATCGAACTGCTCACCCAGATATTCCATTGACATTGCTGAACACTCTATATGCCAGCCGGGAAAACCCTTCCGGCCGAAGGCCTCCCACTCCATCTGTCTGTCTTTATCTTCCGGTGAGAATTTCCAGAGGGCAAAATCATGCTTATTTTTCTTTTCTTTCATCTCTACTCGGGCTCCGGGATCTAAGTCTTGTTGTTTTAGGTTTGCCAATTTTCCATAATCTTCCAGCTTGGTCGTGTCAAAATAAATCCCGTCAGATGTTTCATAGGTATACCCTTTATCGCGCAATTTTTTTACCAGCTCAACCATCTCTTCGATATGCTTGGTGGCGATAGGCCACTTATCAGGTGGTAAAATATTCAGATCACGAGCGTCCTTTTTGAAGGCTTTGGTATAAAATTCTGCTATCTCTTCTGCGGTTTTACCTTCGCGTTCTGCTCCTTGCTCCATTTTATCTTCACCCTGATCAGCATCGTCAGTCAGGTGGCCTACATCAGTGATATTCATAATGTAGTTAACGTTGTGCCCTTTGTATTTTAGCACTCGATAAAGTATATCCTCCGTTACAAAGGCTCTCAGATTGCCGATATGTACATAATCATACACTGTGGGGCCGCATGAGTACATCTTTACCTGGTCTTCGCCTCTCGGGATAAATTCTTCTTTTTGTCTCGTTCTGGTATTATAGAGTTTTAACATTTGAGTATATTAAGTGGCTTTATTATATTTTTTCCACTCTGATTTGTAAAGTGCAGCTTGATAATATAAGGCCGCTGAGAAAAAATATTTCAAAAAGGTGCAGAACACCTGCCGAGCCTCGCTGGTCAGACAAGCTGAAGGCTTCTGTTCGAAAGTTGTTCGAACTTTGCTAAGAATAGTTTTCAGCGTCCTTGCCTCATAATATCTGTATTTAGCTTGAACCGTTTGGTGTGTTATAATTTTTATAAGATTGATTTTTGGTTCTATTTATAGCAATCGAATCAAGTAGTCTTAAGATAAAGATTTTATTTAATTTATACCCACCGGCTTCGCCGGGATAAAATAAATCAGATCAAATGTCACTTTTCGGCAGTGAAGAAAGTTCTCACATAGGGGTAGATATAGGAGCGGGAAGTATAAAGGTGGTTGAGCTAAAAGAGACCGAGGATAGACCGCAGCTGTGGACTTATGGTTTGGTGGATAATCCTATTGATATTCATCTCGATACTGCAGATACTACACCTGATCGTTCACAGGACCCTGAAACCGGCGATATAGTACTACCGGAGGAACAGGAAGACCAGACTCCTGAAGGGGAGGAAGCATTGGATGAAGAAAAAATTAATACTTGTGCTCAAACTTTGGAGAAGCTAATAAAACAATCTAAAGTAAAAGGAAACAAGATCACCGCCAGCTTACCTGTATCGTATGTGTTCCACACTATAGTCACGGTGCCGGAGATGGAAGAGGAAAGCAGAGAGGAGGTGATAGAAGCAGAGGTAGATAAGCTAATATCGCGCCCCGTAGATGAGATGCAGATAGTTCATCGTGAGATACCAAAAGATACTGAAGAATCTGATTATCAGCGTTTCTTAGTCACTGCTGCACCTAGAAATTTAGTGAAGTTCTATACCGCTATCTTCCAAAAAGCCGGTCTGCAGCTGCAGGAGCTGGAGACAGAAGCCTTCTCACTCCAGAGGTCTTTGGTAGGCGAGGACCCTTCTACGGTATTGGTGGTGGATGTAGGCACCGAAAGATCTAACTTTTTTATAATGGACAAAGGTCTTCCTATGACACACAGAAGTATTGAGGTGGGGGGCGAGACCATAAACTCCGCTTTGAAGGGGTTGACAGGACTGAAGGGCAGCGATATTACTCAAGTAAAAAAAGATATTTCTAAGCTAAAAGAAGAGGATCTTGATCCGGAGCCGTTTGATCAGCTCACCGACCCTATTATCAAGGAAATAGAGTACGGGTTTGATCTCTATGCTCATCAGTCCGGCAATGAGCAGGCAAAACCGGAGAAGATTATCCTCACCGGTGGGTCTTCCTTTTTTCCTCCATTAGCTAGGGCAATAAGGGAGTACTTTGATTTGAAGGTATTTGTTGGCGATCCTTGGGCTAGGGTGGTTTATCAACAAGGACTGAAATCTCTTTTGGATGAACTTGGGCCGAGAATGTCGGTTAGTATTGGACTAGCTTTGAGAAATTTGGTTTAATTAAGTAGACTATTGAAATACTATTTTAAGCTGGGCTTGAACATCCTCCGAGCCTCGCTGGTGAGACAAGCTGGAGGCTTCGTCTCGGAGGGTGTTCTGCATCTTTTTGAATGTGTGAGTTTTTCAACGGACTGATTAAGTTATATTGCAGTTGTTTTATTAATTATGTATAATGGAAACAGAGAAAGACCTGGATATAATACACATTGATAAGGATCAGCACTTTTTGGATATATACCAAGAATATTTTTCTAAACATGGCCTGAAGAGTCAGACATATACAGATAGTGAAAGAGGTTTTAGGTCCGCAAAAGAAAATAATCCAAAAGTAATTTTACAAGAATTGGTATTAGCTGACACAGAGGGCTATGATCTGCTGGAACGTTTTAAGGAGAATGGTGAGACGAGCTATCTACCGGTTGTGGTTTTATCTGAGCTGGGCGAGAAGAGGGATGTGGAGAAAGCACGTGAGTATGGGGCAAATCAGTATATAGTAAAACAGCACATAAAGCCTGCCAATGTAGCTAAATGTTTACAACAGAATTTTATTAACTAATCAAAATGATATGAGTTTTTACACCGAGGAGGATGGTTTTACCTTAATAGAACTATTGGTAGTAATAGCTATAATCGGACTTTTATCCACTCTTGCTGTCATAGCTTTGGGCTCAGCCAGAGAGGAGGCGAGAGACCAAAACAGACTTTCTGATCTCAAACAAATTCAGACTTCCTTAGAAATTTACTTTACTGAAAATAATCAGTACCCAGTAGCTGAAGAAGGTGTAGTTTTGGGTGGTAACTCAGCAAAATGTCTCGACTCAGAAGAGGGCTTTGCTAGTTCGGGATGTGGAGATGCACTAAGCAACATTCCTTCTGATCCAGGTGAAAACAGGTACATTTACTCCTCTCAAAATGGGGATACTTACCAGATTCAAGCACGGCTTGAAGGCAAGACCGGTGGTTTTGGTCCCGGCCCCATTATCGTTACCCCTTCGGGGATACAAAACGCCCAGCAGCAACAATAATAACTAAGCTATGGACATATGGTGGCTGCTATTGAGTTTTATTTTGGGTGCAGGTTTTGGTAGTTTTTTGAATGTTTTAGTGTATAGATCCAAGGAAGAGGTATCACTTTTTTCTCCAGGATCTTTTTGCCCTAACTGTGAGGAAAGTCTAGCTTGGTATCATAATATTCCCATCTTAAGCTTTCTGTTTTTGGGGGGTAAATGTGCATACTGCAAAGAGGAGATAGCTTGGCAGTATTTTTTAGTGGAGCTGTGGCTGGCTCTGGTTTTTTTATTTATCTGGACCGTTCGTGGTTTTGAGCCCGAGATTGCTTTGGTAGTGCGGGACTGGTTTGTTGTTTTTGTGCTTACGTTCATCTTCGTTTATGATCTTCGGTTTCAGAGAATATTAGATCGGATCACGATACCAGCCATAATATTGCTCTTTGCTGTGAATGGATTGATGGGGTGGGTAGAGCCTTTGAGTATGATTTGGGGCGCGCTTGCAGCTGGAGGGTTTTTCTTGTTGCAGTATCTTATTTCCAGAGGTCGCTGGATCGGAGGTGGTGATATTCGTTTGGGGGTGCTGATGGGGGTAGTTTTAGGGTGGCCCAAGGTTTTATTGGCCTTATTTTTAGCCTATGTTATTGGGGCTGTTGTAAGTATAATCTTGATCATATTCAAAAGTAAGCAATTTACCAGTAAGACCCCTTTCGGGGTTTATCTGAGTTTAGGGACCTTTATTGTTTTGTTTTTTTATGATCAGATTGTAAGCTGGTATCTAAATTTAGTTTTATTCTAGTTTATACACCTGTACTTATCTGTTCATTCTCGCCAGCCCAGCGAGCTGGCTCTGAGGCTTGAGCTCTTCGCTCCTGAGCAGAGCTCAGACCATGCCCGCTTCGAGCTCAAAATCCTCAGATAAGTATAGGTGTATAAACTAATTTATTTATGGCAAATAAAGAGACTAAACAAAAAGTAAAAAAACTCAGAGAACAGATAAGGGACCTAAGACATAGATATCATGTGGAAAATGATCCCGAGGTGACCGATGCGATGTATGAGGGGTTGATGGATGAGCTCAAACAAATTGAGCAAGAACATCCAGAGCTGGTTACCGATGATTCTCCGACACAAAGAGTGGCCGGGGAGCCCGCTGATGAATTTGACAAGGTGGAGCATTTAGTGGAGCAGCATTCCTTTAATGATGCATTTGATAAGCAGGATATGCTGGATTGGGAGGAACGAATGATGAAACGGCTCGAGAAGGAGCTGGGAGAGAGGCCTGATGATATGAACTACACAGCTGAGCTGAAGATAGACGGGATTCATCTGGTATTGACTTATGAAGATGGAAAATTAAAGACGGGAGCCACTAGAGGTGACGGTGAGGTGGGGGAGGATATTACTCAAAATGTAAAGACTATTCGATCTATTCCACTAAGAATAGAAGAAAAAGATACAATAGTAGTGGAGGGGGAAGCTTGGATGAGCGAGGATACTCTTGAGGAGATCAATAAACGTAGAAAAAAAGAAGATAAAGCTGAGTTTGCAAACCCTCGCAATGCCGCCGCTGGAACTTTGCGTCAGTTGGATCCAAAAGTAGTGGATAGAAGAAATTTATCCTTTACTGCTTATGATATTACTTACGGTCCGATACCCGAGACACAAAAGCAGGAGCTGGATAAATTGGAAGAGCTGGGCTTTCCTACTGAGGATGATTGGGAGGTCTGTGACAGTATTGAAGAGGTTATGGAGGTGTATAACAAATGGGTGGACAGAGAAAAGACGGGCAAACCCTTCTGGATTGATGGAGTAGTGGTGAAAGTAAATCAAAAAAAGTATCAGGACATTTTGGGTTATGTCGGGAAGGGTCCTCGTTGGGCGATTGCTTTGAAATTTCCTGCCGAACAGGGCACAACTGAGATAAAAGATGTCTATTGGCAAGTAGGTAGGACTGGGCGGCTTACTCCGGTGGCTCATCTTGAGTCGGTAGAGCTGGCCGGGACTACTGTGACTCATGCTACGCTTCATAATTATGATGAGATTAATGAACTTGGTGTCCGGGTCGGAGATCAGGTAGTAGTAGAGAAGGCGGGAGATATCATACCCCAGGTAGTCAAAGTGTTAGAGAAGATGAGGGACGGAGACGAAAAGGAGATTGAACAACCAAGCGAATGTCCTATTTGTGGATCGGAAGTGGAGAGAGAAGAGCTGGAAACTGAAGAAGAGTCAGCAGATTTGTTTTGTACTAACCCCGACTGTTATGCAAAAGAGCTGGAATCAATAAAGCACTTTGTGTCTCAGGATGCCTTTGATATCGAAGGTTTGGGCGAGAAGATCGTAAAACAGCTATTGGATGAGGGTCTGATTAAGGATGCTGCGGATATCTTTACCTTAAAGCGAGGCGATCTTGAGCCCCTGGAGAGGTTTGCTGAGAAAGCGGCTGATAATCTAGTGACCGCGATCGAAGAATCAAAAGAAATCTCATTACCTAGGTTCTTGTATGCTTTAGGGATTGAGCATGTCGGAGATGAGACCGCCTATATTTTATCGGAACAGTTTGGTGACTTAGAAAATATTATGGAGGCCGACAGAGAAGAGTTAGAACAGATAGATGATATCGGTCCGCGAGTATCAGAGTCTATAATGAGATATTTCGACAATGAGAAGAATATAGAGCTGATAGAAGAGCTAAAACAGAATGGAGTAAAAATACAAGAGTTTCAGACTGACACGACTGATGAGCTGGATGGTGAAGTATTTGTCTTTACTGGCGCACTGGATGATTTTACCAGGGATGAAGCCCAGAGAGAGGTTCGTGAACGGGGAGGGAATCCGGCCAGCTCAGTCAGCTCTAACACTGATTATGTGGTAGTAGGTGAGAACCCGGGATCAAAATATAAGCAGGCAAAAGAGTTGGGTGTAGAGGTTTTGGATGAACAAGAGTTCAAAAATTTGTTATAATAAAAACGGTTAATTTAGTAACTGCAATCCTATGAACGCTTTAGATTGGATAGCTTTCGTGCTGTTGGTGGTAGGCGGCTTGAACTGGGGTCTGGTAGGCTTTTTCCAGTTTGACTTAGTCGCCACGCTCTTTGGCGGTCAAGCGGCGGTAGTTTCCAGGGTAGTTTACGCTCTGGTCGGTCTGTCGGCACTTTATCGTCTCTTTACCGTGCCCGCTCAAGAGTAAACAGAGAGTAATACGGGGTCCGCATTGTGCGGACCCTTCTTGCTTTATGACATTCAAGCCCAATTATCTTACAATACCGGGCATCACACTTACTGTGTCAGTGCTTGGAAACTTTTTTACTTCGGCAGGAATTGAATCCGGATGGTATGACAGTATAGCCACACCTAGTTGGACCCCGAACGGGTCTGTTATTGGGTTAGTTTGGACTGTTATTTTTATATTGACCACTATCTCAGCCTTAATAATTTGGAATCGATATAGCGACAGTAAAAATTTTTCTTATATTATCGGATTGTTTATAGTTAATGCTTTTTTAAACTTTACTTGGAGCTTTCTATTTTTCACTGTTCATTTTATAGGCGCAGCTTTCATAGATGCATTTTTGATAGCTGTTAGTGTAGCAGCTCTGATTTATTTGATCTGGCCTAGATCAAAAATTGCGGCATTATTACTTGCCCCTTATTTTCTATGGGTGGGTTTTGCTACCTATTTAAACTATATTATTTTGGTTTTGAATTAATAATAGGAGCCAGCTGGTTCAGGTTCTCCTAATATAATTCAGCAGACAAGAGATTTTGATAAATAAAAAAACCGGCTTGATTAGCCGGCTTACCCCCCAAGAAAGATCAGCATTCGTCGAGGACTCCGTCTTGTCCTTCGGTGTATATGTTTTTATTTCGAATCTCTTCTATTCGTCGCTTTATCATTCTTAAAGAGGTCCGAACTTTCTTTCTATCCTCTTTTAGGCCTTTAGGCTTTCGTAGTTCTCTTTCGAGAACTTTTTGTACTTCTTTTAATCGCTCAATCCTCCTTTCAGCGGGCATTAGTGGACCCCTTGGAGAAGGAGGCTCGTCAATTCTCATCAGCTCCTCTCCTGTTTCGGAAACAACCATCGTGGGGTTTCCTTGCCAGTATTTTTTCTTGATTTCTTTTTTTCTCCTATCTTTCAGTACTTTCATGACCCCTAATGCACTTCCGATGGTGATAGCATTAAGTAATGTTTTTGTCATGATTCCCGAAAACAGGTACTCGATCGACAAAAAAAACAAAAAGACGACCAAAAAGACTGCAACCTTAGCCCCTGCATCGACCCCTTTCTCGATGAGACTTTTCTCTTCTCTTCCGTTTATTAGCTTTACGTCATACAACGTACCGTTTTTGACTCTAATTACCTGTTCTTTATTCGTCACTTGGAGCATGGAACACCTCTCTTCTTTAGAATGAGCAGATTACGAAGTTAATTAAACCAATATTTTTATATCTCGTCAAAATAAAAAACGTCCGCCGGGATTCGGCGGACTACCCCCTTCAGTTTTCGATACAGATTATGCGGTAATATTCGTCATAGTTTCCGTAAGGTATGTTCCCCCTTCCTACTTGTGTCCACTGCATTTGGACTGTCGCCATCAAGATGTTTTTTCCATATTGTACTGTATCCGGGGCCAGCAAATGGACTACATCTCGTCCTTGCAGGATTGCTTTAGGGTCGTGTAGAGACAGTAGTCCGAACATTTCCATTGCTCCCGCAGGATTTAACCCCCTTTCTTCCAAGTAAAGTTTCAAAGCTTCAAAAGAGCTCACCTCTTTTGCTTTCAACATTCGTACAGCTTTTCGCCCCCTTTTTCTTTCCTTTAGCTGAACTTGTTCGGGAATTTCACTTTGAACTATTATATTCTCTTCTTTTTGAATTCTTTTCCAGCTGATTTCATTCATATCAACTAGAAAGTAAAGATCTTCAACGATCTCCAAATGAACACTCATGACAACCTCGTCACCTAAAAGGGCAGATTGACTATACAGACATCTTACAAATTTTATAGTTTTTGTAAAGAAGAAAATATTAGTTTTAGCTAAAACTAGTTAATTTGTTGACAGACAGCATTTATTGTGTTATTTTTCTGGTCCATGTTTGTTCGTTTGCTAATCTAGACTCTTTTCCCACGGAGGGGCAAATGGACCGAGCGATTAAGCTGGGCCGACTCCAGGCCTTGCGAAACTTGAGCCGCTGAGGGTTTTGGCCGGACGTGACGTGAAAGTCGCGTACCGGCCGTTTTTGATTTGAGACCGTTGAAAAACTAATTACGTAATTATGTTTTTCACTTGTTTTAGTCAAAACGTGTTTTACGGGCGAAATAAGAATTGACTAAATTTAGCCAAAGCTTTAAAACGCCTTTTAGTTTTTCAACGGTCCCTGATTTTACACTTGACAAAAGTTTTGTTTTGTATAATATCTAAGTACATCAGAGCGTTCATTTTCACCGAGGAAGGAGGAGTTCCAATGCGCGCATATATTTTCATTGCGGTTACGGCCCTGACCCTCTTTCTAGCTAGTTGCGCCACTAAGCTTGAAAGAGCTAGGAAGGTTGGGCAAAAGACGAGACAGACACACGGAAGCAGAGACGCCAGTAACAGTAACAAAAACAGAGTCTGTCGAGAAAGGAAGCTTATCAATTGCGTGAAAAAATACTTCAAACGAGAAAATGGCAGCTTGAAGGCCTGGAGCTGCTCAAAAAAGATCAAAGACTGTATTCAGCAGCCCGAAATCGATTCGGTTGGACCAGTCGAAAACAAGAAACAAGCCTTATACCTACAGCTGGAGGTAGCTACTAAGATCGTGGCTGCGCTTTCAGCAGAGATCCGAGCTCAGGAGAAAATTATTGCGCAGCGGGAAAAAGTGGATCCTGCTGTCAAGACCGGTCTCGCCATGAAGGCTTGTGTCTTCGCGGGAATAAACGATTATTGGAAGAAAAAGTTTCTAAAGGAGGGGCTCCCCCGAGAGAAAGTCAGGGAGCTGCACAAGATGGCGGACTGGAATCTTTCCCGTCATTGTAATTTACTTGCAGATCGTCTTTAGCAAGGAACGCCCGTTCGTCGGCTCGGCGGACGGGTTTTTTATTTTACAAATAAATATAATTATTTTATCATCACATCTACTGTTGTTCGTTTCGTTCTCTCTCAGGGAAGAGGAGTGAGCTGTGGAGAGCTTTGATGAAATTTGCAATAAAGAAAAACCAGAAGATAACCATTGTGAGCAACACCCGGATGCACGTCTGGTTTCTATAAAGAACGGCCTAGGCGTTATAATTGACTGGGTGTGCAGCAAATGTGTCCAAGAAGAGTACGACCCACCTGAGGTCGAGGATGGCAATAGGCTTCCTGGTTCGATCGGTTAGACTTACTACTAGAGGGCTCTATGAGTTGTGATAACCAGTATCAGTGGGTCCGAGAGTTGTTTTTTGTATCTAAGCAAGGTGTTGAAATTGCAAGAAAGAGAAGTGAGAAGATTAAGGTTAAGTTGAGGGGTATAGAATTAATAATATACCCTGAAACTGATTGGAAGGATGCAGTAAGAATTTTTTTCATTAAGGGAGTGCTTGATAAAGATTTGGGTACTGAATACATTATGCTCTTGTCTAACTTGTTCTCGAAACACAATTAATCTGGGAGGAGCCTTGCTTCGGCAGGGCATTTTTATTTTAACCCTTTTTGAGTTTTTGTCCTCCAGTTCGACTATGTTACTATATCACTAGCCAAAGGCTTTATTTATATAACTATATTCTATGAATACCACTAATAAGCTTTTAGTAGTGGTTATAGTTTTACTTTTAATTAACACAGGCTTTTTAAGCTATATGGTAGTCTCAGAAACTAACCAAAAAAAGCAAAAGCTGGACTTTTCTAACATACTTATTCCTGAAAATGTAACTACTACGAACAATAAAGACGCAAACACTACGACGAAAAATATACCTATAATAACTCCTGACAAAAACAAACAAAAGAATAACCAGCAGAATAAACAACAAAAGAGCGCGACTAGCTCTAATAGCACTACTAATACAAAGTCAACAAGCAGTAGTCAGAATGATATACAGGTTACGAATCTAGGCAGTGGCGAGCTTACTCCGAAGCTTTTTGCTATCAGAGGTGAAGCCCCAGGAGAATGGTTTTTTGAGGGTGATTTCCCGATCGAAGTTCATAACCCGAGTATGAGTAAGACTTACACCACCGCGATAGCCAAGACAGATGAGAATTTTATGACCAATGATACCGTAGATTTCTATGCCGTGGTAGATATGAGGAAACACAATGTTCGGGATATAGTGGTGGAGTTTAAAAAATCAAACCCCTCGGGTAAACAAAAACTTGCTGACTCTGAAACCTTGAAGTTAAAGCTGGAAGATGTACAGACAAAAAATAAAGGAAAAATAGCTGAAGGTGTAGCCCAAGATGGATGTGTAATCTCAGGTTGCAGCAATCAATTTTGCGCCTCAAAGGGTAAAGTGGGAAGCGGCTGTACAGCTAAGCCCGAGTATCAGTGCCGACGCAGTGGTATCTGCTCGAGAGACAAAAACGGAAATTGTGGCTGGGTGCAAGACAAGGCTATGAACAGCTGCGTAAATAAATCTAAGAAACAACCATAGATTTTGTCAAAATTGCTCTAATAATTTAAGGCTAGACTATTTATATGGAGTTTAGATTATAAAGTGTGTAAATATCTAAGGTGGCATCAATGTGATTTTTTGTTTTTCTCACCTCACCTCAATCCAAGCTTACTTTACAAATAGTAAGAATCATGTTATGCTTACTTGAAATTAAATTTTAATTTTAAAATATGGAAATTTTAACAAAAGTTAAGTACTCACTATTAATTTCCCTTATATCATTTGTTGTGGTGCCTATACTTACTTTTGCAAATGATAGAAGTGCCGTAGAAAGAATAAACTGGTCCTCATTTGACGGATCAGAGACTTTTTTAGACTTTGAGGATGCCAACTTAACTGTAGATAGCCAGTATTGGGATTCTCATGGGGTTAAGTTTTCTACTCCCCAAGGACAAGTAATCAGAATTAACCCCTATAACCGTCAATATGTGGGCACTGCTTCCGGTAAATATTCTATTTCAGCGGATAATAGTCACCCTATTACAAGTGAAGAT
This sequence comes from Minisyncoccia bacterium, assembly GCA_042218115.1. Lineage (GTDB taxonomy): Bacteria > Patescibacteriota > Patescibacteriia > Magasanikbacterales > UBA922 > JBDGRJ01. The sequence goes on along the minus strand of JBDGRJ010000013.1, from coordinate 7,809 downwards.
AGACCATTAGTTATTACCTTTAGACAACCAGCCGATAAAATAGGTTTTAATCTGGGCGGTGGAGAGGTGGAGACTGCTGATATTACTTTGATTGATAGATCCGGGGGTGTGATTGATACTCTTTCGGAAAGTAATATCACCTCCAGCCCGACTCATTTTGTCGGGATTAGGTCAGATAAACCTGTAAAGAAAGTAAAAATTGATTATGGTAATACTCTTATCACTGAAGAGATAGATAATCTCCAATTTAGAGCTGTAAAGAAAGATAAAAACAACCCTTCACCAAATCAAATAGATTTAGAACTGAGTTTAAGCACCCAAAAAGATGATCTTAATAAAGAAGACCATATTCATAAAGTTCAAGAGTCCTATCTAGATGACCGTTACGGCAAGCTAGAGTTTGCTGGTAAAGTAGATCATAGACTTAATTTAAGTGTAGAAGCGAATCATGATTTATCACAAAATTTGGGTTTGATAGCCATTTCTCCTTCGGGTTCCTATCCTAAATATAATAAGTTGGTCTTGCTCGACAGGGTTATTAGTGATCTGCAGAATTATCTCAATAGTACAGAATATGAAACTGAATGGATCGGACAGGCTCACCACGGAAACATGGAGGTTGATTTAAGCCAATATAAAGGGGAAGAGTTGATTTTAGCAGCTATTACTAGCAATAATAATGGGCACTCTGAGATTACAGGCTTACCGACTGAGGTGGATGATATTGTTGGCGCTTACATAAAAGTAAAGCAAAAGCGACAATCTAAAAAAATTAAAGAACTAAAACCTAGTCATTTTTCCGGAGCAGACTTTACTAAAATCGACTTTGAAAGTGCAAACTTAAATGTAGAAACACAGTATTGGAGCTCTCATGGAGTTAAGTTCTCTACCCCTCAAGGAAAAGTGATAAGTATTAATTCTTACAATCGACAATATAAGGGTACTGCTTCTGGAAAGATGTCTATTTTTGCAGATGGTAAATCGGCTGGAAGTGAAAATAACCCTTTAGTTTTAACTTTCAAAAAACCGATCAATAAAGTTGGGTTTAACCTTGGAAATGGTAGCGATACTGATGCCAAGATAACTTTGGTTGATGAGCAGGGTAATAATATTGGGTCCGTTGAAGAGAGGGGTATTTTCTCCAGCGTACATCATTTTGTGGGTATAGAGTCCGACCAAAAGTTCAAACAAGTGAAGATAGATTATGGGAATACTTCTTTAGGGGAAGAATTAGATAATCTGTTTGTTCCCGCGACAATCACTAAATCGACACAAGGATCTGTCAGTACAGATTCTGTAGAGTTTGAAGTGGGGGTTAACAACTATAAGGAAGATCCTTCTAACATCTCAAGATTAAAAAGCGGTTGGGTGAATATGTTCGAAATGAAACAGCAAGGAGATAAGTTTTCTGCTACTTTTGACCAAAGAAAGAAAATACAATACAACAATGAAACAGGCAGGTATGAAGCTCAGTTTGATGTAGAACCGGATAAACTAGTTCACTTTGTCGGTTATCGTAATCTAAACAATGCAAAAAGGCATGTAAGTAAATTTGAAAAACAGCTTCACGCCCCTCTTCCTTACAAGGTATTCCCGAGCAAAGAAAATAAGCTGTGTCAAGTAAAAAGAGGTAATACTAACCAGATTTACCATACCCAAAAAGGGGAAGAGAGTTGTACAGGTGGAATGACCACCCCTTATCACTATGATAAGAAAACTAACAAAAGTAGTACTAATAAAAAGAAATCGACTGAGATAAGCCTACAAGAACTTGAGAACATGGGACCAAAAGTAGCTGACTTTGAGCAGTTAGGCAAAGCCGGGTGGAAGAAAAGTAAGTCAGATTTAAGCAAGAATGCTTATAGTTTCATGATAAAAGCAGACGGTCTACCTGTAATCACAACTAGGGGTAATGCCTATTCCAGAAATTATTCATTATTCCTTGATGGTCTAGCTACAAAAACCAGCAATAATATACCTCTGACTTTAAGCTCATTGAGTGCTAAATCAGTAGGATTTATGCTTGGCAATAGTTCGGATAAACGTATATCTGCTGAAATAAGAGTTTCCTATGAGAGCGGAGATCAAGTAGATACATTTACAAAACAGCTCGAACCTAATAAAAATGATCACTTTTTTGGTGTCAAATCTAGATATAAATTGATTGATGAAGTTGCGATTGACTATGGGGACACCTCTGTTAGTGAAGAAATAGATTACTTAATGTATGATGATGATTTTCAGCCGGACCCTGAGAAGGTTTATTGTATTACTGATGGGATGGGTAAACAGAAAGAATTTTACGATGAGCAAAGAGCTTGGGATTATTACTTAAATCACAACAGTTGGAGTGCTACCTTGGAATATGACCAATGTTACTGGACCTATAGTTCTAAAGACAATAGAAAATATAAACCTTTCTGTGCAGTTACTGACAGTGGTAAATATAAGCTTAGCAACCCAGACCAAGCCGCAGCACGGGTAAAGGAGAACGGTGGATATATAATTCAACAGCCATATAGAGATAACTTCTGTACTGATTCGTTCGATAAGAGCAACGACTCTGGTGATCCTAGAGATGTAAAGAGAGGTAAAAATTCATCAGGTGCAGAAAACATGAATGAAAAAGATGAAGATAAGACATCTGTTTCTAACCCTGATAAAGAAAACCAAGCTAAAGATGTTAATAGTAGTTGTCCCCTTAAATCAGGAGAACCATACACTACAGAAGGAACAAATACGGTCTGGGTAATTACTGAGCGAGGTACTAAACGCCCAGTCCAGTCATCCGAGGTTTACTTCACATACTTCGATTCTTGGGATAGAGTCAAAACAACGAACAGATCCTCTCTAAACAAGTGTTTGGATGATATAGCTGGCTTTCTTCCTTGGGGACCGAATTGGAACCCTAAAGGTGGAGCATTAGTCAAGATTCCTTCTGATGATAGAGTGTATCTTCTACTTGGAAACAATAAATACTGGATTAACAACCAAACAGTGTTTAAAAAGTTAGGCTACAAGTGGAGTTGGATTCAGGATATATCTCCTAAGTTGCTGCAGCAGTACAAAAGTAAGGGTGAAATAGATTACACGGATCACCATCCTCCTGGAAGTCTAGTAACCTATCAGGATAGTAATAAGGTATATAGAATAGAAGAAGGTGCATTTGGAAACTTAACAAAAAGACATATCAAAGATGAGAGGGTATTTGAAGCTCTAGGCTATCGCTTTGATCGTATAGTAGAAATAGATAAAAGTGAGACTTATAAAACAGGACAACCAATCACAATTGACGAACTAAACAACAGTTAAATAAACCCCTCCATCTTAGTTTAACAGGCCCGCCTATTGGTGGGTCTGTTTTATTACTCTTTGCAAATATGTTTTAATAATTAATAGCTTAATTTCATATTTTCCCTAATATGCTTAAAGATTTAAAACACTCACTTAAATTACTTACCTTCTTAATCGCCGCTATACTTCTTTTGCCTAACATAGCTTCTGCCGAGGAGACCGACTACAGCCACTTTGTGCAATCAGAGCTAAGTGAAGCTCAAACCTTAGATCTTGGGGAGAAGGCCACTAAATTGGAAAAAGGCGACTTTGACGATGACGGCAGAAATGATTTTGTGATCTTGGGTGAAGACGGAACATTAAGTTTAAGCTCAAATAAATCCGGTGGTTTGGGCACCCTGGAGACTATTATAGATGACAAGAGTGTTACAGATTTTACTATAGCCGATGTAAATAATGATTTAGTCAAGGATATTGTATTTACTGCCGGAAATCAAGTATATAAGCTGGAGAGTACACCTGGTCAGGCTGATGTGTTCCGACGGCAACCGACCCGTATATTCACCGCTGACTCAAAGTTAAATATAATTAGATCCGGAGATATAGAGATTGATAAAAGGGCAGAGTTTGCGGTAGCTAGCAGTAATAAAGTGCATATCATAGAATCTGACGGAGTAGAATCCGACACTTTTCAGATTGGAGGAAATATAAAGGAGGTATTGTTTTTAGACTATGATGATAATTTGAGGTTGGATTTAGTAGTTCACTCGGCCAATCCGAGTAAAGTTAGTTATCTGAAGGGGGTAAAAGATAATAAATACCAGCCGGACTTTAGCAAGGAGTTTAAAGCAAATGAGCTAAACAAGATAGAGAAGATAGATGATATGATCTTTTTTGATAGAGCGAATAGTGAGAATTTCACCTATGGAACTTCCCACGTTGTTGGAGAGAATGTAGATCGAATTGAGGTTAATACTACTACGACTAATTATCCGCTGGGCAGCCCTCAAGAGGTCAAATGGCTTAATTTTGACCGTTTTGCTAGGCTGAGCTCTATTATGTCGAGCGATCAACAAAGAGAAGAGGCAATATTTCTGAACCGATCCGGCTCGGCGATCTATAAGACGGTTCCTTTTAGCGGTTATAAGAAAGATCTAGCCAAGACGCGAATTTATCAAGACAAGATGCGCAACTTCACGGACTTTGCGGTCAGTGATATAGATTCAAATAAAACCAGAGATATAGTATTGGTTGATAATCAGAATATGGAGCTTGTTTTACTGAAAAACAAAGATCGGATTTGCAGCTTTAAAAAAGATCCGCTTTGTGTGAGTGTGGACGGAAACAAGGGTAGTGAGCGTAATATGTGTATCGCTGAGAAGTTGGTAGAGATGATAGATAAGCTGAGAAAAAACAAAGGCAAACAGGCAGATAATAAATTAAACAAAGTAAAAGATAAGGTTTGCAGCGGCGATGAAGGAGATTTTAAAGCCGGCACGGAGTGTATGAAGTATAAGCCTGTCTGTGGGGAAGATGGTGTTACTTACTACAATAAGTGCTGGGCGGAGACCTTCGATAAGGATTATTACCTCGGCAAGTGTGAGACTATGAAAGTGAATAAATCTGTTTGTAAGCTAAAGAAAAAAGAGTTTACCAAGCAGATAAAAGCAGTGGAGAGGATGGTGTCTCAAGGTAAGAGTAAAAAGCAGCTGGAGCAGTCTCCATCACTGAATTTTGTTCCCAAACAAAGTTACTTCTCTTCTTATCTCAGTCAGCTGCTGCCTATGTGTGAACAGAAGTTTGGGCAAATATCTAACCAAAGCAATGATGATCAGACCAGCCCGTCCAACCGAGGTTCAAACTTGAGCCAATCCAGCTCTGAGTCTTGTCCACTGGATACCGGTCAGCCTTACAAGAGAAAGGGGTCATCGGCAGTCTATCTGGTAACAGAAGATACAAAAGCCACTCCGGACACAGACGAGAGCTGTCGTATTATGCCTATTAAAAGAGCGGAGATCTACTTTGAGTATTTTGACTCCTGGGATCCGGTGCAGACAATAACAAAATCTAGGCTGGACCAGGTAGATAGCTTCGGATTTGCTCCCAGAGGACCAAAAGCTGACATTAAGATGCAGAGTTTGATAACCACCCCGTTTACCTCTGAGGTATATCTGTTGATGCAAAAGGGTATGTATCGGTTTAATAGTTTACAGGCCCTTAAAAACCAAGGTTTTGAGCCTTCCGATATAATCGATATCCACCCCAAGCTGATGTCGCAGCTAAAATCAGACAATCAAATCAAGGTCTTACTGGAGAGCAATCAAGATATCATTTCAGGTCTGATCTATAAAAAGAAAGGTTCTTCCGCTGTATACCTAAAACAGGACCTAGGTAAGCGAAGATTCAGCTCCTTTAGGGAGCTAAAGCAGTTTGCAGCAGAGAATAACTACAAGCTTAGAAATATAGCTCAACTAAACTAATTGGACCAGAGAAAGGCGAAAAATAAACTTTAACTTCAATCCCCGTTTGACAGCATAGACTTAATGTTATACTGTATTATTACACTAATATAATATGTCTAAACATAACAACCAAAAATTATCGTCTTTTTTGCAGCGAGCTCTAGAAGAGGATAATCTTGATCTGGCTCTTAAGGTACTGCTTACAGATCAGGAACAAGAAGAGTTTACAAAAAGAGTTCAGATCTTAAGTTTACTTGAAGATGGTATGACACAAAGAGAGGTAAGCGAGAGGCTCGGAGTAAGCCTAACTACAGTTACCAGAGGTTCAAAAGAGCTACAGCAGTACGGAGATAAATTAAAAAACCTACTACCATGAATACAAACAAAAACAATCACAATAGTTTCCACTCATTTTGGCACTGGGCTTTACAGTAGTTTGCTGTAAAGTCTGGGCCTGCTATCCTCCCGGGCTTTACGGGAGGATTTTTTGTTTGGGTACTGAAGTTTTATGAACAACAAACAAATACCTTCACATTTCACTAAAATCTCGGGGAGCTGTGGTCCCAATGTAGTAATCTTGGGCGGGGTCCATGGTGATGAGAAGATAGGGTTGGAGATTCTAAAGCGATTTTATGATTTATTCGAACTCGACATACCAATCGATACTCCAGAAGTGAGATCTTACAGGCGCAACATCTCCGGTAGTTTGTATCTGGGTCTTGGCAACCCTAAAGCTGTCCAGCAAGACACCAGAGGGGTCGGGGATCGTGATCTGAATCGGTGTTTTATCCCCAAACACCTACAAAACAAGGATAGATATAATCATTATGATTACCAGCGAGCTCGAGAGCTAACCCCACTGTTGTCCCGGACTGATTATCTATTTGATCTACACTCCACCTCCAACCCGTCTCAGCCTTTTATCTGCTTTAGAGAAGACAGCGAACAACACAGAAGGTTGTATAGCTTAGCACCAATAGAGAACGTACTCACCGACCCGTCTGATCCGCCGGTATTGAGTCGACCCTTTGACAGCTCTGTGCTGGGTACTACTGATTATTTTGTAGATGAGTTTGGCGGCAGCAGCTGGGCGGACGAGGAAGGCGGTACAGCTATCTGCTATGAAAGTGGTCACTTTCAGGATATGTCTAAGGTTCAGGAGGTGTTTGAATCTTTGTTGAGAATGTTAACTGAGGTGGGGTCAATAAACAAAAGGTTTTTAGCGGATAAAAAAGTAGACCCAAACTTATCTTACAGCCAACCTTCAGAAGTTTACCGACTAATTCTCTGTAAACTGGCTGAAAGTGTAAATTTTGTCTATGAAGATGGCATGGACCAAAACTGGAAGCAGGTAGAGAAAGGGCAGACGATAGGTAGATATACCGATCTAAACAAAGAAGTCACAGCCCCGACAGACGGAACCCTTCTGTTTCCTAGAAATCAAAGTAAGATTAGGTATGAGGGCGATAGTCTTTTTTACTTGGCTGAGAGAATTTAGACTTAAAAAAGCAAAAACATTTTTACCAGACTTTAGCAAAAAGATTGACTTTTTTATATCATTCATGTATACTTGCCTCTACAGTTGCTTGGTAGTAGGTAGCCCCTGGCGACAGGCTACTGAGGCGGGCGGCTACTGAGCCGAGAGGCTGGCGAAAA
>JBDGRJ010000013.1:0-387 GCA_042218115.1 Minisyncoccia bacterium | reverse complement strand
CTACCCAGGGTGGTAGGGCGAGTATGTCGCTAGGGGTAATAAAAGACCCCTTTCGTTCTTTAGTTGGAAGCAGTGGCTTCCTTTCTCGCGGCTCCTGCCGCACCGGCGCCTTCCGCTGCTTCCTGACTCTAGCTCCGGACTCTCGTGTGCAGAACTGGACTGTGCACGAGGTCCGGTTTTTTTATTTTCAGCAGCCAATAAAAAAACAAGCCCCGTTAAGGGCTTGCCGATCGGACTTCCGACCTAAGACGATCTCTCTATAGAGAGTCTCGGAGTCTTGCGACCATTTCAGAGATATTATACCAATATTTTTAAAAATGAAAAAGAGTCGGCGACCGCTAGGGTACCAGCTCTTTTTCTTTATCAAATAAATTATCTCATAATTGT
>JBDGRJ010000012.1:0-7953 GCA_042218115.1 Minisyncoccia bacterium | reverse complement strand
AACAACATCATATTTGTATTCCGAAAAAGTTTCAAGTCGAATATTTGCGACGTTACCCGACGTTCAACTGATCTTTAACTTGCGCAATCCGGTTGATAGAGCCTTTTCGCACTGGTGGCATGGCAAAAGTTCAGGGATTTGGACCTATGATTTTGATGAAATACTAAAATTTGCAAAACCTGGCAGACATGGTGAATATCCAGCTATAGAGTATGAAGAGCGTGAAAGAATTATGAACTTTACTAGAAAGATAATCAATAAAACTATAGAAAAGATTAAAAATGAAACTTAAATTCAACCCAAACCTACAATACCAACTCGATGCACTGGACTCTGTTGTAAATGTTTTTGATGGTCAGCCATTAGAAGAGAGCACGTTGGAGTTTGAAGCCGATGTTGATTCCGATGGTTTTGATTTAACTGATATGTGTGTATCCAATCAACTGTTGCTTTCCGAAGATGATCTAGCTGACAACATTGCCGAGATTCAAAAAGAAAATGATATCGAGCCGGATGTATCTGTCGGTGAAACTCAAGATTTTCCTCAGTTTACCATTGAGATGGAGACGGGTACCGGTAAGACCTATGTCTATCTCCGCAGTATCTATGAACTGCACCAAAAGTACGGTTTTTCTAAATTTATAATAGTAGTCCCATCTGTTGCAATCCGAGAAGGTGTGTTGAAAAGTCTCGAGATTACCTCTGAACACTTTGCCGAGTTGTATGATAAGCCGCCTGTAGATTACTTTGTCTATGACTCAGATAAGCTGGGTAAATTGCGCAGCTTTGCCACCAGCAACAACTTGCAGGTGATGGTGACCAACATTGATTCGTTTAACAAGGATAGAAATATAATTAATAGATACAATGATCAGCTCAGCGGTGCCAAGCCACTAGAGTTTGTCCAAAAGACCAATCCAATAGTGATCATGGACGAGCCGCAGAATATGGAGTCTGAAAAGTCCAAAGAAGCCATAGCCGGACTAAACCCGACGTGCACTTTCCGCTATTCCGCCACTCACCGTACTTATCCAAATCTATTGTACCAGCTCAACCCCGTAGATGCGTATGATCTCGGTCTGGTCAAAAAGATAGAGGTGGACTCGGTGATAGATGAAGATAATTTTAATAATGCGTATATAGAAGTAAAGTCAATCGACCAAAAGAAGACCAAGATCTCCGCTAAGGTAAAAATACATGTAAACACGGACAGCGGTGCCAAAGTAAAGAAACTGACCATCTCAAACGGAGATGATCTGTATGAGAAATCAAATGAGCGTGAGATATATTCCAATGGTTTTGTGGTAGAAGGTCTCGATGCCAGCTACGGCTATGTTGAGTTTGCCAACGGCCTTACAGTAGAAGAAGGAGAAGCACACGGCGGACTGCGCGATGAAGTGATCAAGGTCCAGCTGGAAGAAACCATCCGCGAACACTTTGAAAAGATGAAACGGATGAAAGATAGAGGAATAAAAGTATTATCTCTGGTATTTATCGATCATGTAAAAAACTATCGTAAATATTCTGATGGTGGTGCGATGGACGGCAAATACGCCGAGTGGTTTGAAGAAGCGTACAAGAGATTGAAACAAAAAGATAGATACAGCGATCTTAATCTACCCGATGCCGAGGTGGTTCATGATGGATATTTTGCTAAAGACAGAAAAGGGCAGTGGAAAGACAGCCACTCTGGTGAGAGTAAGGCGGATAGAGATACTTATGAGCTAATCATGAAAGATAAAGAAAGGCTGTTGTCTGAGGATGAGCCACTTCAGTTTATCTTCTCCCACTCAGCCCTGCGTGAAGGTTGGGATAACCCAAATGTTTTCCAAATATGTACTCTAAATGAAACCAAATCCGAGATTAAAAAACGCCAAGAGATCGGACGTGGACTGCGTCTGCCGGTAAATCAAGATGGCGAGAGAATCCGCGATGACAATATCAATATCTTGACCGTGATAGCAAATCAAAGTTATGAGGACTACGCACAAGAGCTTCAGCGTGAGATTGAAAGTGAGACGTCCGTTAGCTTTGACAATCGTATTAAAAACAAAAGAGAGCGGGAGACTTTGAAAACTACTAAAGGGTTTGAGGACAATGAAGCATTTGAGGAATTGTGGGACAAGATTAGGCACAAGACTAGGTACAAAGTTTCTTACGACACCAATGAGCTGATTGAAAAAGCTTCTGAAAAGTTTGCCAATATGCCGCGAATCAAAAGCCCGACTATTTCTGTAAAGAAAACCAGCTTGGATATAGATGAAGAAGGTGTTGAGGCCGGCTATGCCACGCGTGACAAGGAGATAAAGGCCGATATGGGTGATATTTCTATTCCAAACATCTTAGCCCACATAGAAGACAAGACCGAGCTTACCCGCAAGACGATTTATAATATAATAGATAAGTCTGATAGGCTCGAGGATATTCTAAAGAATCCGCAGAAGTTTGTAGATTATGCGGTGGAGAGTATTCGCATCACACTTCAAGACTTGATGGTCGATGGTATCAAGTATGAAAAGATAGATGGTGATTATTATGAAATGACTCGTTTTGAATCCGAGGAAGTAGAGAGCTACTTAGAAAATATGATGGAAGTGGAAGATGAAGACAAGACTGTCTATGATCATATTATCTATGATTCTGATATTGAGCATGATTTTGCCAGATCACTTGAGGCCAGAGAAGACGTGGCGTTTTACTTCAAACTTCCGCAGTGGTTTAATCTCGATACTCCGATGGGCACATACAATCCCGACTGGACAATTGTATTTACTGATGAAAAAACTAGGTTATATTTTGTAGCAGAAACAAAAGGTACAAATAGACTGCATGACCTGTCCAGGTCCGAGCAGTTGAAGATAAAGTGTGGTAAGAAGCATTTTGGGGAATTGGATGAAGTGGAATTTGCTGCTCCGGTGGAAGAGGTTAATGATATTGAAAAACGAAAAAATTAGTATAATAATTTCTAGTCTGAAACTTTTCTCATGAACCCAAAAATAAAACAAGCCGACATAACAAACCAAACTACCGACGCCATAGTAAACGCGGCCAACTCCTCACTTATGGGCGGAGGGGGAGTGGATGGTGCGATCCACTCGGCTGCCGGCCCAAAGCTAAAAGAAGAGTGTGAGCAAATTCGAGAGGAAGAGTATCCGGATGGTCTACCTGTCGGTGAAGCCGTCATTACGGACGGATATAATCTAGATGCAGATTATGTAATTCATACGGTCGGTCCCCGATACAGCAAAGATGAGGATAGGGACCATAAATTAAAAAGTGCTTTTGAACACAGCTTACAGCTGGCAGAAGAAAATAATCTCAGCTCTATTTCTTTCCCTGCTATCAGTGCTGGAGCTTATGGTTATCCGACCGGTAGGGTAGCTGAGATAGCTAGAAGTGTAGTAGAAAAGTTTGATTTTAATAATATTGAGACAGTTGTTTTTTGTTTGTTTTCACAAGAGGATTATGAAGTTTCGGCAGATAAATTCAATAATAAACTTTAATATATGAAACTAGAAACAGACAGACTAAAATTAAGGGAATTTAAACAAGCTGATGCTGAAGTATTAGCAAAACTTCTTGATAACAAAGAGGTCTCAAAAAATATTGCTATGATACCTCATCCATATGACTTAGAAGATGCAAAGGAGTTTATAAAAGACTGTGAGAAAAAAGCTCGGCAGAACCCACGCCCCAGGTATAATTTTGTGATTGAATCCAGAGACCAGGGAAACTTTCTTGGTTCTATTAGTTTAGATAAAAGCAAGAAAGATAAACAGGTAGCTGAGTTAGGTTATTGGTTGGCGGAGAAGTATTGGCAGAATGGGTATATGAGCGAAGCAGTAGAGAGAATTTTGAAGTTTGGTTTTGAAAAACTTGATTTGAGAAGAATTGAGGCCGGAGTTTATCCTAATAATATTGCTTCAATAAGTATACTTGAAAAATACAATTTCAAACGAGAGGGGGTGAAACGGAAGGCCCAAAGAACCGAGGCTACAGGCAGGATTCATGATGTAATTATGTATGGAAGATTATCAGAAAATTTTAATTCACAAGCTAAATGAACACTCTCTTAGTTTATCAGAGAGGCTTTAGCAATGAGCTGGAAGATATAAAGGACTTTCTGAAAGAACACAACATTGAGGCCAAGCCTAGAGATCAACTTGGGTTTGGTCTGTATGAAGGCAAGGATTTGGTAGTGGTGCTTGGTGGTGACGGCACCTTCTTGCGTGCCAGCCACTACAACAAGGATGTGCCCATCTTCGGGATCAACCCCAGACCCGACCAAAAAGAGGGCTACTATATGCAGGCTAACTTTGACAACTATAGACAAGAACTAGATTTGGACGGCTCTTTTAAAGTTCGAGATCTTTTACGTTTAGATGCTTCTATTGATGGCGACCGGATAGATGAGATTGCACTCAATGATATCTACATCGGCGACTCCAAGCCGTATAATATGTTTAACTATGATATTACTGTAGCTGATCAATCCGAGTTTCAAAGAAGCTCCGGTGTATTGACAGGTACACCTTCCGGCTCCAGTGGCTGGATCGGATCAGCCGGATTGCATATAAAAGATGAAGATAAGTTTGGATTTGTAGCCCGTGAACTCTACAGAGGAGAGTTGACCTCCGACTATAGTCTTGAGCAGGGATTGATAGATGCGGGTGATTCTCTTAAGATAAAAGCAAAGACACCGGGTATTGTAGTGGTTGATTCTGTGAGCAAGGAGTATGATCTTGGCCCAGGAAGTGAACTAGAGGTTAAAGTTAGTAAACACCCTCTTTTATATATTATTAACTAAATTATTATGTCAGAATATAATAATGGACAGCCACCCGAAGAGCCCGAACCAAAAGAGGAGAGAGAAAAAGATGAGGAACTTATAAGTAAGATAGAAGATGCCAAGAGTGGTTTAGAGACCTATGTTAATAATGATAATGCTATATTAGGCCCTTTTAGGCATATAGATCTGCTTGATGAGTATTTTGTGGAAGCGGAAAATAGGAGTGTTGATGTAACTGAAAAACCAGAAGGATACAAGGAGCTGCTTCGAGAAGCCTACGAGAAGTTTTACGAGCAGAACTTAAGCGAGATAGAACAATACTTGGAAGGAAATTCAGATGAGGATGAGTGGGGTGAGATCTTCGAAGCTGACAAGGTAAAATTCGAGGAGGTCATATACAAAATGGAGCAGAGAAAAGAAGGTCTGCGTGAAGCAGGTGTGGATATAGAGACAGTAAATGATTTTCTAGAGCGATTAAATAAAATACAAAGAGTTTTTGAACATGCTGAATAAGCTTTTTTCACAAGATATACCTTTCCGCCCTCAGATAACTCTCTTGGCTACAAACCTTATTCCCTTAATAGGGGTTTTATTTTTCGGCTGGCAGGTCTCGACTTTGTTGGCAGTTTATTGGGCTGAGTCGGGGGTGATCGGGTTCTACACTGTCTTAAAGATGATCAGATCAGAAAAGCTGACTGCTGTCGAGGCTAAAGACAAGCAGTCACAGAAGAAGCTGAATTGGTGGAAAGAAAAACTGGGGGCTGATAATATTGAGAAAAGTAGATTTATAACTAAACTTTTCTTAGTTCCATTTTTTATCTTCCACTTCGGTATGTTTATGCTCGGGCATGGAGTTTTTCTATTTGTCTTTATCTCTAAGTTCAGCAGTTTTGAGGTGGTTAATTTCGGTGGGTTTTTAGTAGCCGTATTAGGACTGATGATAAGCCACGGAGTTTCTTATTATCAAAACTATATCCAACAACAAGAGTACAAGCAATACTCACCAAGAGAGCTGATGGGTATGCCCTATAGTCGTATAATTTTGATGCATCTGGTTATAGTTTTCTCCGGCTTTTTAACTTTATATTTGAGCAGTTTTCGTATGGCTGCACTCCTGTTGATGGTGGTATTGAAGATTATCTTTGATCTTAAGTCTCACATCAAAGAGCATAGCTAAATATGGAGTTTTTTGAGAGACTGCAAAACTTTTTTTGGATCCGAAAAGCTAAGGATTTTTATCATCAATATGAGCGCCTCTTACTTCCCGGTGCCTTGTTGGTCGGGCTGGTGGTGGACGGTCTGACCTTTCGTAATATTGATATTGATACCGCTTTCAGCTTACTTACCTTTTATCTGGTACTATCTGCTCTGACCATCGCCTATATCCACCTGTACAAAGAAAAAATACTCCCTAGCTCCAAACCTCTGGAGACGATATATGTCTACGCCCCGGTAGTGATTCAGTTTACTTTCGGGGCTTTACTCAGCGCTATCTTTATCTTCTATTTCTTCTCGGGCACGGTCTGGATCAGCTGGCCTTTGTTTTTATTGCTGGTGGTATTGATGGGGGTAAATGATGGCTTTCGTAAATATTACACAAAAGCCGAGGTTCAGCTTAGTATATATTATTTTATCTTGTTGTTGTTTTTCATCTTGGTTTTTCCTTTCTTGTTTAGCAATATTGGGGCGGGGGTATTTCTTTTAAGTGGTATAGCGAGTCTGTTGGTCTTTTTTGGGTTGTTCAAACTACTGCTCTATCTTAGTACTGAGATAGATATTAAAAGAAAAGGTATATCCGCGATAGTTTTTGTCATATTTTTAGTTGTTAATGTACTTTATTTTACCAATATAATTCCACCGATACCTCTGTCAGTGAGAGATTCCGGGGTATATTATAATGTAGAGCGGGTAAACGGTGATTACAGAGTACTGGCTCCACAGCAAAGCTGGTTCGATTACCTCAGCGATAATAAGCTAAAAATTAAAGACGACTCTGAGATCTATGTCTATACCGCTATCTTCGCTCCCTCGGGACTACATGAGCAGATAATACATCAATGGAAGCGCTATGATAGAGAATCTGAAAGTTGGGTGACTACCGACAGGCTTAGCTTTCCGTTGTTTGGCGGCAGAGACGAGGGCTATAGGGGCTACTCAAAGAAGACGAACTTAAAACAAGGCAGCTGGAGAGTAGAAGTAAAAACACAAAATGGAAAGGTGTTGGATATTATTGATTTTAGGTTAGATAGCACAGAAGAGCAGATTCAAACTGAAACCAAAGTGAAAACATAACCTAGCTTGAGACTGGATTATTTGTGTTTACATTTGTAAAATAAGACAAAACGAAATAATAAAAATCATATGGACGAAAATCACAACGGGGATAAAATTGTCAAAATGGAAGAGTATCGAGATGGGAGCGGCTCCGAGGAGGGTAGCTCAGATAATACCCAAGAGGAGACAGAAGTAAGAAGATTGTTTAAAAAGAGGTTGGAGAAGATCTTAAAGACTATACACAACGAGCGCCCCCGGTCTATGCCTTCTTGGGCTGATTTGGATATTAATTATATCAAAGATAAAAAAAGAGTGGAGATTGTATCGAATGAGTTTAATTTTAGCTCTTACACCCAACAAAAGACACCAATCGAAAACGAGATTGAAAATAAGCTGTCAGAGAACTGGGACAAAATTAGTGAAGGGGAGCCACCGGTAGAGGAAGTAAGACTAGTCGATCCTGAGGCTATAACAGAGATAGAAGAAGAGCTTACAGAAGTTTTATCAAAACAGGAAATCTATCTGGAGTTTTTTCTGCCCGATGATTGGGAGTTAAGTGTGACCGATGCCAAAGAGAGTTACCTGGAGGTAAGTATTCAGGGTGATTTTGATCTGTCAGAGAAAAATCATACAGAAGTAGAGAATGTAATAAGAGCAAAAATAGATATGAGATTGAACAGTTATGATATAGAAGATTTACAGATTATAGATAAAGAAGATTGATTGCTAGATACATATTCGTTCCTGAATGATAGTAATCGGACCCCATCTTTCGAACTTTTTATATTGCTATTAAGGGTTTTTTATCTTATAATGCAAATGCAATAATTTACTTACAATGAAAATCTCACCCGACAAAGTAGAACATATAGCACAACTGGCACGGCTCG
>JBDGRJ010000011.1:0-2378 GCA_042218115.1 Minisyncoccia bacterium | reverse complement strand
TGACTTTAAGCTCAGGTAGTGATCAGTTGAGTATTGATGATAATTATCTTTTCAACGACGGAGACACGGCCACTGGAAACTACAACTTCGGATCGGGAGACATATTCGTTGATGATTCGGAAAACAAAGTATCTCTGGGCACTTCCGCCACTTCCACCAATGAAGACATTAACATAGACGGTACGGTAAACATTTCCGGACAACAGTATCCAACAACCGACGGATCCAGTGGACAAGCCCTTACCACCGATGGCAGTGGCGCTTTATCTTTTGGTAATATAGATAAAAATATACTTGCCAATAATGGAACCCTTGGTTTTGATTGGGGGGAATCCGAGATTGCCAACAATGTAACAGCAGATGATCTGGTATCTTCCACTTCCGTAGTAGCGGACAGTGAAGTTGACAACGACCTGACAATCAACTCCAGCGGCAGTGTAGCAACGAGCTCATTGGACAACGACGACTTCCTGCAAAACGACGGCGACACAGCCACAGGAAATTATAACTTCACCAGCGGCAATCTGGCAGTAAACTCTTCTTCTGCTGACACTGCCCTCGAAGTATCCGGAGATATTAAAAATTCCGGTAATATTACCAGCACAAATATATATCCAAACTCGGATAACTCTTTTCAGCTGGGAAGCTCAAATAACCGATGGTCAAACATTTATGCAGTCACTACTACGATCGGTGATACTATAACTATAGATAAGGATGACATAATAAGCTCCAATGCATTAAGCATTTCTTCCAATTCCGGAAATATAACCATATCACCGTCCAGTGATGTAGTTATGAACGGTTTAACTTATCCAAGCTCAGACGGCACTGCAAACCAGGTCATAACTACCGACGGAAGCGGCAATTTAAGCGTATCTAATGTAAACAAAGGAGTGTTAGCTAATAATGGTACTTTAAGCTATGATTGGCAAGATTCTGAGGTAGCTGATTCAATTACAGCTGAAAATGTGGTTACAACATCTGCTGTAATTTCTGACAAAGAAGTGGAGGATAGTATCACTGCAGAAAATATAGCCACCTCAACTTCCGTGATTAGTGACACTGAAGTTGATGATAATATCTCTATAGGCTCAAGTGGTAGTGTCAATGATAGTGCTTTAAGCTCTAATGTATCATTGTTGGGTCAAAATATAGAAGATGGCGAGGTAGACAACAATATAACAGTAAATACTAGCTCGCTAGCAAGCGATGATTTTCTGCAGAATGATGGTGATATAGGAACAGGTAGTTATGGTCTTAGCAATGCTTTATTTACCAGAAAGGCTAATGATAGGGTGGGGATAGGAGAGTCAAACCCTCAGTATGTTCTTGATGTTGCTGACCAAGCTCGCATAAGTGCGGGTAGTGGTAGTGTAGGCTCAATTGGCTCTTCTGATTATGCCTTATCTTTACAGAATAATGCGAATCAGACCTGGCTAGAAATATTGAATAATGGTGGTACAGGGAAGGGTGCTTTCTTTGGTTTAGACGGAGATGCTTTTGAGCAATGGAACTACCAAGGGGGGCCTATAACATTCTATACTGACACCGGCTATGGTAGCGGGCAGGAGAGATTACGCATTGCAAATTCGGGTGAAATTGGTATAAATGAAACTAACCCTCAATATCAATTAGATGTAAAAGGACAAGGGAGAATGAGCGGAGGCAGCGGGCAGGTCGGCACTAGTAATCAGTCCGACTATGTCTTATCTTTACAGAATAATACTACTCAATCCTGGCTTGAAATATTAAACTCCACAGGGACTAATAAGGGTGCTCTGTTAGGGCTTAATAATGATAATTTTGAGCATAAAAATAAACAGGGCGGGGCTATAACATTCCATACCGGACAAAACGCAGGCAACACCTCAGAAAGAATGCGTATTACAAATACTGGAAATGTTGGTATAAATACAACCTCTCCGGATACCGCCCTGGAGGTAAGAGGAGATGTAACTGTATCCAGTGGGGCAAAATTGATTACAAGATCAACTAGTGATGACGATGTAGCATTTGAGTTTGTAGAAGCCTCTGGTAATAGTTTTCAGATATCAGATGCAAACTTAAATGATACTATGTTAAGTATGGCGGGCTCAGATCTGATCCGTTTTCAGGATCAGTCTCAAGGTACTACCTATTTTGAAACTAAAGCAGAAATGGGTGACGATATTCCTCTTGCTTTCGGAAATGTCAGCGACTCTGTAATCAAATGGAATGATAACAATAAATATACTAATTTTGACTATGATAAACAGAATAAAGGTAACACCTCCTTTAGATTAACGCAAAACGGTACTGTTAGATTAATTGCCGACTCAAATGGAAATATTGGCATAAATACTACTTCGCCAGATTATAATCTAGAAATTAATGGC
>JBDGRJ010000010.1:15820-20526 GCA_042218115.1 Minisyncoccia bacterium | reverse complement strand
CACAAAAAACATAGCTACCCTCCTCACAGAGGGTAGCTCTAAGATGTATTTCCCCCTCGGTATTAAAATAATTAATTAAAAAGTATGTCAAAAAAAATAATCGATTTTCCTGAAAATGAACCAAAGCCAGATACTGACTCGGATTCTCTGATGGATGAGGACAGTGAGGCTGAGGTGGTGAATGTAGAGGAGCCCCGTAAAAATATAGCTCTCAAGATAAAGAAAATGCAAAGGGGCGGTTTAATTCCTGTACTTCCTTCGATTGAACCTGAAAATCTGGACTTAGATCCGAGAACCGGCGAACTGAAGATTGAGATAGAACTACCTTTTGATTATCAAAGTGAAAAAGATGAGTTTGAAGAAAAATTGGCAAATAAGATCGATTTTATTGATTCTGTCACAATAAAGAATGAAGAAAATCTTCGAGAAGAAACAATAGCAGAAAAAGTTGACGACATATTGCAGAAAAACCAGGTATCTATTCCGGTCGATAGAGATATTGACATTGAAAAGGATGAAAATGGTAGACTGATAGTGAAGATAGAAGCTGACTTCGGATTTGGTGGTATCTCTATAAATAAGAAGAAAATTGAACAACAGATAAAAAGAGAAATAAATATTAATACTTCGGAGTTTCGTGTTGAATCAGTGGAAATTATTAACTGACATTATCTTATGTTACCAGTTTGGAAAGTGGACCCTGATATACTACAGTAGTAATACTTTTGCATTTATTTATGAGAAAAACAAAAACCTTATCCATATCCGTAGAGCCGGAGCTTAAATATAAAATAGAGAAGTTGGCTGAAGCAAAGGATATGACCAAAAGTCAGTTGCTTAGAACTTCCTTTAAGACATATCTCAACAGTGAGATGGAAGAGGTAATATTTTGTAAGCAAGTTCAGAAGGAAGCTGAAAAGCTTGGTTTAGAAGATATAGTTGATGTGGTCGAACTAGTAAAAGAACTCAGATAATAAATTATGTATGTATGAAAGTTGTACTGAATATAAATGTACTTATTAACTGTGAAACAAGAAAATTTTAATAGTATTTTGCTAAAATTTTCTTAGCATAAATAAGAAATGCAAACCATAACCCAAACCCTCACAGTATTCCTACACAGTTTTCTGGCTTGGTCCGGTTTGGCCGTGTATTTTTTATTAACTCGAGGCTTAGGCCAGGCGAGTGGTCTGCCGAGGTTGGCTTTTGTGTTAGGCCATTACTTACTGGTAATAATTTTATTTAGCGGAGTTTATTATTTTTATTTCAACTACTTCGGTTATTTTTCCACTTTTGCTACTATGGCGATAGCTTTGGTTTCGGTTTTCGTTGTTGAGTTGATTGTATTTAACTTTTTCTACAGCGGTGAGATGTGGTTTTTAAATTTTGTCGATTACATCTTTCCGGTCTTTTTAGCGGCTGGGAGCGTTTATTTTGTGGGTAAATATTTTAGTTAAATTTACTTTAAATCGAAAAAACTGGATTTTTCTACTAATTTTTGCTATAATTTCAAGTGAGAAAGGGGATAAAGATTCTTCCGGATGCAATGATTTCAAGCTTCGTTTATAATAACTTTAGAATAAATAGTTTTATGCAGTTTTACCAAGAAACATCACAACAACAAAGACAGGAATATATAGATAAGTTAGCCTCTGTTTTAGAAAAAGAGGATGGGGTTGTGTTTGCCTATGTTTTTGGGTCTGCACTAAAAGATAATGAGCTGATCAAGGACGTGGATGTAGCTGTTTATCTTAATAATGAGCTAGAGGATAAGTTTGAAAAGGAGTTGAATTTGGGGGTGGAGCTTGAGTCAGCTCTGGATTATGATATTTCTATTGACCTGATAGTGTTGAATGATGCCCCTTATCACATTGCTTATGAAGCGTTAGATGGGAAATTGTTGTTTTCTAAAGATGAAGAGAAAAGAACTGATTTTATTGAACAAACTTCAAAGCAAAAAATTATTCACGGCTATTATCAACAAAAAGCAAAAGAGATAAGATATAATACTACACAATGACAACAAAGTTAGATCCAACAACTATTGAAAACAATCTTGAAGAAATTGAAGAAAATATCGAAGAAATAAAAAAAGATGTTAGTGATTTGTCCCAGCAAGAGTTTTTACAACAGAATGATAAATTGCGTTCAGTAAAGTATCTATTGATAACTACCGCTGAAGCAGTTGGGAATGTGTGTTTGCATATTGCTGCTAAAAAATTTGCAAAAAATATCAATGAGATACCGGAAGTGGTTAAGTTTGTTGGCAAGAAAGAAGTTATCTCTGAAGATTTAAGTGAGAAATTGGCAGGTATGGCTCGATTGAGAAATTTGCTTGTTCATCAGTACTGGGAAATTGATGATGAGAAAATTTATAAATATGCAAGTGAAGATCTAAAGGATTTAAGACAATTTATTGAAGAGATTAGAGAATATACTGAAAATTAACCTACTTATTTTATCAACAAAATGTATTATGAAACAACAAACAAAACCTAAAATTACACAAGAAGATATTGAGAGAGCGGTCGAAGGTTCTTCCAATTTGGAGGGTTTTAGTTTAGAGAGGGCAAAGAAAAATAAAAAGGCTGTTGAATTACTAAAAAAGCACGGTAAAAAACCTCAGAGACAATCTAAGTAAAGGCAGTACGAAGGTAGATGTTGATGGTTTCTCAAAAATAAATAATGAAAAATAAACAAAACCAACAAGGAAACAAGGAAGACAACTCCTCATTATTTCTTTTTTTAAAAGGGGTTGCTATGGGGGCTTCAGATATTATCCCCGGTGTATCAGGGGGAACTATGGCTCTGATCACGGGAATTTATGAAAGATTGATAGATTCTATAAATAAGATAAAGATCTCAGAACCAATTAAAACATTTGATTTTAGATTTTTTATTCCTTTGGGTTTGGGGATAATATCGGCGGTGTTTTTGATGGCGGATTTTCTGCACTACGCATTAAATAGCTTTCCGGCTCAGACCTACGCCTTCTTTTTTGGCGTGATTTTAGCTTCAGCTATATTTGTGTTTAACCAACACATCAAAACCACTGACTCTAATACGGCAAAAATTATCTTAGTGACGATGCTGGGAGCTGTTTTTGCTTTTCTGTTCGTGGGGTTGGACCCGTTATCTGCATCCAGCTCACTTCTTATATTGTTTTTATCAGCGGTTGTTGCGATCTCAGCAATGCTCCTGCCGGGGATATCGGGCTCATTTATCCTTTTGCTTTTAGGTCAATATGAGTATGTGCTTAATATTGTCAAGAAGGTTCCGGCCGAGATGCTGTTGGTTGTTCAGGGGAAAAAGGATTCATTGTTTGCTATTATTCAAGCTCTAAATCTTGCTGAGCTTTTTGTTTTTGCTGGCGGTGCTATTTTAGGGTTGTTGTTATTTTCCAAGATAATAGGCTATCTGCTGGATCACAGAAAGAATATTACTATGGCTTTTCTGGTAGGGCTTATGCTGGGAGCACTGAGAAAACCTTATGAAGAGGTTATCCAAGCTGGTATTTCTTCATCTGATATTCTCCTATCAGTTGTTGTATCTGGGTTTGTAGGTATTGCTTTGGTTTTTGTGTTAGAGAAAATCACAGAACACAATCTTGTTGAGAATGAGTAGTGTTTTATTAATTTGAAAAGTGAACCCCGGTATGATACATTAGTAATACTTAATAATACTAACTATAAGTTTTTATTATGAGAAATACAAAACCCCTTTCCATATCCGTAGAGCCTGAGCTTAAGGATAAAATAGAGAGGTTGGCTGAAGCAAAGGATATGACAAAGAGTCAATTGCTCCGGACCTCGTTTAAGACATATCTCAACAATGAGATGGAAGAGTTGATATTTCGCAAACAAATGCAGAAGGAAGCTGAAAAGCTTGGTTTGGAAGATATAGATGATGTAGTCGAACTTGTAAAGGAGCTTAGAGAGTAAATTATGAAAGTAGTATTGGATACGAATGTGCTCATTTCCGCTTTTATATTTGACGGACCAGTAAAAAGGGTATGGAAGAAAGGTAAAAATTTTGAGTATGATCTGTACTTATCTAATTTTATTATTGATGAGTTCTCATCAGTTATAGACAAAAAATTTACTTCGGTAGATACCAAAATTCAATCGAGACATATACAACGGATTAAAGAAGTAGCAAATATTGTAGAGGTAAATGACTCGCCGGATATTGTCGAATCAGATCCGTTGGATAATTTTATAATAGCTACAGCCCAACAAGCTAATGTAGATTATATTGTTACAGGAGACGAGGATTTACTATCCATCCAGGAGGTTGGGGAAATAAAAATAATTACTCCGAAAAGATTACTCAGAAAGTTAAGTGGTTAATAATTAAACAATTACATGAGTGTGAATTATTAAAGCTTTAAATATAATTACAACTTCTATAAACTACCATCAACATCTCTAATAACATCCAATGAAAAAATACGGATTCTTTAATACCGCGATAGTTTTAGCGGTGGTAATCTTATTTTTCTCTCCCGCTGTGATCTTGTATACGGATTATCTTTGGTTTTCTTCGCTCGGCTACACCTCTGTCTTTGAGACAGTATTGGTTTCTAAGCTGGGACTATTTGCAGCGGCGGCTTTGTTTAGCTTTTTGTTTATTTTCCTCAACTACATCTGGATCAAGAAAGTCACAGATCGGGAAAGCTCCAGCTGGGTTTATATTGCCATAGCAGC
>JBDGRJ010000010.1:0-15810 GCA_042218115.1 Minisyncoccia bacterium | reverse complement strand
TGTCTTTATGGGCTTGCAGGTGTGGGAGAGCTGGGAGCTCGTGCTTCGCTATATCCACCAAGCCCCGTTTGGAATCTCAGAGCCATTGACCGGTACAGCCGTTAGCTTTTTTGTGTATAACATACCATTCTTTAATTTCCTGCTTAGCTTCTCGACCAGTCTGCTGATCATGACCGCACTGTTTTGTTTGGCCGTCTATGCACTTAGATTCGGCACCGGTAAAAAAACGCAGGTAAAGCAGACAGTAATAGATATGTTGAGAACCAACAGACGCAGATCCGATTTTGCAACTGAAAGTTTTGTCAAGGGGCTAAAAACTAAAGCTTACCGGCATCTTTCTTTTCTGGGAGCATTGTTTTTGTTTTCCATTGCCGGGAAGATATTTTTAAGTAGGTATGATTTGTTTTTGACCTCGGGCAGTGCTGTCTTTGGTGTCGGCTATGCTGATGCTAATGTGTTGCTTCCGGTCCTGTTGGCAATGTCAGCGGTAGCAGGGCTGGCGGGCCTAGCTTCGCTGATCATGTCTTTTGGCTACTCAAAGAAATATCTGGTCTGGTCGGGCTCAATCTTTGCCGGTGTGGCAATTATCGGGTTTATTGCCAACTCGGCAGTACAGGCCTATATAGTCAGCCCGGATGAATTCAATAAAGAGAAAAAGTACCTGGAAAACCAGATTGAGATGACGAGAAAGGGGTTTGACCTCGAGCGGATAAATGAACAAAAATTCAAGATCTCAAAAAGTTTAAACAAAGAGCAGATCGACCGCAACGAAGAGACCATAGATAATTTAAGGCTATGGGACTATAGGCCCCTAAAGAGAACCTACAGTCAGCTGCAGATTTTTCGTACTTACTACCAGTTCAATGATGTAGATATTGACAGATATGATTTAAATGGAAAGACTGAGCAGGTAATGTTATCGGCTCGTGAGCTGGATCTGGACTCACTTCCGAAAAAATCACAGACCTGGGTCAACCGGCACTTGGTATATACTCACGGGTTCGGATTGGCTATGTCTCCGGTGAGCAAGGTATCTAAGGAGGGTTTCCCTAAGTTTTATGTCAAGGATATTCCACCAAAGATCAGCAAGGAAGGTATAAAGATTCCTCAGCCGAGGATTTATTACGGCGAGGGCACGGATGATTATGCGATAGTAAACACTAAGACCGATGAGCTCGACTTCCCATCGGGCGATAAGAATGAGTACAATAATTATCAGGCCGATGGTGGGGTCCAGATTGATTCACTGCTCAAACGGGTGCTGTTTGCCTATAGGTTCGCTTCACCACAGATATTATTCTCCGGCTCGATAACACCCCAAAGCCGGATTCAGTTTACTCGCACCATCCAACAGAGAGTACGAAAGGTTGCTCCCTTCTTGAAGTTCGATGATGATCCATACTTGGTCGCCGGCGATGACGGTCTGTATTGGATGTATGATGCCTATACTACCAGCTCCAGATTCCCTTATTCAGAATATGTCTCTTACAACGGCGAGCGGATAAACTATATGCGTAACTCGGTAAAGATAGCTATAAATGCCTACACGGGTGATATGAACTTCTATATAGCAAATAAAAAAGATCCACTGATACAGACCTACGCCAATATTTTCCCGAGTATGTTCAAGCCCTTAGAGGATATGGACAGGTCGCTAAAAAACCATATCCGCTATCCTGAAGATTATTTCACCATTCAGACCAGATCCTACTTCGACTATCATATGACCGACCCGAGAGTCTTCTATAACAAAGAGGACAAATGGGAGGCACCGGAGGAAAAACTGAGAGGTAGAACTGCCGAGGTCGAGCCGTACTATGTTATGATGAAACTGCCCGGAGAGGATGAGGCGGAGTATATGCTGGTACAACCCTTCATACCAAAAGCTAGAGAGAATATGATCGGCTGGGTTGGGGCTAGATCGGACACCCCGCACTACGGTGAGATGAGAGCGTATCAATTCTCTAAACAGGAGCTGATCTTCGGCCCGTCCCAAATTGAATCACGAATAGACCAAGATACCGAGATCTCCCAGAAGATGACACTGTGGTCTCAACAAGGATCGTCTGTGTTTAGAGGTAATCTACTGGCAATACCGATAGAAGACAGTATGATTTACTTTGAGCCGATATTCTTACAATCATCCTCAAAAGGCTCACTGCCGCAGCTCAAGCGGGTGGTGATAGCACAAGGTGATCAGCTGACTATGGAGAAGACTATAGATGCAGCACTTCAAAAGTTGTTTAAACCAGCCAAAGATCAGCAGCCGGCGCCTCCAAGAAAACAGCCGAAAGTGCCGGTCGAGCCTCAAAGACTGGATCAGCTGAAACAGTCCTACCAACAAGCAAAAGAAGCCTTGAACCGAGGTGATTTGAAACGCTATGCCGAGCAGATGCAGGAGTTCGAGCGGGAGCTGAATGAGGTAACTAACTAAAACGATGCTAAAGCGGATAGATAACTTAATAATCCATACCTCCAAAAAGATAGCTACCCCGATGGCGAGAGTTGTAATATTTATTATTTTCTCCTGGTTCGGCATTTTAAAGCCATTGGGGATCAGCCCTGCTGACCCGCTGGTAGCATCACTACTCGAGCAGACTCTACCCTTTATTTCATTCTCTACTTTTTCATTCTATTTCGGAATCTTTGAGGTATTCATCGGTGTATCATTTTTAATTCCTGGGTTTGAACGTGAGGCGATAGGTCTATTGCTGGTTCATATGCTTACCACACTGGCGCCGCTGTTTTTACTTCCCAGAATGGTCTGGCAGCAGTCTCTGGTGCCGACATTGGAGGGTCAGTATATTTTGAAAAATCTAGCTTTTATAACTTTAGCGATAGTAGTTGCCGCCCACGTTAAAAAGGAGAAGGGTAGAGACTAGATTTTATCTATTTATTGTTTTAAAATAGAGCCGTTTAATAGTAGAAATAATACAAATGTCAAAACCATTTTATATCAGCACTACAATACCCTATGTAAACGGTGATCCTCACCTTGGACATGCCCTAGAATACATCCAAGCCGATGCTGTAGCTAGATATCAGCGTCTGTTGGGTAAAGATGTGTTTTATCTTTCCGGAACCGATGAGAATGCGCTTAAAAACGTCCGAGCGGCACAGCAGGCGGGAGAGGATATAGAGAGCTTTATCGAGCGCAATGCAGATGAGTTTGAGAAATTTGAAGATCTACTGAATTTATCTCTGGATGATTTTATAAACACCACTGAAGATCGTCACTTCAAGGGGGCACAAAAGCTCTGGTGCATGTGTGAAGACGATATCTATAGAAAAGAATACGAAGGCCTTTATTGTGTAGGTTGTGAGCGATTTTACAAAGAGGATGAGCTGGAAGATGGTAAGTGTCCGGATCATAAAGTAGATCCGGAAGAGGTGCAAGAAGAAAACTACTTTTTTAATATTACAAAATACCAAGACGAGCTTAGAGAACTTTTGGAGAGCTCAGAAGTAGAAGTATTTCCCGAATACAGAAAAAACGAAGCCCTGCAGTTTATTGAAAATCTAGAAGACTTCAGTATCTCGAGAACCATGGAGCGTGCTGAAGGCTGGGGTGTGCCGGTGCCTGGGGATGACACACAGGTGATGTACGTTTGGTTCGATGCCCTCTCCAACTACATTAACGCCCTAGGTTTTGCTGAAGACTCAGAGATGTTTGAAAAATACTGGACTCAAGGAGAAAACAGAGAAGTGGTACATTTTTTAGGTAAAGATGTAAGCAGATTCCACTTGGTTTATTGGCTGGGAATGCTTATCTCTGCCGGTTTGCCTTTGCCGACAGAGGAGTATGTGCACGGCTTTATCTCTATCGACGGCGAGCCGATGAGTAAAAGCAGAGGTATATTTATAGATCCGTTTGAGCTGGTTGATGATTATGGGGTTGACCCGGTCCGATACTACATGCTTGGAGCTTTGCCGGCTTATGAGGACGGCGATTTTACCTATGATCGGCTTGAGGAATATTATAACGCCCATCTAGCAAATGGAGTAGGGAACCTTACTTCCAGAATCTTGTCTATGGTCGAAAGCTACAATGACGGTGAGGTTCCCGCTAGAGCTGATACTGATCTTGATATCGAACAGTTCTGGGAGGAATATAAAAATAATTTCAGTAAATATAAATTCGATGGAGTGGTGGAAAATATAAATGACCTAGTGGCGCAGGTAGATGGAATTATCTCTGAGGAGAAAGTATGGGATAAGGCAAAAGAAGACCAAGACGTGTCTGATAACTTGTATGTATACACTGAAGCATTAAGACATATAGCAGTTAGTTTACTTCCGATACTACCAGAGGCAGCTGAAGAGATATTAAGTAGGTTGGATATTGATGTTGGCGATATAGAGAACTTAGAACAAGAACAAGAGTGGGGTAGGTTGAAGCAGGGGGTTAAGATAAACTCCGGTGATTCTTTATTTGAACGTATAAATTAAAATCATGTCTGAAAAAAATAGCCTATGGAAACAACAACAAGATATATGTAGTAGTATTTACGAGGACGGGTTTGCCCGTCACTTTCAAGGCCTTAGTCGCATCCGAGAAGCTTTTCAGCCAAGTGATAGAGCGATTCGATGTATCGATGATGGAACGCCGGGCGGTATTCATCTGGCCGGCTCTGGTATATTATTGAGTTTAGAAGAGGCTGGGAGAATAATTTCTGAGATTACAGAGGTTGATGGCATATACAGTCATGAAAACTGTGAGATAGCAGCCTTGGAGGCCGAGCGGGTAGATTATGAGGGTAGTGTAGATGAGCTGAGTGAGAAAGCAGCCAAAGAGCTAGCTGCAGAAGTGAATATACCTTATCTAGGTGAGATATCTGCAGATAATATGAGCAGACCGGTTGACTTTCACTCTGCCAGAGCTATTTATTATGACGGAACCGGGGATTTTGACTGGTCCCAAGTAGAGGGGCTACCGACCGGCTTTACTATTAGCAGAAAATATATCTATTCAGATTATGCTAAAGAAGAGCTGGGCATCTGCATCGATATTGCTTTTGGTGAGCGTGGTTTTGGGGCTCGATTTGACTCCGAGACCCCTTTGCTTATTGTTATTTTTGCAGAGAACCACGAAGAGCTGGAGGTAATGCAGCAAGAGATTCGGGATGTGACAAAACACTACGATTCCGATAGGATACAAATAGATACGTACATCCAAGCATAACCTAATTTTTATGGAATTGTTGGATATAATAATAATATCTATAGTCACTGGTTTTGCCTTGTTTGGTTTGTTTTTTGGATTATTCCATACCTTAGGCTCACTACTGGGAACGGTATTGGGGGCATATCTTGCTAGTAGATATTATCAGCCGGCTGCCGAGTGGCTGATGGGGATTACCGGCTGGGAGGCTAATCTGGCTAAAGTCGTGATGTTTATCCTCGCTTTTGTGATTATAAATAGAATTGTTGGGATACTTTTTTATCTGGTCGATAGAATGGTGAGCATATTTTTGTCTTTGCCCGTGATTAAGCAGTTAAATAGACTATTGGGCTTTATTTTCGGCTTTTTTGAAGGGGTTCTGACGGTAGGGATTATTATCTATTTCATTGAGAGATTTCCACTAACAGAGCAATTCATGGATTCTCTTGCTGAGTCGGTACTGGCCCCTTATGCAGTCAAGCTCGGATCAATTTTAGTTCCTTTATTGCCTGAAGCACTTCAAGTGCTGGACTCCACAGTTGACTATGTAGAAGGTTCATTCTTTTAATCAATAAAATAAATGATAATTGACTCACACTGTCACTTGCAATTTCAGGCCTACGAAGAAGATAGAGAAGAGGTGATTGAGAGATGCAGAGATAAAGACACGAAGATGATTTTAGTCGGCACTCAGCAGGATACATCCAAGAAAGCTGTTGAGATGGCCGATGATAATGAAGATATGTGGGCTTCGGTAGGTCTACACCCGATTCAAAAGGAGGAGGTAAAAGTACATGAGGAAGATACATCCTTTGTGGCTCGAGGTGAAGATTTTGATCTAAAATTTTATAGTGAGTTAATCGAGTCTTCGGATAGTGTGGTAGCTGTCGGTGAGACCGGTCTGGACCAACACCATATTCCGGAAGATCGAGACGTTGATAAGCTGATGGATGAGCAGTGGTCGGCTTACCTAAAACATATACAGCTGGCACAAGAGTATAATCTGCCGGTAATTATGCATATTCGCTCTGCTCACGAAGAGATGATAAGAAGATTGAGACAGATCGATACTGATTACTCCGGGGTGGTTCATTGCTTCAGTTCAAACTGGGAGCATGCGAAAGCTTATTTGGATATGGGTTTTCATATTAGTTTTACCGGCATTGTTACTTTTCCACCAAAATCTTCAAACCCTCAAGCTCAGCAAAATCTCTGGGAAGCTGTAGAAAAGACACCACTTGATAAAATTCTCATCGAGACTGATGCACCTTTTTTGGCTCCTCAAAAATACCGGGGTGATAAGGCTGAACCCTGGATGAGCATAGAGGTTGCCAACAAGATTGCGGAGATTAAAGAAAAGAATTTAGAAGAAGTCAAAGAAACTACTGTAGCTAATACCCAAGATTTGTTTGAGTTATAATTTATCGAGTTGTAAATAAACTTAAATGCCAAAACAAGCAAAGCAAGTTCTCACTGAATATTTCGGATACGACTCTTTTCGGCCTCAGCAAGAAGAGGTAATCGAGACCATACTACAAGGGCATAACTGTCTGGTCATAATGCCCACTGGTGGAGGAAAATCTATCTGTTTTCAAATTCCGGCGATAGTGAAACCGGGACTTTGTATAGTTATCTCACCACTTATATCATTGATGCGTGATCAGGTGGATGATTTGACTGAAAAAGGGGTCCGGGCTGCATTTTTAAACAGTAGTATCTCGAAAAAAGAACAAAATAAGATTAAGCAAGAAGCAAAACAAGGTCAGCTGGATCTAATATACACCTCTCCGGAGCGACTGAGCTCTGATTTTTTCTTACAGTTTATGCGTGAAATTGAGCGGATAAATTTATTTGCAGTAGATGAGGCCCATTGTATCTCGGCATGGGGTCATGATTTTAGGCCCGAGTACAAACAGATCAGTGAAGTAAAGAACAAGTTCCCCTCTGTCCCTATTGTGGGTTTGACTGCTACTGCCGATAAAACAACCCGGCGGGATATAGTCAGACAGATGGGGTTAGATCCCGGTAGAACCAAGATGTTTATCTCTTCTTTTGATAGGCCGAACCTTAAACTTAACGTTTTTTCTGCTGAAAAAAGACTGGTTAAAATTAAGAGATATATCAACAGTAGAGCAAATGAGTCGGGCATTATTTATTGTTTAAGCAGAAAATCCACGGAGTATGTAGCGGAAAAACTACGTGGTTGGGGAATAGATGCAAAGGCTTATCATGCTGGTCTTGAGGATAAGGTTAGAGACAAAAGGCAGCGAGAATTTATTTATGATCAGACAGAGGTTATTTGTGCGACCATAGCTTTTGGTATGGGCATAGATAAGCCTGATATTCGCTGGATAATTCACTATAATCTTCCGAAGAATATAGAAAGTTATTATCAGCAGATCGGAAGGGCGGGTCGTGATGGAGCAGATAGTGAGGCCATATTATTTTATAATGAGTCCGATTTTTCTACACTCAAAAAATTTGCCCAAAATGACAGCAGGAAAACTCTGCAATTAGCTAAGCTTAGACATGTAGAAAAGTACGCTACTTCCAATATATGTAGACGCAAAAGCTTGCTCGGATATTTTGGTGAGATGCATGGCGGGCAGTGTAGTAAATGTGATGTATGTGAAAATAGTAGAGGTGATTACTTTCGTGCTACAAAGCTGGCTCAGAAGATTTTGTCAGTTCTGGCGCGAGCAGATGAACCACTGTCAAAAGAAATAGTCGTAGATATTCTGAAAGGCAAAAGAAGCTCAAGGGTATTAAGTGGTGACTATGATAAGCTGTCAACATTTGGTATAGGCTCAGATCGGACAAGTTCGTCTTGGTACCAATATATCGATCAGTTGATAAACTCCGGAGCTGTTAGATATTCTTATTCTGCTCATAATAAATTAGAGCTGACCGATCTGGGCGCTAGAATGCTCGAAGATGAGGCTGAGATAAGGCTGATAAAAGTATCCGGCAGTGAAACTGATTATTTAAATACCTCTTCCCAGATAGATACAGCTAGCACGAAGGATAAAAAACAGTCGGACAGCCTGTACTCTTCGCTCAGACAGCTGAGGACAGAACTTTCCAAACAACAGGATGTACCTCCTTATGTAATTTATCATGACGCGACACTTGAGGAAATAGTTCAGATGAAACCACTAAATAAGAGCGAGCTGATGGAGATTCAGGGTATAGGTAGAAAAAAAGTAAAAAAATATGGAGGAAAGATAATTAAAAAGGTTGCCCAGGACATAATAAATAATCAGGATTATATAGACACAAAGAAGAGAGTGTATTCTCATTATTTATTACGTAATCCACTTAGTCAAATAGCCGATGAGTTAAATATATCAAAAGGAGAAATGTATGAATATTTCCTAAGCCTCTATGGTGAAGGGTATGATATATCTTTATCCGATTTTATCGGAGCAAAGGCACTAGATGAGATAAAAAAGTTAGCCCCAGAGGATCATTTTCAGGCAGATTTGGACTCGATTTTGAGTTCATTAAATCAAGAAATGAACAAAGAAAAACTCAGATTTATACTGACTTGTCTCGATGGTTGACGGACTTTTTTTATTTATGTATAATATGCGCGTCAAAAAGAAGATATGGATAAATCAGAAATACAAGAAAAAAAACGAGAGCTCTCTCACAGAGTATTTATACATATGCTGGAGATACTAGCCATCTTCGGCATCCCGGCTATAGGAGCGTATTTTATCGGTAGTTGGTTGAATGACAAATATGATATTTATCCATATGGATCAGTTATTGCCGGTGCTGTAGCTTTGGCAATATCATGGGCCATAACGATAAAAATATATAGAAATATTAAACAAAGTTATCGAGAGCTAGAAGCTAAACAAGAAGAAATAGAATCTAAATCAACTGAAAATGAATAGCATACTTGATTTCCTTCAAGTAGAAACAAAATTAGCAGAAGTTCAGCCCGCAACATTATTTAATATCGCGGGGATTCCGATTACAAATGCTATGCTTTTAGGGGTAATTGTTAGTATAGGTCTAATAATAGCTACTATATACACATATAAGAACCTAACCCTTAAGGTCGATGGCTATCAAGCAACTATTGAGGCGACTGTAGAATACTTTTTCAATCTTACAAAACAAATTATGCCGAACGAGAAGTCGGCTAGAGAGCTGCTCCCACTGGTGGGAGCAATTCTTATTTTCTTTGGCTTCTCAAACATGATAGATCTGCTGCCCGGAGTTACTGCTTTTAACTACGGAGACAAAAACTTGCTTCGTGCTCCTACGAATGATTTCAATATGACTTTCAGTATCGGTGCAGCAGTCGTGCTTTTGGCCCAGTGGGGAAGTATAAAGCAATTCGGACCATTTGGTTATATAGGCAAATTTATAAAGATCAAAAAAGTCTATAAAGGCTTTAAGTCTGGTTTGTCCGATGGGGCTATGGCCTTAGTGCAGTTCGGGATAGGAATAATTGATATTTTATCCGAGGTTGCAAAAGCGTTCTCGCTGTCTTTGCGTCTATTTGGAAATATGTATGCCGGGGCAGTACTGATGAGTTTACTGCTCGGTGCGTTTGCATTCTTGGTGCCTACAGTATGGTTGGCGTTCAGCCTGCTGGTTGCCGTAATTCAAGCTTTGGTTTTTGGGGCTCTAGCAGCTGCATATTATGCGGTTGCGATCCAGAATCCAGAGCCTGAAGCAGATTAATTAATTTTATTTAATTAACTTTATATTATGAATATCGATCCAGAGTCTGCTCGATTAATCGCCAAAGGTCTAATGCTTATCGGAATGGGGGGTTCCGGTATCGGAGAAGGTTATCTTATCGGTAAAGCGCTAGAAGGTATCGCACGAAACCCAAAGGTGGAGGGAAACATCTTTCCTAAGATGTTTATCGGTGTAGCATTGGCTGAGTCTACAGCTATCTATGCTCTAGTCGCATTCTTCATCATCTAGATGAGTGATATAAATTAATTTCTTAATTATGGAAGCTGTTCTAGCGAAGCTTGGTAAAATAGGGTTTAACTGGAAGATGGCACTGTTCAACTTGGTCAACTTCCTGATTTTATACTTCATCTTAAAACGTTATTTCTTTGATGCAGTGCTTAACAATATCGAAGAGAGAAAAGAAAGGGTGAATAAGGGAGTAGAAGATGCACAAAAGGCAGAGACAGAGCTGAAAATGGCAAAACAAAAAGCACAAGAAATCGTGGACGAAGCCAAAGTAGAAGCCAACCAGATCATCTCCGATGCCAAGGAAGATGGCGAGTCGATCAAAGAAGAGATGAAAGAGGAAGCGAAAGAAGAGATAGAGTCATTGATATCACAAGCTAAGCGTAATATGAGAAGAGATAGAGAAGAGATGAAAGAAAATCTGCGCAGAGAGACTATATCTCTAGCAATGATGGCAGCTGAGAAAGTGATTGAAAAAGAGATGGACCAAGAAGCAGATGAGAAGCTGATCAGAGAGTTGTTAAACTCACAACCCCAAGCAGAATAATATGTCTAAGTTTCCGGTTCAATACGCCAAAATTTTATATGAGCTAACCAAGGATATTGAGTCTGATGACAAACTCAAACGAGCTATTAGTGAGTTTGTCAAATATTTACATAGACAGCAGGCTCTATACGAGATAGATTATATTATCGAAGAATTTGAAGAGCTTGTGCGGCGTGAAAATAATGAGGAAAATATAGAAATTACTGTAGCTAGGAAGATATCCGATGAGCTATTGGAGGAGATTAAACAAAATATATCTGCAAATGCTGCAATAGAAGTAAAACAGGATGAATCTATGATAGGAGGAATGATGGTAAAGAAAGGCAACAAAATAATCAACGGATCCGTAAAAAATCAATTAAACCGCTTACAAAATAACCTACTAAATTAAAACTTTATGTCATATACCGATAAAGTAGTACAACAGCTCAAATCCAATATTGAAGAATTTGAAAAAGAGGTGGAAACTGAAGAGGTCGGAACGGTACTAGAAGTTAAAGACGGCATTGCCCAGATAGATGGATTAAATGATTGTGAGTCTCAAGAAATGCTTGAGTTTCCGGACGGTAAGCTGGGTATAGCCCTAAACCTGGAGGAGGAGACTGTAGGAGCTGTAATTTTGGGGGAGTTCAGAGATATAAAGCAGGGAGATGAGGTAAAAAGAACCGGCAGAGTGATGTCTGTGCCCGTAGGAGAGGAGCTGGTCGGCAGAGTAGTAAACGCAGTCGGTGAACCGATAGATGGAGAAGGTGAGTTCAACACCGATGAGATGAGAAAAGCAGATAAGAAAGCTCCGGGAGTAATGGCCAGAGAGCCGGTAGATGAACCGCTTCAGACCGGGATCAAAGCTATTGATTCAATGATTCCGATCGGCAGAGGTCAGCGTGAACTTATCATTGGAGATAGGCAGACCGGAAAAACCGCTATTGCTCTCGATACCATATTAAACCAAAAAGACGAGGACGTAATCTGTGTCTATGTTGCAATAGGACAAAAAGAAGCGAAAGTAGCACGACTAGTATCCAAGTTGGAAGAGGAAGGTGCAATGGAGTATACATCTGTCTTTATGGCAGGAGCTTCTGAGCCGGCACCTATGAAGTATCTCGCACCTTACTCCGGCTGTACTTTGGCTGAACACTTTGCTGAACAAGGAAAAGATACCCTAGTTATCTATGATGATTTGTCTAAACAGGCAGTAGCTTACAGAGAGATGTCTCTACTTTTACGTCGTCCGCCGGGACGAGAGGCGTATCCCGGAGATGTCTTTTATCTGCACTCGAGACTGCTCGAGCGAGGTGTGAAGCTAAATGAGGAGCACGGCGGTGGTTCTGTAACCGCACTACCTATCATCGAGACCAAAGGTGGTGATATCAGTGCCTTTATCCCGACCAATGTAATATCTATCACTGACGGTCAGATATTCTTAGAGAAAGACTTATTCAACAGAGGTAACAGACCTGCGATAGATGTAGGAAACTCTGTATCTCGTGTAGGAGGTGAGGCACAGATAAAACCAATGAAAGAGGTAGCAGGCGATATGAAACTGCAAGCAGCTCAATATCGTGAACTTGAATCTTTTGCTCAGTTTGCCAGTGATTTAGATGAGGAGACACAACAAAAAATAGATCGTGGTGAGAGGATTACTGAACTGTTGAAGCAGGATGAATATGAACCAGAGTCCGTGGAGGATCAGATTGTATCGATCTATGCTATAAACAACGGCTACTTTGATGATGTCAAAGTAGAAGAGGTAAAAGAAGTAGAGTCTAAGCTAATTGGCTTTATGAATAGCAGCAAACCCGATTTGATGGAAAAGTTAGAACAAGGTGAGTGGGGCGATGATATCGAAGAAGAGTTAGATGAAGCCTGCCAAGAATTTAAACAAACCAGAGCATAATTTCATTATATGTCTTCAGCTCAGACACGTGATATTAAAAGCAAAATAGATTCGGTTGAAAATACCAAACAGATGACGCGAGCGATGCAGATGGTTTCCGCCTCTAAAATGCAGAAGGCGGTCGATGCTACTGAAAACACACGTCTTTATGCTAAGCTTGCTCGTGAGCTGATGAATCACTTGGCATACATAGAAGAGCCGGGGTATGATCTACTGGATCTGCGACCGGTAGATGATGTATTAGTAATCTTAATCAGCTCTAACAGAGGTCTGTGTGGAAACTATAACTCCAAGCTTTTTTCAAAAACTCAAGATGTGCTTGAAGATAAAGAGCTGATCTCAAGACATAGAGTTCAAAGTGACAGAGAGGTACCTGAGGCAAAGGGTATGCCTGAGATAGATATTCTAGCAGTGGGCAAAAAGAGCGCCCACTTTGCAAATAAGAAAGATTATGGGGTACCGGCTGTTTTTGATGAACTATCTGAAAAACCCACATTTGAAGATACATTGCCAATATCAAAGATTGCACTTGACGGATATAGAGAAGGGGATTATGACCGTATAGTTGTCAGCTATACCCATTTTGAGAGTGCTATGTCTCAGGAGGTAAAGATGAGACAGGTATTGCCAGTATCACCAAAAGATCTAAAGAGGCTTTTTGAAGGTAAGAACGGAAACGGTGAAATTGAAGAGCTAAATGAAGATCATTATCCGATAGAGACATATATGTTTGAGCCGAGTTTGGAGGAGATAGTAGAGGAGGTTCTTCCACGTCTTGTAGAGATAGAGGTATATCAAGCAATTCTAAATGCTGCGGCCAGCGAGCACAGCTCCAGAATGATAGCTATGAAAAATGCTACTGAAAATGCAGAAGAGATGGTAGAAGATTTGACCTTAAGCTACAACCAAGCGCGACAAGCTGCTATTACTAGAGAAATTTCAGAGATTGCCGCCGGAGCAGAAGCGCTTAGAGAGGATTAAAATTATTAATAATTATTCAAACAGCAAATAAATAATTATAACTTTATGTCAGAGGATGTAAACAAAGGCACAATACAAAAGATTGTAGGAGTAGTTGTCGACGCTCATTTTCCTGATGAGGTTCCGGAGATATATAACGCGCTTGAGGTTGAGCGTGAAGATGAGGATAACTTGGTACTTGAGGTGCAGCAGCACGTAGGTTCAAATACGGTCAAAGCTGTAGCTATGGACTCGACCGATGGCATCTCTCGAGGCGAGGAGATAATAGATACGGGTGAAGCTATCGAGGTTCCCGTAGGTGTAGAGGTGCTGGGAAGAATGTTCGATGTAGCTGGTAGACCGATCGATAACAAAGAGGCGCCCGATGCGAAAGTAAAACGACCAATTCACAGAGAACCACCAGAGTTTACCGAGCAATCAGAAGAAACTGAGATTTTGGAAACCGGTATAAAAGTTATTGATCTACTTTGTCCGTTCCTAAAGGGTGGTAAGGTCGGTTTTTTCGGTGGAGCTGGAGTCGGTAAGACCGTAATGATACAGGAGTTGATCAGAAATATTGCTTATGAACACGGAGGCTATTCTATGTTTGCCGGTGTAGGTGAAAGAACTCGGGAGGGTAATGACCTGTACCGTGAGATGGAAGAGGCGGGTGTGCTGGATAAGACCGCTTTGGTTTATGGGCAAATGAACGAACCACCCGGAGTACGAGCACGAGTTGGTCTTACTGCTTTGACTATGGCAGAGTATTTCCGAGACCAGGGAAGTGACTTACTTGTATTTATTGACAATATCTTCCGATTTGTACAGGCGGGAGCTGAGCTGTCCGCTTTGCTTGGGCGTATGCCGTCGGCAGTAGGTTATCAGCCGACTTTGGCAACAGAGATGGGTAAGCTGCAAGAGAGAATTACTTCGACTGATGAAGGGTCTATAACATCGGTACAAGCGGTGTATGTACCGGCAGATGACATCACTGACCCTGCACCTGCTACTACCTTTGCTCACTTGGACTCTACTGTTGTGTTAGATAGATCACTTTCTGAGAAGGGTATTTACCCGGCTGTAGACCCGCTTGAGTCAAACTCAAACGTACTTGATCCAAAGATTGTCGGAGAAGAGCACTATGAAGTAGCACAAGAAGTAAAGGAGATCATACAAAGGTATAAAGACCTACAAGACATTATCGCTATTCTGGGTATGGAAGAACTGTCCGAGGAAGATAAGCGAACTGTGGAGCGAGCAAGAAAGATTCAAAGATTCCTATCTCAACCATTTTTTGTGGCAGAGCAGTTTACCGGAGTTCCGGGAGAGTATGTAGATGTAGAAGACACCGTTCAGTCAGTCAAAGAGATTATAGAAGGCAAGCACGACGATAAGAGTGAGTCTGACTTCTACATGAAGGCCGGTATTGATTCTGTGATTGAAGAAGCAAAAGAGGAAGAATAAAATAAATTATTACTATGTCGGAACAGTTGGATCTAAAAATTGTTACTCCTGATGGGGTAATGTATAACAGTGAAGCGGATAAGGTTACCATACCGACCAAATCCGGTGGCATTACTGTATATCCTGATCATATTCCATTGGTTTCAGTACTTGAGCCGGGTGAGATAGTGGTGCACAAAGAAGACTATACCGTTAATATGGCGGTATCCACTGGAGTACTTGAGGTAAGACCCGAAAGCAAGCTCTATATCTTAGCTGACACTGCTGAAAGAGCAGAAGATATAGATGTAGATAAAGCAAAGCAAGCACGACAGAGAGCAAAGGAGATGCTGGAAGAGAGAAAACAGCAAGAAGATGTAGACTTTGCCAAGATTCAATCAAAGCTGGAAAAAGAAGCCGCAAGAATCAGGGTCGGAAAGAAATATAAGGATGTAGGCAGATAAGTCGAGGGTTAGTTTTTTAATAATTTTATTTTTGATATAATTTAGACGGTTAATTCTTAACACTACAACTTATGGGTTGTGAAGAATGTGGCCATGACGTAGACGGCACTTGTGAAGAGTGCGGAAAGTGTGAGAACTGCTGTAACTGTGGAGAAGAATAGTAGGCTGGCCCGCACTTGCGGGCCTTTTTTTATTTGAACCCCTATGGTAGTTTATAGTTAATATTATGAAAGCGCTAACATTTTCTTCAAAATTGTTTTTGACTATTCTGGTTTTATTTATATCCACCTTCGGTTTTAGTATTATTCATGTATCTGCTCAGACTTGTCAGCTAAACCCCCAACGGGCTTACACCAGTCCAGACTCGAGTGCTGTCTATTATATAACCAAA
>JBDGRJ010000001.1:1736-16553 GCA_042218115.1 Minisyncoccia bacterium | reverse complement strand
GTAAACGCGGATCAGCCACGCCGCGTTGAATATGTTCTCGGCCCTTGTACTCACCATGAAAAAGTGCTTGGCAGGTATAGAGGCTAGGGAATTGAAATTTCCCCCTTTGTGTAACAACAAAGCGTAGGCAAAAGACAACCATTTGTTGTGAAGCAAATGGCTAAAGGTCTGAGCCAAACTACAGCCCGATGAATTGAGGGATGATCGACCTACGAATGGGTGGTGAGCGTAGGGAAGATCAATCTAATATCCTTATCGGGATGTAGAGAATAGTCTTTATATCGACCCAAGGATATCTGGTGAAGGCATTGAACTGTTACCTTCATCAGAAGTCAGCTGGATCATAGTACTTGTTTTGTGGTAAAATTAACAAGGAAGGATCCAATCTAATGTTATCTCAATGGTTACTCCTGATTATATAGTTGGTTTGGTTGACGGTGAAGGTAGTTTCACTGTCCACATTCCAACTCCGGAACAAAGAAGAAAAGCGAAGAGAAGAGCTAGAGCAGAGCCAAGGTTTTACATCAAGTTAGCAGAAAAAGATAGAGAAATTCTCGAAGACATAAAAGATTTTTTCGGATGTGGAAGCATCTATCTGCAAAAAGATTCTAGGGAGAACCACGCTGATTGTTATAGATATGAAGTTGCTAGTGGGAGTGATATTGTAGAAAATATAATTCCATTCTTCATAGAGCATCCTTTAAGGCTGCCTTCAAAACAAAAAGATCTTGAAATTTTTCGAAAGTTGATAGCTCTTATGGAAGAAGGGAGACATCTCTCTGAAGAAGGATTGGATAAAATGTACGAAAATGAAACAGGAGATGCATTAGATCTCGTCGTTAGCGGGAAAACCGCAGAT
The DNA here is from genome assembly GCA_042218115.1 of Minisyncoccia bacterium. Classification (GTDB taxonomy): domain Bacteria; phylum Patescibacteriota; class Patescibacteriia; order Magasanikbacterales; family UBA922; genus JBDGRJ01. Next base: position 15,694 of record JBDGRJ010000001.1, on the reverse strand, counting down.
GCGACGGGAACGTCAATTCTAAGTTCATAGAAGACAATCGCCCGTCACACCACGAAAGTTGGCAACACCCGAAGCCCCGCATTGAGCGGGACTAAGGTGGAGCCAGCAATCAGGGTGAAGTCGTAACAAGGCCTCCGTAGGGGAACCTGCGGACGGATCACCTCCTTTAAGGAGTCAATCAGTCGGAAGACTGACTTGACAGGTCGACCCATTTAATGGGAAAATCTGTCTACGCTTCAGGGGGCACTATCTGCGTTTTTGTCACGTTCATGGTGTGGAAGATAAAGCCGCCTTAGGGCGGTTTTTTTATTTTTCCTTGATTTTTCTCGCAAAAAAGGTATAATTTAAGGTGTAAAAAATAAATTATACTTATGTCCTCCTTGTCCAAGCTGTTAAATTTCGTAAAAAATAATGATTCACCGGTAGTCTTGCACGACAGCAATACGGATGAAAATTTTGTCATTCTTGAGTTATCTAGATTTGAGCAATTTCAGTCTGATAATAATGTAAAAACCAGGAATGTGGAGAATATAACTAAGAAGGATATTCTAAATAGAATAAATAAGAATATTTCCTTATGGAGAAAAAAGCAAAATATTAACAGCAAAACGCAAGCAGCAAAGAGACTACAGGAGCAGATAGATGAAGAGACAGACGATTCTGAAAGTGATTTTTCTAATAATAATTTTAAGAGCCAGGACGATATGAGGTCTGAAACTCCTGTTAATTTGACTGAAATAGCACAAGAAAAAGAACAAGAGGAGCTACAAAAAAACAAAGAAAAGAAGGCAAATGATATACCAAAAAGGGAAAATTTGGGAGCAGAAGATTTAAAGGTTGAAGAACTTGATCAACACCAAGATCCGAAAGCGAATGAAGGTAATATTGATAGTGCTGCTATTTCTTATGAGGAGCTGGATCAGGATGATTTAAAATAATTGAAGTACTTGACGAAATATACTAAGTCATTTATAATTTTATAACGCTAATAGAATTTATTCATTAACAAGCCGTTGGATTACAAATCTATTCCGACCACTCGGAATAGTGCGGTAAAATAATTAAAAAATTATGGCAGAGTTCGATCGTGGTAAACCCCATGTCAACGTAGGTACTATCGGCCACGTTGACCACGGTAAGACTACTCTTACTGCTGCATTGCTTAAGGTTGCCCAAGCCCAAGGGCTTACTGCTCAGACGAAAAGCATCGAAGACATCGATGCTGCACCAGAAGAGCAAGAGCGTGGTATTACCATCGCTACTTCTCACTGTGAATATGAGACAGAAAATAGGCACTACGCCCACGTAGACTGCCCCGGCCACGCAGACTACGTCAAAAACATGATTACGGGAGCAGCTCAGATGGATGGGGCTATTTTGGTCGTGTCCGCAGCAGACGGCCCTATGCCTCAGACTAGAGAACACATTCTACTTGCTCGTCAGGTGGATGTACCACAGATTGTGGTCTTCTTGAATAAGACCGACCAGGTTTCCGATCCGGAACTGATCGACCTGGTAGAAGCTGAGATCAAAGACTTGCTTGAAGAGTATGACTTTGATCCGGAAAACACACCTATAGTCAGAGGGTCAGCTCTAGAAGCTGTAGAAAACCCATCTGATGATGAGAAGGCACAGCCTATCTTGGATCTTCTTGAGTCCATGGATGAGAATATTCCTGCTCCAGAGAGAGATCTGGATCAGCCTTTCTTGATGCCTATCGAAGACATCTTTACTATCGAAGGTCGAGGTACTGTAGTTACAGGTAGGATAGAAAGAGGTACCGTAGAGCTTGAGGATGATGTCGAGATCGTAGGTATGGAAGAGGATGTTCAAGAGACTGTCGTCACCGGAATCGAGATGTTTAATAAGTCTCTAGAGGAAGGTCAAGCTGGTGACAATGCTGGAATTTTACTTCGTGGTATAGAAAAAGAAGACGTGCAAAGAGGGCAGGTCTTGGCAAAGCCGGGATCAATTACACCTCATACTAAGTTCTCCGCTGAGGTATACGCTCTGGATAAAGATGAAGGCGGAAGACACAAGCCATTCTTTGATGGTTACAAACCACAGTTCTACATCAGAACCACTGATGTAACCGGAGAAGTGACACTACCGGATGACACAGAGATGGTTATGCCGGGAGACACTGTAGAGTTGGATATCGAGCTTATTCAGCCGGTAGCTATCGAGGATCAGATGAGATTTGCGATTAGAGAGGGTGGTAGAACAGTAGGAGCGGGAGTCGTTACGGATATTATTGAATAAACATATACGGGGGGCTTTTTGCCCCCCTTGCTTATTTAATTAATTACACAGATGTCAGACTCAAATCCGACAGGAAAATCAATACGAATCAGACTGCAAGCATACGATCATAAGATTATCGATAAGGCGGCCGATACTATCATGGAGACAGCCCAAAGGAACGATGCTGATATAACCGGACCGGTACCACTTCCGACTTCGGTAGAAAACTTTAGCGTCAAAAGATCTCCTTTCGTCACTCCACAATCACACGAACAGTTTGAGAGACGTACCCACAAGCGCCTTATTGATGTTGATGATCTAAACCCGAAGGCTATAGATGCTCTGATGAACTTGAATCTACCCAGCGGAGTAGATGTCGAGATAAAGATGCGATAAAAAATAGACCGGGAAACTCCGGTCTTATTTTTTTATAACCGCCGTTTGACAAATCTTGTTAAAAAGTGTAAACTGTGGGTCGCAATAAGATAGTTTTCCGAGCTCACTAAATGTACTGATAGCAACAGCTTAACATAAAATAGTTAAGCTAGAAAGAATCATGTAAAAACTCGACTTACATGATTCTTTCTAGTTTTTTTATTAGTTTTTAGAGCTATGAAATTTTTGTTGGGACGAAAACTGGATATGACACAAGCATTTAGAGATGATGGTGAAGTGATACCGGTTACACGAGTTCAGGCTGGACCCTGTATAGTCACACAAGTAAAAGAAGGTGGTCAAAATGAAAATGAGGTTAGTGCTGTTCAGATAGGTTTTGAGGAGCAGAAGCAGTGGCGACTAAACAAACCCCAGCAAGAACATTTACAAGATTTGCAGCCAGTAAAGATTATGCAGGATTTTAGAATAGATCCGGACCATCAGCTAGAACGTGGAGATAAGCTTACTGTAAATATTTTTGAAACAGGAGAAAAGGTAGATGTACAAGGAACCACAAAAGGCAGAGGGTTTCAGGGTGTAGTTAAAAGACATGACTTTGCAGGAGCACCTGCTACTCACGGTACAAAAGACCAGCATCGTATGCCGGGTAGTGCAGGCCCTACCGGACCTTCAAAAGTATTTAAAGGTAAAAAGATGCCTGGTCAGATGGGCAATAAATCAACCACGATTCAAAACTTGGAAATAGTGGATATTAAATCAGATGAAGATGAACTTTTGATAAAAGGTGGTCTGCCGGGAGCGAAAGGTAATTTACTTAGAATCTTTACTGACGAGGGTACTATTGAACTAACAGAAGATGAAACCAACGAAGAGGAAGAGGAAAGTTCTCAGCAGGATTAATAACATAGTATGGTCGAAGTAAACACTTACAACCAACAAGGCAAAGAACAAGGCACTTTGCAATTAAACGAGGATATTTTTGGTGCTGAGATTAAAGATCATGTTGTGCATGAAGTGTTTACTGCCTTGAGGGCTAACCAGAGAGAGGCATGGGCTCATACTAAAGACCGATCACAAAAATCCGGTGGTGGCAGTAAGCCATGGCAGCAGAAAGGAACCGGCAGAGCACGTCACGGATCAATTCGTTCACCTCTTTGGAGGAATGGAGGTGTTACTTTTGGCCCTTCAAAAGATGAAAATCCTCGCAAAAAAATAAACAGATCTAAAAAAAGATCTGCTGTTAAGATGTGTCTTACTGATAAAATAAATGAGGACCTGTTTTACATCCTAGAAGAGATCGAAACCTCAGGCAAGACCAAAGAGATAGCGGAACTGTTAGATAATCTATTTGAAGAGGAGGCTTCGACTCTACTGCTGTCGGGTGAAGACAGAGAAGAGTTGAGGCTTGCTTGTAGGAATATTCCATATTTAACTCTGCAGAGAGCTCAAGATGCAAATGTTATGGACTTTTTGAACAATAAGTATGTGATCACCTCTAAAGAAGGCCTTGAAGTACTGCAAAACAGATTTAATAACTAGCTATGCCAGGAAATAATAAAGATATAAATACAAAAGAAGTATTGGTCCACCCTCATATAAGTGAAAAGTCGACTATGAAAGAAGAAGATGGAAAATATACTTTTGTAGTAGCTAATGATGCGACAAAAATAGATATTAAAAATGCTGTAGAGCAAAATTATGGAGTAAGACCTGCTAAGGTCAACACTATGAATTTTAAAGGTAAAAAGAAGAGGTTTCGCTTTCAGGAAGGAAAACAAAAAGACTGGAAAAAAGCAATAGTTACTCTCCCTGAAGGTGAAACTATTAATGTCCACGAAGAAGTATAATACTATGCCCATAAAAACATACAAACCCACAACTCCAGGAAGAAAAAATGATGCGAGTGTTTTGGATACTTCTCACTTGGCTGATAAAGACCCTGAACCAAGCTTAACTACGGTCATCCGAAAGTCCGGTGGTAGAAATAACCAAGGTAAAATTACCGTAAGACACAGAGGTGGAGAACAGAAGCGAGTATATAGGCAGGTAGATTTTGAGAGGATGAATTTTGATGTTGAGGGTGAAGTGGAAGCCCTGGAGTATGACCCCAATCGCAGCGCTCATATCGCCTTGGTAGAATATCCATCAGAAGAACCTGGCCCGGATAAGGCATATATATTAGCAGCTGAAGGCTTAAGGTCCGGAGATACTGTCAAATCGTCCAAGGATGAGATTAGCGCTGATGTAGGAAACAGGATGCCCCTCAAACACATCCCGATCGGATTGTTTGTATATAACCTGGAGTTCACACCTGGAAAAGGTGGACAGATCGTAAGGTCTGCAGGTGCAGGAGCACAGATTCAAGCTAAGGAAGATGATTATGTACAAATCAGGCTACCCTCAAGTGAGATTAGGATGTTCCCTGAAGATGCGTTTGCTACAGTAGGCAGAGTGGGTAATCCTGAGCATGAGCTGGTAAAGCTGGGCAAGGCAGGGAGAAAAAGACACAGAGGGGTCAGGCCTACGGTGAAAGGTAAGGCTATGAACCCTGTGGATCACCCGCACGGAGGTGGAGAAGGTTGGACACCAGTAGGGCAAGAGACACCAAAGACACCACAAGCGAAAAAAGCAATGGGTAAAAAGACTAGAGATCAAAACAAAGAGAGTGATAAGTTTATCGTTAAACGTAGAAATGAATAATTAATATATTATGTCCAGAAGTTTAAAAAAGGGTCCATACATAGATCCGAATGTAAAAAAGAAGATAAATAAAGTCGATGCAGGTGAGATGGAGGAGCCGATACGAACATGGGCCAGAGACTGTACCATTACCCCGGAGATGGTTGGATACACATTTGAGGTTCACAACGGCAGAGAGTTTAAAGAGGTATTTGTTGATGAGAAAAAAGTCGGACATAAATTAGGTGAGTTTTCTAAAACAAGGACCTTCATTGAGCACGGAGGTCAAAAAGCGGCTGAAGAAGAGGAAGAAGAGATATTTTAATAAATTCTGATGACCAAGCAAGCTAAAGCAAAATTAAATGAGCTGAGGATGTCACCGAGAAAGGTGAGATTATTGGCTGATTTAATCAGAGATATGGATGCAGATGAGGCTAAGTCTCAGCTGAGGTTATCCAAGAAAAGAGCAGCTAAGCCGATGCTAAAGCTGCTAAATTCTGCTATAGCAAACGCAGAAAATAATCAGAACCTTGACAAATCCACTTTAACTGTTAAAATTGCAACGGTAGATGAGGGTCCGACCCTCAAGAGACATAAGCCGAGAGCATTCGGTCGTACTACTCCTGTTCGAAAACGAAGCTCTCACGTTAAGATCGTACTTGAAGGTGAGGAGCGAATCGGGTCAGATACACAAACACAAGAGTCATCACAAAAGCAGACAGACCAAGATGAGCAGCAACAAGCCCCGGTCGAAGAAGAGTCACGCAAAAAGCTGATGCGTAAGACCAAAGATGAGATCAAAGATTACGCTAAAGAAGAGTACGATATAGAACTTTCTACAGACGATCTGAAAAAGGAGATGATAGATCAATTTTTTGAGCAACTAAATCAATAATATGGCACATAACGTTCATCCGGAAGCGTACCGAAAACAAGTAATATACACCTGGGACTCAAAGTGGTACAGTGATGATAACTACTCCGAGTTTGCAAAGCAGGATATACAGATCAGAAAGTACATAAGGGATGAGTATGAGGATTCTCATATCGACGCGATTAGTATCGAGAGAGATCCGGAAAGTATGGATATTACTATCTTAGCGGCAAAACCAGGGTTTATTATCGGGCGCGGAGGAGAAGAGATAGAGAATCTAAGACAGCACATAGAAACCAAGATTTTGTATCAAGACCTGGATGTGAAGATAAATGTTCGAGAAGTAAGATCACCGGCGCTATCAGCTTCAGTTATAGCTGAAACACTAAAGAAAAAGATAGAAGGCAGAGTGCCGACTAGAAGGGCTATGAAAAAAGCCTTAGATCGTATCACTAATGCTGGTGCTCAAGGAGCAAAGATAGAGATCTCAGGTAGGTTGGGAGGATCCGAGATTGCTCGCACTGAAAAGCTTTCTGAAGGTAAGGTTCCCTTGATTACCTTACGTGCGGATATCGATTATGCTTTTGCCGAGGCAAATACTACTTACGGTACTATCGGCATTAAAGTCTGGATTTATAAAGGTGAAGTGTTTGGTCGCAAAGATAAGTTTGACCAGGAGAAATAATACAATATTATGTTGTTACCAAAGAAAGTAAAACACAGAAAATGCCACAAACCCAGAGGGAGAAATAAAGGTAAGGCTAGTAGTAAAAACACCATAGATTTCGGTGAGTTCGGTCTGAAGTCAAAAGATCACTCACGAATAAATTCCAGGCAGATCGAGGCTGCACGTAAGGTAATTACTAGATATGTGCAAAAAGGTGGACAGATGTGGACTAGGATTTTCCCCGATCGGCCCGTGACCGAAAAGGGTGACGAGATGCCTATGGGGGGAGGTAAAGGTGAGCCATCTTATTATGCCTGTAATGTAAAACCGGGAACTATTATGTTTGAGATCGATGGTATTGACAAGGAGCAAGCTGAAGAAGCGCTGACAAAAGCCGGTCATAAGCTGCCGATCAAAGTGGAGTTCGTGACTAAAGATGATTTCTTAATATAATTGTATGGATATAGATGAATTGAGGACAAAATCTACACAGCAGCTACATAACTTATTGGATGAATTGAGAGAAAAGAAAAGACAGCTGAGATTTAAGGCCAATGAAGGAGCTCTAAAGGAGAATCATAAACTGACAGAAGTAAAAAAGACGATAGCAAGAATTTTGACTTTGCTTAACGAAGAAGATAATCAATAATTATGTCTGAAGATACTATAAAAAGAAAATTCGAAGGTACAGTGGTAAGTGACAAGGAAGATAAGACTATCCGAGTTCGGGTGGAAAGGTTAAAGAAACATCCATTGTATGAAAAACAGCTGGAAGTTTCGAAGAGGTATGCTGTACATGATGAGGAAAATGAGGCCGAAGAAGGAGATGTAGTACAGTTTCAAGAATGTCGGCCCATCAGCAAAACTAAAAGCTGGCGTTTGGTGGATATAATTGAACAAGATTAATATGATACAAAAAGAAACGCAACTTGAAGTTGCAGACAATACAGGAGCTAAAAAACTGAAATGTGTAAAGATTCAAACCGGTGGACAGAAAAGATTTGCACGTGTAGGAGATGTAATCACTTGTTCAGTTAGGGATGCAAATCCAAGAGCTATGGTAGATAAAGGAGAGGTAGTAAAAGCAGTAGTAGTGAGACAAAAGAAAGAAAAGGGTCGTGATAACGGAGTATATATTCGTTTTGATGAGAATGCAGCTGTTATTTTAGAAGATGAAAAAGAACCGAAAGGTACTCGTGTATTCGGCCCGGTAGCTAGAGAACTACGGCCGCGCGGGTTTGAATCGATTCTTTCTTTGGCGCCAGAAGTTCTATAATCAATATATTATGGCTAAAGCTAAAATAAAAGAAGGTGACAAAGTAAAAGTCGTAGCAGGAAATGATAAAGGTAAGGTAGGCGAGGTTATCCAAGTTTTAAATGAGGATGATAAGAGAAAAGTTGTCGTCGATGATGTGAATGTTCTAAAAAAACATATAAATCCTCAGCAAAATGACCAACAAGGTAGGATTATAGAACTTCCGGCACCAATAGATGTGAGTAATGTGATGCTTTTAGATCCAGAGACTGAAGAGCCGACAAGAGTAGGGTTCACCTACGAGAACGGCACAAAAAAACGGGTTTCTAAACAGACAGGTAATATAATTGAAGAATAATAATATGGTCGAGCTTAAGAAAAAATACAATGAAGAAATAGTTCCTACACTCCAAGAAGAGTTAGGTTTAGACAATGAAATGGAGGTACCGCGAGTAGAGAAGGTGATAGTAAATGTTGGCTATGGCAACAAAAAGGATGACAAGGAGTATGTAAATAAGGTAGAAGAAACTCTGAGGGCTATTACCGGACAGCAACCAGTCCATAACAAAGCCCGGCAAAGCATTTCCAATTTCGATATTAGAAAGGGTGATAAAATAGGCTCGTCAGTAACTTTGAGAGGAGAAAATATGTACGAATTCTTGTTTCGTCTGATACATTTTACTTTACCGAGAACTAAAGACTTCAAGGGTCTAGATCCAGACAGCTTCGATGGCAACGGAAATTATAGCTTAGGTATAGAGGAGGCTGTAGCTTTTCCTGAATCTAACTTTGAGGATATGGACAATGTTCACGGAGTTCAGATCGCTGTAAATACAACAGCCGACAATGACAAGCAGGGCTATGAGCTGTTAGACAATCTAGGCTTCCCTTTCAAAGAAGAAGATAATCAAGATAATTAAACAATATGGCTACCAAAGCACAGATTGCAAAATCAAATAAAGAACCCAAGTACAGCACTCGTAAGGTAAACCGATGCTGGAACTGCGGCCGCTGTCGAGGCTATATGAGAGAGTTCGATATGTGTAGAATCTGTTTTAGAGAGTTTGCAAACAAAGGGCTTTTGCCCGGGGTTCGTAAGTCAAGTTGGTAATAAATACTATATACTATGATGTCCGATACAATAGCTGACATGTTGACCAGAATTAGAAATGCTCAAGCTGCAGGAAAAAGCAGTGTTGATATTCCTTATTCGAACTTAAAGTTATCTATAGCAGAAGTGCTCGATGGTCAGGATTATATAGAAGGTGTAGAACATGTAGAAGAAGGACCACAAGGAACCATTGAGATAAGTTTAAAATACGATGGACAAGGAGACGGCGTGATAAACTCAGTAGAGAAAGTTTCTGTTCCGGGACGTAGGATCTATAGAAGCAAAGATGAGATTCCCAGAGTAAAGAATGGTTATGGTATTGCTATTATCTCTACCTCCAAGGGAGTAATGACCGACCATCAGGCCAGAGAAGAGGGTGTCGGTGGAGAGGTACTTTGTTCAGTATACTAAAATACTATGTCAAGAATAGGAAACCAGACAATTGAATATTCCGATAAAGTAGATATTACAGTTGAATCAGATACTTTGAAAGTATCAGGTCCAAATGGTGAGCTGCAAAGAGATTTGCCAGCTGAAGTTTCTGTAAACATAAATGAAGAAGAGGGGGAAGCTAATGTAGAAGTGGAAAACCCGGAGGAGAATAGACAGAAATCCTTGTGGGGTACATTTGCTTCTCATCTGTCCAATATGGTCGAAGGTGTTACTGATGGATTCAAAAAAGAGTTGGAAATTAATGGTGTAGGATACAGGGTAAAAGAAAAAGGCACAGATATTGAACTGGAAGTTGGCTTTGCGGAGCCGGTAGTTTATGATATACCTAGCTCTATCGATGCTTCAGTAGAAGGTAATAAGATAACTATTGAGAGTGCGGATAAAGAATTGGTAGGCAAAGTAGCTGCTGAGATTAGAAATGTACGACCGCCGGAACCTTATAAAGGTAAGGGTATCAAATACGTGGATGAGGATATCAGAAGAAAAGAAGGTAAGACTGCTTCTGAAGAGGTGGGTCCCGGTGCTTAATTTCTACCTTACCTACTGTTTGTCTTTAGACAAAATCCCAGCGAGATTTTGTCTAGGTAATTTCTCTGCGACTACTCTATCGAGCAGACCTTTCTCGCAGAGAAATTAAACCCGACAAACAGTAGATAAGATAGAATATAAGCGAGATATAATAAAAAATATGGCTAAAACTAAGCAAAAACAACAACGTAAAAGACGAAAGAAAAGAACGAGAAGCAAGATTCATGGTACTGCTGAGAGGCCACGATTGTCGGTGTACCGAAGTTTGAACTATACTTACGCTCAGTTGATTAATGATGATGAGTCTCATACTATTGCTAGTGCAGACTCACGGGAAGATTTAGATGGAGATACTGATCTGGAAGGAAAGGAAGCGGATGCTTATCTGGTCGGGTTAAAGATTGCTGAGAGAGCTAAAGAAGAAGGTGTAGAAAAGGTCGTATTTGATCGTGGAGAGTATAAATATCATGGTAGAGTAGAGGCTTTGGCTGAAGGGGCCAGAGAAGGTGGTCTTGATTTTTAATAAACTTATAATATGGGAAGAAACAATAAATATTCACAAGAGGTTCTAGATATAGACCGAGTCACGAGAACTACTAAAGGTGGTGAGAGAATGAGTTTTCGAGCTACTGTAGCTATAGGAGACAGAAAGGGCAAGGTGGGATATGGAGTGAAGAAGGGTGACGATGTGCAAGTAGCAATAACCAAGGCTTTCAATCATGCTGAGAAGAACATGATAGAGATACCTTTAGTAAATGATACGATCCCACATGAGGTACAGTCTGACTTTAAAGCAGCAAATATTATCATAAAACCTGCCCCCCAAGGCTCAGGTTTGATGGCCGGAGGTGCAGTCAGATCAGTATTAGATTTAGCTGGCATCAATAATGCCTCTGCTAAGATTATTAGTCGTTCTCGAAATAAGATAACTAATGTGAAGGCTACTTTTGATGCACTACAGTCATTTTTGGTAGAGCCGGGATCAGATGAGCTGAGACATAGAGAAAAACAACAAACACAAAGTTAATAATATATTATGGCATTGAGGGCTCATACAATTAAACCAAAAGAAGGATCCAAGCAGGATAAGACAAGAGTAGGAAGAGGAACCAGCTCCGGCAAGGGTGTATATTGTGGGCGAGGTATTAAAGGGCAAAGAGCTAGAGCCGGAGGAAAATCAGGCACACTATATATCGGTATGAAGCAGGACATTATGCGTATCCCCAAGCTCGGAGGATTTAAGAGCCACAAAGATGATAAAGAGGTGGTAAACGTAGAAGAGATCGACAAGAAATTTGAAGATGACGAAGAAGTCACACCCTGGAGCCTAAAAGAAAAGGGGCTCATCTCTAATACAGATTCTGGGGTGAAGATCTTGGCACAGGGTGAGATTTCAGCTGCAGTTAAGGTGGTAAATTGTGGTTACAGCTCTAAAGCAAAGGATAAAATAGAACAGGCTGGGGGCGAGATAGAAGAAGAATAATCCGGTTCGGAATTTTTCATCTTCTTATTTTATGCTAGAGAAGCTTAAAAAAATCTGGAAAATCAAAGATATCCGTAATAAGATTTTGTTTATTTTGGGAATGTTAGTGATTTTTCGGGCAGTAGCTCATATCCCTATTCCGGGAGTAGATACTCAAGCTTTAAGTAGATTTTTAGAGGGGAATCAAATATTCGGGCTTTTGAATATGTTTTCTGGAGGAACAGTAGAGAATTTTTCTGTAGCAATGCTGGGTGTTGCTCCCTATATTACTGCTTCCATTATTTTTCAGATGCTGCAAAAGACCGTACCGGCCTTAGAGAAGTTGCAAAAGGAAGAGGGCGAACAAGGGCAAAAGAAGATAAATATGTATACCAGGTTTGCAACACTTCCTCTGGCATTACTTCAGGCCTTTGGATTTATACAAATGTTATCTCGAAGTGGTCAAGGCATCATCACCAACACGGGTGTAGTAAGTCTGATCTCAATGTCTATTATTGCTGCTGCCGGAACTATGTTCTTGATGTGGATCGGTGAGCTGATAAGCGAAAAGAATATTGGTAACGGTATCTCTTTGCTAATTTTCGCTGGTATTATAGCTTCTGCTCCTCAGGCAGTTAAAGATGCAATAATAAACTACAGTGCAGCCGATCTGAATATTTATATACTATTTTTGGTCGTTGCTATAGTTACTGTCGTCGGGGTAGTAATAATAAGTGAAGGACAAAGAAACATACCGATCAACTATGCCAGTCAAGCCCGAGGACCCAAAGGTGAAAGTGGACCTAAAAATTACTTGCCCCTGAAGGTAAATACTGCTGGTGTTATCCCTATAATTTTTGCTATCTCTATAGTGCTATTTCCTCCTACGATAGGACAGATGTTCGTGGACTACCCCGGATTCATTGGTTCGTTTGCCCAGACAGTGGTAAACTTATTTCAGGACCAGCTTTTTTATGGAATTGTATACTTTATTTTGGTTTTTGGTTTTACTTACTTCTATACTGCTATCATTTTTCATCCGAAGGATATTGCAGAGAATCTACAAAAGCAGGGTGCATTTATTCCTGGTGTTCGACCAGGCAAACCTACTGAAAAATACATAGCTAAGACCATGAACAGATTGGTCTTTTCAGGTGCTTTATTTTTAGGTCTGATCGCTGTGCTGCCCCTTATAATGCAGGCCTTTACTGGTTCCCAGACCTTAGCGGTAGGTGGTACCAGCCTCCTTATTGTAGTACAGGTAGCTATACGAGTTGCCAAAAAGATTAACGCTCAGCTTACCTTACACGAATACGAACAAATTTAGTTTGCTTAACGCATCAGCAGTTCAGATTGTAGGATTTTTCCATAACTTACTAGGTTATGGGTTTTTAAATTTTATTGTAGTTGTTTAGCTTTCCTATGATTTTAGTTTATTTTTGATATAATGGAGTTGCTTGTTTATTAATTTAATTTGATGAAACAAATAATTATTTTACTCGGCATTCCCGGAAGTGGTAAAGGCACACAAGCGGAGAGAATAGCGGATAAGCATAATTATGAACATATATCCACCGGTGATATATTTAGAGACTTGGACCGAGATCAGCTATCAGATGAGGTCTATAAGGAGATAAAAAGCTATATGGATGAAGGCAAGGTAGTACCCGATAAATATGTATATAAACTAGCGTTCCCTAAGATCCAACAAGGACTGGAAGATAAAGACGGTGTAGTTTTGGATGGAGCCATTCGTACATTAGAGCAAGCAAAAAGTTATCAGAAGTTCTTTCGAAGTCAAGGCCTACAAGAAGAGGTGAGAGTGTTGGAGATTAAAGTTCCAGAACAAGAAGCAATAAGAAGGTTGAAGAAAAGAGGTGAGGACAGCGGTCGAAGTGACGATAAAGAAGAGATTATAAAACAAAGGATGGAGGAGCAAGGACAAGATGCTCTACAGCCCATATTAGACTATTATGATTCTTTGGGGGTTCTAAAAACAGTAGATGGGGATCAGCCCATAGAAGAGGTAGAGGAGAGTATTGAAGAAGTACTACAATATTAACTATGCCCTATATAAAAAGCAAAGAAGAAAGAAAAATAATAAAAGAGGGAGGGAAGATAGTAGCTGATATATTGGCTGATGTGAAGGAGTCACTGGAACCGGGAGTAAATTTATCTGATGTAGACAAAAGAGTGGAGTCACGAATCATAGAAGCAGGCGGAAGCCCGGTATTTAAGGGGTATAAGTCTGATCCTACCAAAGACCCCTTTCCTCATGCTATCTGCGCT
>JBDGRJ010000001.1:0-1726 GCA_042218115.1 Minisyncoccia bacterium | reverse complement strand
TTGCTGATGACAGAGTATTACAACCGGGTGATATTGTCTCCATCGATGTAGGTATGGAGTGGCCTGTAGAAGATGAGCATCAACACATAATAAACCCGCACTCAAAACATGGCGGGTATATTACCGATACAGCTTTCAGCAAAATTATAGGAGAAAATAATAATGAAGATAAAGAGAATCTTTTAAAAACTACCCAGAGGGCGCTCTATGCAGCGATCGACCAAGCTCGGGTTGGAAATACTGTAGCTGATATAGGAAAAAAAGTAGAGGAGATAGTAGAACCTGAGGGTTTTGGTATAGTGAAAAGGCTCTGTGGGCACGGAGTGGGACATGAAGTACACGAGGAACCGAATGTATTTAACTTTTACACTGAGCAAGGCGAGCAACAAGAACTAAAAGAGGGTGTTGTCATAGCCATTGAGCCGATGTTGACCCAAGGCGGTAATCCGGAGGTGACCACAGGAGAAAATGAGTGGAGCATAGTGACTGAGGATGGAGGTTCGGCAGGACACTTTGAGCATACGGTCATAGTCGAGCCGGATGGACCTACTGTAGCTACAAAAAGACCAGGAGAAGATATAGGATGAAATATTTAGGTATAGATTACGGAGAAAAAAAAGTCGGCCTAGCATTAGCTGATGAAGAGCTAGAGATAGCAACTCCTTTTAAAACCATTACAGCAGAGACTACTACAGAAAAAATAGAACAGATCAGCTCTATAATAGAAAATCAAGACATAACCCAAATAGTAATAGGGCTCCCTTTATCTACCCAGGGAGAGGAGACCTCTAAAAGTAAGGAAGTTAGAGGGTTTACAAACCAGCTAAAAAAAGAGGTGGAAGCAGATTTTGAGTTTGTTGATGAGCGCTTCTCTTCACAGGAGGCTGATAGTCTGGAGGGTGATGCAAGCAGAGACGAGAAGTCTGCTATGCTAATACTGGATACTTATCTTTAGCTATGTTGACTTTAGTTTTAACAAAAAGAGACCACAGAGAATCGGACGAGATCGTTACTTTTTTAAGCAAAGAAAAAGGCAAGATTCAGCTATTAGCAAAAGGAACTAAGAAGATAAAAAGTAAGAACTCCTATCTTCTTGAGCCCTTTTCTTTTGTGGATGTTCAAACAGCCAGAGGAAAGACCTGGAATAGAGTAACTAAGGTGGATGGGTTGGAGTATTTTAAAGAACTAAGAGAAGACCATAATAAAGGGTTGATAGCCGGATATTCAGCTAAATTAGTAGATAAAGTACTTGAGGAAGGTGAAGACACCCCGGGAGTTTTTAAATTGCTTTTAGAGTGGCTTTCGTACTTAAAGAATAACCCAACCAACCCTTTTTTACTAGATGCATTCGTATTGCAGCTAATATCTTTGGTGGGTTTTAAGCCAGATTTAGAGCCGGCAGAAGAGGTGGTTGGTTTTTCTGTATCTGAGGGTAGATTTATTGAGTCTGGTGCTGGTAGTTATTTAAAATGCAGTAAAGAAACAGCAGAAAATTTAAAATCAGCTCTATCAGTAGACTTTTCTAAACCGGAACATCTAGAATATGACCCTAAAATGCATAATATAATTTATAAATTTAGTAACTATCATCTAGGTCAGAAGCTTCCCGACTGGAGAAAGATCATAGACTGAGCATTGACAAAATACTGTTTACTCTCTAATATAAAGTCAGATTCCCCTGTAGTTCAACTGGTAGAACGCCACACTGTTAATGTGGAGGTTCCTG